>PLDT01000474.1:0-43979 GCA_003136255.1 Actinomycetota bacterium
GGGTTAAGCGTGTCGTCGCATCGAATTATCGTCTCGGCATCGACAGACCACTGAACATTCGGCAGGTCAGGAAGTGCAGCCATCGGATGACTGCTTATATCGATCACCTCAAGATGCGGGAGATCGGCGAGCCAGGACGGGAGCGTTTCGATTTCTCCACTGTCGACGACCAAGGACCGCAGGCCCTCCAGCTCGCGGATCTCGTCCGGAACTTTTGTGAGACGGCCCTTTAGTGTGATGGAGGAGGCGCGCCCAGCCCGAACCTCGTCGATCTCCCTCTTCAGCCGCTCAGATAGCGGGCGGGCCGGGGCTTTTTTCCGGAAAGGCACGCGGTAAGCGTAGCGTCACGCCGGGGAGCCGAGGTAGTGGAGGACGGCGAGGACGCGGCGGTTGTCGCTCTCGTCGGGGGGCAGGCCGAGCTTGGTGAAGATGCTGGCCACGTGCTTCTCCACCGCCCCGCCGGAGACCACCAGGTCGGCTGCGATCGCCGAGTTCGACCGGCCTTCGGCCATCAGCGCGAGCACCTGGCGCTCCCGCGGGGTGAGCGTGGCCAGCCCGCCACGCTGCCGGCTGGCCCGGAACAGCTGGCTGACCACCTCGGGATCCAGCGCGGTACCGCCGCCCGCCACCCGTTCCAGCGCCGCGGCGAACTCGGCGACGTTGGCCACCCGGTCCTTGAGCAGGTAGCCGACCCCGGCCGCACCGCCCTCGAGCAGCTGCGCGCTGTAGGACGTCTCGATGTACTGGGAGAACATCATCACCCCGACGCCGGGAAAGGCCTTGCGCATGGCCAGCGCCGCCCGCAGTCCCTCGTCGGTGTGGGTGGGCGGCATTCGGATGTCCACCACCGCGACGTCGGGCTGGTGCTCGCCCACCGCGGCCAGCAGCGCGTCGCCGTCGGTCACCGCCGCGCACACCGAATGGCCGCGGTCCTCTAGCAGGCGGGTCAGCCCCTCCCGCAGCAGTGCGGCGTCCTCCGCGATCACTACCCGCATCACATGCTCCCCTAGGCCGTCAGCGGCAGTTCGACGGTAACCGTGGTCGGGCCGCCGGGTGGGCTGGACACGTCGATCCGCCCGTCCACCGTGGACACCCGCTGGGCCAGTCCGGTCAGGCCACTGCCACGGGCCGCGTCCGCCCCGCCGATGCCGTCGTCGATGACCTGGAGACGGAGCACCCCGGTCCGTTCGGTGAGGATATTGATTTTGATCTGATTCGCGTAACTGTGCTTGGTCGCATTGGTAATCAGCTCGGCCGCGCAGAAGTACGCGATCGTCTCGATGGCCGGAGCGGGCCGGGTGCCGATGTCGGCGGTGACCGCGGCGGGGATGGCACTGCTGGCGGCCAGGGTGGCCAGCGCGCTGGCCAGGCCGTTGTCGAGCGCGGGCGGGTGGATGCCGCGGGCCAGGTCACGCAGGTCGGCCATGGCGTCCACCGCGTTGCGGTGCGCGGCGTCGATCAGTTCCTTGACCGTCGCGTGGTCGGCGTGCTCGTCGTCGCCCAGCTTCTCCTGGGCCATGCCGAGGTTCATGGCCAGCGCGGCCAGTCGCATCTGCGCGCCGTCGTGCAGGTCCCGTTCGACCCGCCGCAGCGCCGCGGCCGAATCCTCCACCGCCAGCGTCCTGGTCCGCTCGAGCTCGCTGACCCGCTCGGACATGCTCCTCGGCCCGAGCAGGCCACGGAGCAGCCGCCGGTCCCCCGCGTTGATGGCCCGGGCCAGCCACGTCGCCGCGAGCACGCAAACGACGCCCGCGATGGCCGCGAGGTAGGTGCCGGCAAAGCCGTAAACGTGGAAGGTTCCGATGAACGGGAAGGGGAACACGACCGTCATCGGGCTGGTCGTGTCGTTCCGGAACAGCACCCAGTCGACCGGGTAGGTGATGTCCACCAGCCCGATGCAGGCGATCGTGATGGCGTACAGCTGCACGGCCGCGACGGGCAGCTTGACCAGGCTGTAGGAGACCGCCCGCCAGGCGGCCCGGTCCCGCAGCCGCCTGTCGAGCCGGTTCAAGATGCCGGTGCCGGGCTGGAACTTCGGCGCCGGCTCGACCCGGTAGCGCAGCAGCCACCCGGCCAGGCGGCGGTGCAGCGCGCCCAGCCGCCCGCTGACGCGCAGGGCCAGGGTCAGCAGCAGCAGCCCGATCACGGTGCCGACGATGGACACGGAAATGCTCAAGCCCACGGCGAGCATGGCGATCGTGATCTCGAACCCGATCACCCCGGCCAGGCCGCCGACGCCGCAGTACAGCAGCTCGCGAACGGTCCGATGGGTGAGCGGGGCACGCAATACGATGCCCGTCACCCGCCGGATGTCCTCGTCCATGGACCTTATTGTCTCTCGCTAGCGGCCCGCGCTCACGCGTCGCGGCGCGCTACGGCCCAGGTGCCCACGGCCAGCGCCACCACGGCATACCCGCACAGCAGCGCGAACCCGACGCCGGGCGACAGGCTGTGCGCCACCGGCTTTACCGCGGTCAGCGAGTTCTCCGCGATCAGCATCGGCATGAACTGCCCGGCCGAGTTCTGGATCGAGGTTCCGAGCGGGACCAGGATCAGCGGCAGTACGAACAGCACCCCGACCACGGCACTGATCGCGCCCGCTGTGTGCCGGATGAGAGCGCCGAGGCCAAGGCCGATGAGTGCGATCAGCGCCGGGTAGGCGCCGGCCATCAGCACCGCGCGTAGCACGCCCGGCTGGCCGAGGGCGGCGTGCGGCGCCGGGCTCTTGAGCACCGCTTCGCCGACCCCGAACGCGACGAAGGCCAAGATCTCCCCCGCCACCAGCGCCACCGCGGCGACGATCGCCGCCTTGGCCGCCAGCACCAGCGGACGCCGTGGCGCCGCGGCGAACGTGGCACGGATCATGCCGGAGGAGAACTCGCTGGTCACGGCCAGCACGCCGAGGACACCGAGGGCGAGCTGGCCGATCGCCAGCCCAGCGTAGCTGTCGTTGGTCGGGTCGAAGGAGGCCCGGTCCGCGGCTGACATGGTGGCCCAGCGCTGGTGGATCATGACCAGGACGGCCAGGCCGATCATGCCGGCCGCGAAGACAAGCAGGGTCCACCAGGTGGAGCGGACACTGCGCAGCTTGAGCCATTCCATCTGGGCCACGGCGCGGAAGCCGTAGCGTCCTTGGATCCGGCCGGGAGTGGCGGCGCGGTCGAGCGTCGCGGTGGTCATGACACGCTCCTCAGGGGGTAGTTGGCCCCGTAGTGGGCCGCGTAGCTGGCGGAGTACTCGGTGCTGCCGTCGGTGAGCTGGAAGAACGCCTCTTCCAGCGAGCTGCTGCGGGCGCAGAGCTCGGCCACGGTGGTCTGGGCCAGCAGCCGGCCCTGGCCGATCACGATGAGCTGGTCCGCAGTCTGCGCGATCTCGCTGATCAGGTGGCTGGAGATGAGCACCGTGCGGCCGTGCGACGCCAGGTTCTTGAGCAGGCCGCGGATCCAGCGGATGCCCTCCGGGTCCAGCCCGTTGACCGGCTCGTCAAGCAGCAGCACGGCGGGGTCGCCGAGCAGCGCGGCGGCGATGCCCAGCCGCTGAGCCATGCCCAGGGAAAACTTGCCCGCGCGGCGCTCCGCGGCCTTGCCCATGCCGGTGATCTCCAGCACCTCGTTGACCCGCCGACGCGGGATGCCGTTGCTCGCCGCCAGTGCGGTGAGGTGGGCCCGGGCCGAACGCCCAGGGTGAAATGCCTTGGCCTCCAGCAGCGCGCCGACTTCACGCAGCGGCCAGCGCAGCTCGTGGTAGTTCTTGCCGTTGACCCGGGCCGTCCCGGCGTCCGGCCGGTCCAGGCCGAGGATCATCCGCATCGTGGTGGATTTGCCGGCGCCGTTCGGGCCGAGGAAACCGGTCACCGTGCCGGGCCGGACGTCGAAGCTGAGGTTGTCCACGGCGGTGGTGGGGCCGTAGCGCTTGACCAGGCCGCGTGCCTCGATCATGAAGTGCCTCCCGTAGTTTGTGGCCTCGTCGTGCGGGAGCGTGCCCGGCCCCCGTGCGGCGGGCACGCTCGTCTGCACCTGAGGTTCACGCTAGGGACTGGGCCGCTGAGCGGGAACGCGGCTTCCACCCCTCTTTGGGGTGGGGTTTGCCCCCGTATACCGGGGATCATGGACGCGCTGGTCATCGACGCGGCGCTCACGCTGCGGCGCGTTCGACCAGGCCTACCCGGTCCACTACGCTGCCGGACGTGGCCGCGCTCAACTCCCGGCCCTCGCTGACGCCGTGACTGTTACCAGTGGTGCGTCGTCGCGTAGGAGTGGTTGGTGATTATGTCCGTGTCCTCGGGTGCGGCGTACATGGACTGCACCGCGACCCGGCCGGGACCGAACAGCCGAAGCCAGATGCTGCGGTAGCTCCACCGGTTGTTCCAGAAGGCGAAGCCCATGTTCCGGGGGTACTCCAGGTGCAAGGACATCCGGACCGACACATCTCGGTAGAGCAGGGCGCTCGGCTGGATCAGCAGGGTCTGGTTGGGCTGCAGGTCGCGGACGAAGGTATTGCCCGGCGAGTGCAGCAGCAGCAGCCCCGGTCCACCGGTAGCGGCGAACGTGTCGCCGTACTGACCCATCGGATAGCGGGTCTCCTGGTCATCGCCGGTGCCGGTGGTGTACCAGACGCCGGTGGGATGCCAGTCGTACTTGACGTTCCCCGTTGCGGTCAAGAAGCGGTGCTCACGGACCCAGATCTGCTGGTTGTGCTGCAGCGGCAGGGCCACGACCTCGCCCGCGTGGTTGTCGGACAGCGCTAGGTGGCCGGGACCGCGGCCCTCGACCATGATCAGCGGCAGGCCGGCCAGCGTGCGGTTCCACCCGCCGCGCATCGGCATGTTGGTCAGCTTGGTGCCCGGCTCGGTCCACAGCAGGACGTGGTGGGAGAAGTAGATCCAGTCGTTCGCCGCGAGGCTGAACTCCGCGACGGGCACGGTGGTGCCCGCGATCTGGATGTGGGACTGGCCGAACTGGAGCCGGGCCATGTCCTTGATCGGCGGCTGCTGGACCCACCCCGAGTCGCTGACCGAGGACCGGATGTCGACCGGCGCCCCGCACAGCGGGCAGGTCGGTGAGCTCGGGTCGCTCGGCTGGCGGCAGTACCGGCAGATGTATGTATTCATCTCAGTATTCAGTCGGCGTGGTGGTGGACGTACATCGACTGGATGCCGACCCGGCCGGGCCCGGTCATCTCGGCCAGGTACATGCCGTGCCGCAGCATGCCGGTCTTGAGCGGCATCTGCGCGGCCTGCATCTGCACCGTGGAGTCCTTGTAGAGGAAACCGCCGGGCTCGACCAGGATCTTCTCGCCCGGCCGCAGGGTCCGCTCGAGCACGTTCCCGTTCCCGTGCAGCAGCAGCATGCCGGGGTAGCCGGTCGTGACGAAGCGGTCCACGTACATGCCGTTCCCGCCGTGCAGCAGGTTGACCAGGCCCTTGATCCGCACGAAGGAGTACTGGACGCTGTGCGAGGCAACCAAGAAGGCGTGCTCGCGGACATCCAGTTCCATGCCGGGGTGCAGCGGCAGCACCACGAGCTCGCCGGGCGCGTCCCGGGAGAACGCGATCCGGCCCGGGCCGTTGGCCACCGTCACGATGTGCGGCATGCCGCCGATCGTGCGCTTCATCCCGCCGCCGGTGTTCATCGACGACAGCGGCACCGACTCGTCCTTCCACAGCAGCACGTGGTGCTCGAAGTACACGCCGTCCTGCGGGTGGAGGCTGATCTCCGCCACCGGGACGAGCTCGCCTTCGACCTGGCAGGTGCTGCCGGAGAACTGGAACTCGGTCATGTCGCGCAGCCGGGGCGCCTCGCGCCAGCCGGAGTCGCTGACCTTGTCCCGCTCGTCGAGTGGAGCGCCGCAGGTCTGACAACTGGTGGCGCCCGCCTGATTCTGGGCGTGGCACCACTGGCACTGGATCATTTCCACGCTCGGAAGATAGCAGGGAAGTGACCTTTGACATCGTCTTATACCTCAAAGTTCGGCAGCGGGTATGGTTCTGCCATGGCACTGCTCGGGCGGGAGTTCATCGCCGTACCTGATGACCGCAAAGGTCAAATCGTCTTCAAATGGCCGGACGTCACCATCCGTCGCTACACGCGTGCGATCGTCAACGCGGACGAGATGGCGCTGTTCGTCAACACGGGCCAGGTCGTGCAGACCCTGGGCCCAGGCCGACACCAGATCGACGCCAACGAGCTGCCTGGACTCGGCGCGATCATCGACGTCGTCAGCGGCGGGAACGCCTACCGGGCCGAGATGTACTTCGTCGGCACCCGCGAGTACACCGGCTTCAAGTTCGGCGGGCGGGTCGATGACGTGCAGGACCCGCGGACCGGGCTGGTCGTGACGCTTCGGGTGTTCGGGGACTACGCGCTGCGCGTCGCCGACCCGGTGCGGCTGATCACCAACCTGACCGCCACGGTCGACGTCACCGACAACGAGCGGATCGCCGGGTGGGTCAGCGATCAGCTGCTGAAGGTGCTGCGGACCCACGTCACCACCCAGATCGTCCGCAACGGGTGGCCGATCCTGGGTCTGATGGCGTACTCGGCGGAGATCGAGCAGAACACCATCGACGCCGGCAACGGTCAGCTCGCCGCCTACGGCGTCCAGCTGACCCGGATGGGCAACTTCGACGTCAACCTCTCCCCCGAGGACGAACAGCAGCTCAAGCAGCTGGCCAAGGACACCAGTTACTCGCAGCTGGCCGGCGGCTTCCAGAACTATGCCGCGGGCGAGATGGCGCTGGGTGCCGGGCAGGGCCTGGCCAAGGGCGGCGCCGGTACCGAAGGCGCGTTCCTCGGCGCCGGGTTCGGTCTGGCCAGCGCGTTCGGGGCGCAGCAGGCGCAGGCCATGCAATCGCAGCAGGCCGAGGCGGCGCAGCGGGCGGCCGCCCAGTACGGCGTGCCGTACGGGCAGGGTGGTGGCCAGCCCCAGGGTGGTCCGCCGCAGGCTCCGCCAGCCCCCCAGGCTCCTGCGGCTCCTGCGGCCCCGCAGACCGCGGCCGGAGCGGTGTGCGCGTCCTGCCAGGCCGCGAACCCGGCCGGTGCGAAGTTCTGCATGAGCTGCGGGCAAGGGCTCGCGCCCGCCGTTCCGCATTGCGCGGAATGCGGCAACGAACTGCCCGGCGGGGCTCGCTTCTGCGCGAACTGCGGTACGCGGGTCGGCGGCTAGACGGTCACCTTCTCCGGAGCGCGCTCCGGCTGCTGGCGGATCGCGTTGGCGATCCCTGCGCCGGTCAAGCCCATCACGGTCCCGATGAGCGGAAAGCCCACGAGAAGGGCGAAGTAAGCGGTCACGTCCTGGCTCGCGTAGAGCTCACGGCCGTAGACCGCGGAGGCGGTCAGGTGCTGCCCGTGGTAGAGCAAGTCCCGCACCCAGGCCGACTTGACCAGCAGCGCGGTCGTGCCGCTGCCGAATACGGTGACGAACAAGGCCCCGACGCCGCCGGATACCAGCCCCGCGGCCAAGCCCTGCCAGGCCCGGGCGACGGATGCCTGGCCGAGGTCGTCCGGCACATGGCAGCGCAGCCCCGCGATAACGCCGCAGGCCAACGGCGCACCGAACACCAGGATCCAGGCCAGGGCCACGAACGCGTCAACCGCGGAACCGGGCGGCCATGGCCTGGTTGGGTACTTGAAGTTGAGCCCGAGCGGTGCCACCGCGTACATCACGGCGCCCAGGGCCAGGCCCGCGCCGGCACTAATGGCCAGCGTGGCCGGGGCCACCGGGGCGCGGCGCGCGGTCAGCGCCAGGATGATCGCCAGGTAGCAGGCCGTGAAGATCAGGATCCCTATCTCACCGGCCCAGTCAGGACCGCCGGACGAGCTTCCTGGCACCCCCGGGCCCTGGAAGACGTCGAAGGTATGCCGATCGATACCCCCTCGCGGGACCATGCCCACGAACAGCCCGATGGCGCCCTGGGTCGGCATCACGGCCAGGATCGCGGCGTAGAAGCCGGCCCTGAGCCACCGGGCCGCCCGGCTGTCGGGCGGCCCGAGTACCAAGCGGGTCAGCAACGGTAGGCCGGCCAGGAGCAGCACCGTAACGATAATGCCGCCTTGGACCGCGGCGCCATGGCTGACCCGGGAGCCCGGCCAGGCTCCCCAGGCCGCCGCCCCTGCGGCCGCCGCGAACAGCAATAGGATGCCGGTCCTGCGTACCATCTGCGCCTCCTTCGCTATCAGCCGCACTCCGCCCGCCTGCCAGGCCAGCCGCTGCCAGCCCGCCGGCACCTCATGCGCCTCGGCCCAGACCGCCTCCGCCCAGTCCCGCCGCGCCGCTGGCACCAGCCGCAGCACGCCTCGCCCGGCCGTGGGTGCAGCGCTGCCCAGCCTGGCCGACGCGGCAGCGCTGGCCAGCCCGTCAGTGGTGAGCCAGTACAGGTGTCGGCGCGGTCGGCCCGGCATCGGCTCCTCCTGCCAGCACGGTCGGTTCTTCCGCATCGACGTGCCGGCCGCCGTCGGGCGGAGCCGGCAGCGGCTCGGGCGCACCGGGACCCGGCGGGCCCCCCGGGCGGCCGCCGTCCGCCAGCCGAGGGTTCGGGTTGGCGATCCCCGTGCCGATCAGGCCCATTATGAGCCCGATAAACGGGAAGACGAAGAGGAGGAGGACGTAAGTGGGGACGTCCTGGCTCGCGTAAAGCTCACGGCCGTAAACCGCGGAGGCGGTCACGTGCTGCCCGTGGTAGAGCAAATCCCGCACCCAGGCCGAACTGACCACGAGGGCGGTAGTGCCAGCGCCGAGCACGGTGACGAGTGCGGCCCCGACGCCGCCGGACACCACCCCGGCGGCCATACCCTGCCAGATTTGGGCCACGACTGCCTTGGCGGGGTCGTCGTCGACCCTGCAGCGCCGTCCCGCGAGGGCTCCGGCGACCAACGGCGCGCCGAACAGCAGGATCCAGGCCAGCGTCCCGACCGCGTCAGCTGCGGAGCCGTGCAGCCATGGCCGGTCTGGGAACTTGATGTTGAGCCCGAGCGGTGAGATTGCATACATCGCCACGCCCAGCATTAGGCCCGCACCGGCGCCGATAGCCAGCGTGGCCGGGGCCACCGGCGTACGACGTGCGGTCAGCGCCAGGAGGACCACCAGAAAGCAGCCCGTGACGACCAGGATCCCTATCTCGCCTGCCCAGCCCGCGCTGCCGGACACGGTGCCCGGCACCGCCGGGCCCTGGATGACATCGAAGATATGCCGGTCAATACCTGATCGCGGGTCCGCGCCGAGGAACAGCCGGATGGCGGTCTCGGCTGGCATCACGGCCAGGATCGCGACGTAGAAGCCAGCCCGGAGCCACCGGGCCGCCCGGTTGGCGGGCGATCCGAGCACCAAACGGGTCAGCAGCGGAAGGCAGACCAGCAGTGCCAACGTGATGATGATGCCGCCTTGGACCGGGGCGGCATGGCTGACTGGGGAGCCTGGCCAGGCCCCCCAGGCCGCCGCCCCCGCCGCCCCCGCGAACAGCAACCAGCTGCCGATCGTGCGTGCCATCTGCCCCTCCTTCGCAATCAGCCCCAGACCGCCCGCCCGCCAGGCCAGCCGCGGCCAGCCTGCCGGCACCTCGTGCGCCTCGGCCCAGACCGCCTCGGCCCAGTCCCGCCGACCTGCGGGCACCAACCGCACCGCACCCCGACCCACCGCGGCCGCGATCCGGCTCCGCCATCTCATGGCACTACGGGCGCCGCGACACCGTGCCCGCGCCGGGCGCTCGTACCCGGACGCGCCGTGGTGGCGGGCCGCTCCGCCGCAGCTAGTTCCGCCTCGGCCAGGGCTGTCCTGGCGCTGGCCAGCCCGTCGGCAGTGAGGCGGTACAGATGCCGGCGCGGCCGACCCGGCACGGGCTCGTCCTGCCAGCACGCCTGGACCAGGCCCCGGTCGGCGAGCCGGATCAAGATCGGGTACAGCGTGCCCGACTTCAGCCCGGTCTCCCGAGCCAGCGCGTATCCGTGCTGCCACGCCGACGGCTGTCCACTCAGCGCCGCCAGCACCGCCAGCGTCTGCGGCGAGAACTCAGACCGCGATCCCATGAGTGGCACTCTACCTATATAGACATTCTCTGTCCATCGGTAACCCCGCGGACGGAATGAAAAACGGCCTGGCTCGGCTTGTCGATGGCATGACTATCGAATTGGGCAGGATCGGTATCTGGAGGCACCCTTCGGGGCTCACCCCGGACCTCGCGGCCGAGGTGGAGGCGCTGGGCTACGGGGCGATCTGGGTGGGTGGCTCCCCCGCCGGCGACTTGGGCGTCGTCGAGAACCTGCTGGCCACGACGGACCACATCGCGGTAGCCACCGGGATCGTCAACGTCTGGAAGGACGACGCCGCTACCGTGGCCGCCTCCTATCACCGGATCACGGCCCGGCATCCGGGCCGCTTCCTCCTCGGCCTGGGCATCGGCCATCCCGAAGCTACCACGCAGTACCAACGGCCCTACGCCAAGCTGGTCAGCTACCTCGACGAACTCGACGAGCTCGAGGTCCCGGCCGAAGGACGGGCGCTGGCCGCCCTCGGCCCGCGGGTCCTGCGGCTCGCCGCCGACCGGTCCGCGGGCGCGCATCCCTACCTGGTCACGCCGGAGCACACCCGCGAGGCCCGGCAGATCCTGGGCCCCGGACCGCTGCTCGCGCCCGAGCAGAAGGTGGTCCTGGACACCGACCCCGAGCGGGCTCGCGCCCTCGGCCGACCGCGCGTGCAGAACCCCTACCTTGGCCTGACCAACTACGTCAGCAACCTGCGCCGGCTCGGCTGGGCGGACGCCGACCTAGCCGACGGCGGCAGCGACGCGCTGATCGACGCGCTGGTCGTGCACGGCGACGCGGAGACGCTCGGCCGGGGCGTGACCGCGCACCTGGACGCGGGCGCGGACCACGTCGCGGTCCAGTTCCTCGAATCCGATCCGCTGCCCGCGCTGCGGGCCCTGGCCGCCTCGCTCGACCTCGTGTCGTCGTGACCCAGCCCGGTTGGCCATCGTCCGGCATCGGCGCCGTGGCGCTGACCGACCTGCTCGGTCGCTGGCCAGCTGCGGAAGGTCCGCTGTACCGGCTGCTCGCGACCCGGATCGCCCGCCTGGCCGACACCGGCGAACTGCCCGCCGGGCTCCGGCTGCCCGCCGAACGCGACCTGGCCGCGGCCCTTTCAGTGAGCCGGAACACGGTGTCCGCCGCCTACCAGGTGCTGCGCGACGAGGGGATGGCCGAGAGCCGCCAGGGCGCGGGCACTCGCATCGTCCCGCACCGCACCACCCCGGGCGGCGTGCACCGGGCCAACGGCTTCTTCGCCGGCCTGCTCTCCGAAGCCGTGGTCAAGGCGGACCTCAGCCTGGCTGCGGTGGACTGCGCGCCGGCAGTGGCGGCGGCCCTGACTGATCCGGCGACCCTCCTGGACCGGGCCGCACGCGACGCCCTGACCAGGACCTCCGGCTACTTCCCTTACGGGCTGCCGGAGTTGCGCACCGCGATCGCCAGCCATCTGACCGAACGCCTCAGGCTGCCCGCCAGCCCGGCCCGGATGATCGTCACGACCGGCGCCCAGCAGGCCCTGGACCTGCTGATCCGGTCCGAGGTCCTGCCCGGCCAGCCGGTCGCGGTGGAGGACCCTACCTACCCTGGCGTGCTGGACGCGCTGCACCGGGCGGGCGCCACGGTGATCGGGATGCCAGCCGACCAGGGCCTGGATCCGGACCGGCTGGAGCACGTGGTCCGCACGCACCGCCCGGCCATGGTCTACCTGATCCCGACCTACCAGAACCCCACCGGCCTGGTCATGCCGGCCGGGCCCCGGAACCGCGTGGCCGCTATCGCCGCCGCGCATCCGGACACGCTGTTCGTCGACGACATGACGCTGGCCGAACTGCCGCTTCACGACGGGCCACGGATCCCGCCGCTGGCCGCGTTCGGCCCGGACCAGCCCAACCTGGTCAGCGTCGGGTCGCTGTCCAAGCTCTACTGGGGCGGTCTGCGCACCGGCTGGATCAGGGGCAGTGAGGGCCTGATCGCCCGGCTGGCCGCGGCCAAGGCCGCTGCTGACCAGGGCAGTGCCGCTTTCCAGCAGGCGATCGTGGCGGCGCTGCTGGGCGGCCAGCACGAAGACATCGTCAAATGGCGCGGCGAGTGGCTGCGGACCCGCTACGACGCCCTGGCCGGTGCGCTGCGGGCCAGCCTGCCCGGCTGGACCTGGCCCGAGCCGGACGGCGGCCTGTGCCTGTGGGCGCGGCTGCCCGACGACGCGGACAGCAGCGCGTTCGCCCAGGCCGCGCTCAGGCACGGCGTCGCCGTGGTGCCAGGCCGCCTGCTGAGCGCCAGCACCGAGGCCAGTTCCTACGTCCGTCTGGCCTTCATCCAGCCGCCGGACGTGCTCAGGTCCGCGGTCCGCAGGCTGGCCGCTATACCAGCGCCGTCCCGATAAGCCCGTTCCTGGTCACCAGGGCGGTCAGCTGCTCAGCGTCCAGCGCCTCGGTCCCGACCGGACGCGCGGGTAGCACCATATACCGGGCCTCCGACGTCGAGTCCCAGACCGAGATCTGGACGGTGTCGGGCAGCGTCACGCCGAACTCGGCCAGCACCGCCCGCGGCTCGCGGACCGTCCGTGACCGGTACGGAAAGCTCTTGTACCAGCCCGGCGACGGGCCGAGCAGCGACACCGGGTAGCACGAGCACAGCGTGCAGACGATGACGTTGTGGGTCTGGTCGGTGTTGGCGACCACCCGCAGCTGGTAACTCAGCCCGTCGAAGCCGGCTTGCCCGGCAGCCGCATTCCCGTCCGACAACAGCAGGTCACGATACCGCGGGTCGGTCCAGGCCCGGGCCGCCATCCGCGCCCCATTGACCGGGGAGGCGCTGGCGTACAGCCTGGTCAGGAACTCGTCGATCTCGTCGTCGCTGGTCAGCCCGGCGGCGATCAGCCGTTCTTCCAGCTGCCGGGTGCGCACCGCGGCGGAGGAGTGCACATGGTCGTCATGGCTGGTCAAGGTAGGACTCCCACAGGTCCACGGTCACGGTGTGATCACCGCTCCCCCACAGGTCCGCGGCGGAGAAGCGAACCGCATAGCAGGTCTCGACACGAGGCGGGAGACCGCGCGCGCTGTCATCGGGCACCGGCCACCGGTCCAGGGCCGCGACGATCTCTCCGACGTGCCCGCGCACGTACCTCGGCACGCGGGTGTGATGGTCGGGATCCCCGGCGCGGACCCGGACCCGGCTGCCCGCCGCGTACCTGGACATCACGCCACGCCCTTCTCCGCGACCAGCATCTCGATCGCGCCCAGCCAGCGCTCGTAGTACGACGCGCCCAGGTAGACCTCCGGCGGCAGCCGCTCGATCGCGTCGCGCAGTTCATCGCTGTTGAACACCCCCCGCCGCCGCAGCACCGCCGCCAGCGCGTACACCCGCGCCTCCCAGTCGGCCGCAAACGGGGGGCCGCCGTCCGCGTCGACTGGTACCGGCCCGAACCCCGTCTCACCGCCCATGTCATGAACCCGGCTCACCCTCGTGACCCTAACATTTATGCCGAACGGCCCATGGTGCTCGCCCCTGGCTCCCGTGTTAGTTATGTACTCATGACGGCAAACGGTGAACTCCGCAGCACCCAGTGGTTCGGCGCGACCGGGCGGAGCGGCATGGCCCACCGGTCCTGGATGCGCAGCGAGGGGTTCACGCCCGAGGTTTTCGACGGCCGGCCGGTGATCGGCATCGCCACCACCTGGTCCGAGCTGGCTCCGTGCAACGTCCACCTGCACCGGGTGGCCGAGTCGGTCAAGCGCGGAGTGTGGCAGGAGGGCGGATTCCCGCTGGAGTTCCCGGCCATGGCCCTGGGCGAGACGCTGCTGCGGCCCACGGCCATGCTGTACCGGAACCTGCTGGCCATGGAGGCCGAGGAGCTGATGCGGGCCAACCCGCTGGACGGCGTGGTGCTGCTGTCCGGGTGCGACAAGACCACCCCCGGACTGCTGATGGCCGCGGCCAGCGTGGACCTGCCCGCGGTGATGGTCACTGGCGGCCCGATGCTCAACGGCAAGTACCAGGGCACCGACGTGGGCTCCGGCACGGCAGTCTGGCGGTTCGAGGAAGACCTGGTGGCTGGGCGGATGACGCAGGAAGAATGCGTCTTCGCCGAAGGCTGCATGGCGCGGTCCAACGGGCACTGCATGACGATGGGGACGGCGTCCACGATGGCGTCGATGGCCGAGGCCCTGGGCATGCAGTTGCCGTACTCGGCGACCTGGCCCGCGGTCGACTCCCGCCGGTACGAGACCGCGCAGCGGGCCGGCCAGGTGATCGTCGGGCTGGTGCGGCAGGAACTGCGGCCTTCGGCCATCATGACCAGGGCGGCGTTCGAGAACGCGATCCGGGTCAACGCGGCCATCGGCGGGTCGACGAACGCGGTGATCCACCTGCTGGCCATCGCCGGGCGACTGGGCGTGCCGCTGTCCCTCGACGACTTCGACGTGCTGGCCCGGGACGTCCCGACGCTGGTGAACCTGCAGCCGAACGGTCAGTACCTGATGGAGGACTTCTGCTACGCAGGCGGCCTGCCCGCGGTGATGCGGGAGCTGGCCGAGGCCGGCCTGCTGAACGCCGAGGCGATCACGGTGACCGGGTCCGCGATCGGCGCGAACGTCGCGGACGCCCCGTGCTGGAACCGCGAGGTCATCATGACCACGGCTGACCCGTTCCAGCCCGCCGGGACCGGGACCGCCGTGCTGCGCGGCAACCTCGCGCCCGGCGGGGCGGTGATCAAGCAGTCGGCGTCCTCCCCGCACCTGCTCAAGCACCGGGGCCGGGCCCTGGTCTTCGACTCCCCCGAGGACTACTACGCCGTGTCGAACGACCCCGAGCTCGACGTCGACGAGGACACCGTGCTGGTCATCCGGTACTGCGGCCCGCGAGGCTACCCCGGCATGCCCGAGGTATCCAACGTGGCGCTGCCACGCAAGCTGCTGCTGCGCGGCGTCCGCGACTTGGTGCGGATCTGCGACGGCCGCATGTCCGGCACCGCGTACGGGACGGTCGTCCTGCACGTCGCCCCGGAAGCCGCGGCCGGAGGTCCGCTGGCCCTGGTCCGGACCGGCGACTGGATCACCCTGGACGTCCCGGACCGGACCTTGACCCTCGAGGTGAGCGCCGAGGAACTGGCCGAACGCCGGGCCGCGTGGCGCCCGCCCGCGCCTCACGCCAGCCGGGGCTGGACCCGGCTGTACTGCGAGCACGTGCTGCAGGCCGATTCCGGCGCCGACCTGGACTTCCTGATTGGCGCCAGCGGCCACGAGGTTCCCCGCGAATCGCACTGACCCGCAACCCTGGGTTACCCACCGAAGTGGGCGGCAGCGACGGGATCCCCAGGCCCGAGTTATCCACAGGCTCGGTTCGCAAGTTCCCCAGTAACACGCAGCATCGTCCCCACGATGTCCACAGGACTATCCACAGCGCGGCTGAGGGGTCTTACACGTCCGCGGGCCGGGCCGGTGCGGTCTTCGGGGCCAGCCCGCGGCCCAGCAACTCGAGCACATCGTCGAGCACGTCCTCGGGGACCCGGCCGCCGGCCGTCCACTCGGCCCAGCGCATGCCGACGAAGTTGCCGATCCCGGTGTAGGCGTACGCGATGACCTCCGGGTCGTAGCGTGCGTCGATGTCGCGATCCATTTGAGCGGCCCGCACGCCGCGTGCGTATCCCCTCGCCAGGTGCTCGTAATACTCGCGGAAGAGTCCGGGGTCGACGAACTCCGACTCCCGGACGATGCGGTCGATCCACGGCCGCGTGGACAGCATGTCGAAGTACGCCCGGAAGGACGCGCGTTCGCGGTTCCGCTGCCCGCCGTCGGCGTGCTCGAGCGCGTCCTTCATGGCTCGTCGCAGGTCGGTGTTGATGGCCCGGACCACGGCCGCGAAGATCTCCGCCTTGGACTCGTAGTACGAGTAGAAGCTACCGGTGGCCATCCCGGCCCGGGCGCAGATGTGCGCGACCGTCGTGCGGTGATAGCTGCGCTCGCCGAACAATTCCTCGGCCGCGGTCAGCAGCCGCTCTGTTGGCCCCGGGGGACGCCCTCCCGGGGCCACCCGGGTACGGGGGGGCTCTCCGCCCCCCCGTACCGGCCGGGATCGGCCCGTTTCGGCTGTCATCTCGGCTTAATCCCTGTTCCGTCCCGCCGGGAATGGCCGATGCGGCGTCAGGGTGAGGGAACGCCACTCGCTGGTGCCGTCTGCTCGGTTCCCGTGTAGGCCGTAATCGCCCCGGTTGGTGTGGTATCCGTGGTCATCACCGACCCTTGCTGCACGACGACTCCATTCTGGATAACGCCGATATATGCGCCGGTGACGCCGTCGTGGTCGTCTGAGCCGTACGCGAACGGGGCGATCATGGGGCCCTGCGGCAGCCCAGACTCGATCGCCGAGGTCAGGTCCGCCCGGGTCGGATTCCGGCCCGCCTTGAGCATCGCCTCGACGAACGTGTACGCGACGGCCATGCCGTAGAAGAAGTTGCCGTCCAGCGGCTCCTTGGCGTCGTACTGGTTGTGAATCTTGACGAACAGGTTGTACCAGCTGTCACTGGTGCTGAGCGCCGGGAGGTACTCGTCGGTGATGATCCCTTGGGTGAGCTGGTTGCCGTTGACGGTCGCGCCGCCCTGCTTCGCGAACGACTCGAGCAGCCCGGACAGCGTGATCGGGTCCGAGCCGACGTCGCTGACCACCAGGGTCGGGTTGAAACCGAGCTTCAGGCTGTCCAGCTTGAGCAAGGCGGTGAAGGCGGGAATCGAGAACGAGATGACCACCTTGGCGCCGGACGCGCGCAGCGCCGCGACCTGCGGTGCGATGTTGACGTTGGTGTCGACGTAGCTCTGCTTGCTGACCACCTGCGAGGCCGGGATCTCATCGTCGAGGCCCTTGACCCCGTCCATGCCGAACTCGTCGTCCTGGTAGAAGTAGGCGACCTTCTCGCCCTTGAAGTGCTGCGCGACGTACTGCCCGAGGATCTTGCCCTCCCGCACGTAGTCCAGCTGCCAGCCGAACGTCTCCGGGTACGTGCTGGGTTCGTCCCAGCACTCGCACCCGGACGCGACGAACACATCGGGGACCTTCTCGGAGTTCAGGAAGCTCACTACGGCCAGGTGCGTGGGCGTGCCGAGGCCATTGAAGATCGCGTACACGTTGTCCTGCAGGACCAGCTGGCGCACCACCGACGCCGTGGTGGTCGGGTCGTAGGCGTCGTTGAGGTACTTGTAGATGATCTTGCGTCCGTAGACGCCGCCGTTCGCGTTCACGTAGTCGAAGTACGCGGTCGAGGCGGGAGCGATCTCGTCGTAGCCGGGCGCGGCGGGGCCGGTGAGCGGCTGGTGGCTGCCGATGGTAATGGTGGTCGGCGTGATGCCAGGCGCGGACGCGGTCAGGGCCGCACTCGAGCTGCTGCTCGAGCTCGAGCTTGAGCTCGTGCTTGAGCTCGAACTCGACGAGCACGCGGCCACCCCGAGCACGGTCGCGGTCATGATGGCCGCGGCCTGCCAGCGAAGCCGTCTAGATCTATTCATAAAGTGCCTTCCTTCTCATGTTGGCTGGCCGGTGCCTGATCGGCCGAAGGCGTGACATGCGGTGTGGGCGCGGTGCGCCAGGTGCGTGGTTTCTGGTCAGGCCCGGAGAAAAAGAGGGAAAACAGCCGCGTCAGCCCGCCCTGGATGCCTTGCGGGAAGACGAGCATGACGAGGATGAGGAGCACGCCGTAGGCGACGATCGGGATGTTGGACCCGACCGAGGCGGACAGCCCGTGGCTGGTGGCCACGTCCGTGACGTACGTCGGTACCAGGATGATCACGAGGCTTCCCCACAGCGCGCCGGCCAGGCTGCCCAGGCCGCCGAGCACGGCCGCGGTCAGCAGCGAGATGGAGACCGTGAGGGTAAAGGAACCGGGCCCGACCAGCGTGGTAACGATGGCCAGCAGAGCGCCGGCCAGCCCGGCGCAGGTGGCGCTCACCACGAAGGCGAGGATGCGGGCCGCGGCCACGTTGATGCCGTCCAGGGCGGCCGCCACGTCGTCATCACGGACCGCCCGCCAGTTGCGACCGACCCTGCTGTGGTTCAGGTTCGCCAGCAGGACGAGGACGATCAGCGCCACTAGCGTGGCCACCCAGGCCAGCCATCTGGTCGGCGGGAAGTTCACGCCGAGGAACGCCGGGGTGGTGAAGGCGACGTTCAGGCCCTGGTCGCCGCCGAACGTCGCCGGCCAGGCGTAGGCGATCGCGGGGAGCGCGACGCCGAGCAGGAGGGTGGCGCCCGCCAGGTACGGGCCGCGCAGCCGGGCCGCGGCCGCTCCCACCACGGCTCCGGCGACGGCCGTAACCACGGCGGCCACCAGCAGTGCGGCGTAGAACGGCCAGGCGAGATGCAGCAGCAGCAGCGCCGTGGTGTAGCCGCCGATGGCCATGAACGCCGCGTGGCCAAGTGAGATCTGGCCGGACAGGCCGGTCAGCACGGTGAGCCCGGCGACCGCGGTGACCTCGAAGGCGATCTCGGCGATCTGGTAGTCGCGGAACGAGTTCAGCTTGATCGACAGGAGCACCACGATCGCGGCCACCACGATGGCCACGCCGAGCCTGCGGGGCAGCGTCCGCATGGTCACACCCGCCGCATCCGCGCGCCGGCGAACAGCCCGTCGGGCCGGATCATCAGCACCGCGACGAGGATGCCGAGGGCGACCAGCGAGGTCAGGTCGGACCCGACCGAGCCGCCCACGTAGCCGCCCGCGTAGCTGAGCACCACACCGAGGATCAGCCCGCCGACCACCGCTCCCACCGCGCTGTCCAGCCCGCCGATAACGGCCGCGGTGAAGCCGTAGACGAAGATCGCGTCCATGCTGTTCGGGTAGAGGAACGTGGACGGTGAGACGAGCACGCCGGCCAGCGCGCCGAGCAGGCCGGCCAGCGCCCAGCCCACGGTCAGCACCCGCGCGACCCGGATACCGGACAGGCGGGCGATCGTCGCGTTGAACGCCGCGGCGCGCATGCGCAGCCCGGCCGCCGTATACCGGAACGCCGCGGCCAGGGCCAGCGTGGCGATCAGGACCGCCACGGCGACGAACACGTCGAACCGGGACACGCCGATCGGGGTGCCTCCCACTCGCAGCCCGATGATGGAGAACGCCGCGGGGAACGACCGGTACTGCCCGCCGAAGAAAATGCCGGCCAGACCCTCGAGCAAGATGAGCAGCCCGATGGTCACGATCACCGCGTTCAGTGGCGGCTTGCCCGTAGTGGGCCGGACGACGGTCAGCTCGCAGACCGCGCCGAGCACGAGGCCGGCCGCAAGCGCGATCACGAACCCGGCCCAGTAGGAGTGGGTCTTGTAAATGACCTCGATCCCCACGTAGGTGGTGAACATGGCCATCCCGCCCTGCGCGAAGTTCAGCAGCCGGGTACCCCGCCAGATCAGCACCAGGGACAGCGCTATCGCGGCGTAGATCATCCCGAAGACGATCCCGCTGAGCGTGAACTGGAGAAACTCGACCACTGGCATGCTCCCTGCGTGTGCCTAGAACCCGAGGTAGTGGTGGCGTAGCGCAACATCGGCGGCGAGGGTCGCGGCGTCGGCCGAGGCGACCACCCGGCCGAGGTTGAGTACCACGCCGTGGTCGGCGATGGCCAGTGCGCCCCGCGCGTTCTGCTCGACCAGCACGATGGTGAGCCCGTGCTCCCGGCTGAGCTGGACCACCAGGTCCATGACCTGCGCCATGACCCGGGGCGCGAGGCCGAGCGAGGGCTCGTCCAGCAGCAGCACCCGCGGCCGCGACAGGAGGGCTCGCGCGATCACCAGCATCTGCCGCTCGCCGCCGGACAGCGTGGAGGCTAGCTTGCGCCGGCGGTCGGCCAGCGGTTTGAAGCGGGCGTACTCCTCCTCGATCGCGGCCGCCCGGACCGCCCGCTTTCCCCGCCACGACATCATGCCGATCCGCAGGTTTTCCTCGACGGTGAGTTCCGGGATCACGCCCTGCCCCTCGGGCACGTGGGCGATTCCGGCCCGGACGATCTGCTCCGGGCTGCGGCCCGCCACGTTATCGTCGGCCAGCAGGACCCGGCCGCGGCGCGGCCGGATCATGCCGCTCACCGCGCGCAGCAGCGTCGTCTTGCCCGCCCCGTTGGCGCCAAGCACGGCCGTGATGCCGGCCGCGCGGGCCGACAACGTGACGCCGTCCAGCGCGATGACCTCGCCGTACCCGGCGACGAGCCCTTCCACCTCCAGCGAGGCCGCATGGCCGTTCGCCGCGCTGGCCTCGGCCGCCTCGGCGCTCACTGGGCCGGCCCGTCGCTGGCCTCGGCGGTGCCCAGGTAGGCGGCGGTGACCGCCGGGTTGTCCTGGACCTCCCGCGGGGACCCGGTAGCGATGACCTTGCCGAAATCAAGCACCACGATCGAATCGCAGACGGCCATCATCAGGTCCATATGGTGCTCGATCACCATCAGCGACCCCTCGGTGGCCAGGTCGCGGATGAGCGCCGCCAGTTCGGCGAGTTCGATCTCGCTCAGGCCACTCGCGGGCTCGTCGAGCAGGATCAGCCCGGGCTTGGCTACCAGCGCCCGGGCCAGGGCGACCTTCTTGCGCATTCCGTAGGACAGCTCCGTGGGCCGCGCGTTTGCCGCCTGGGCGGCACCGACCCGCTCAAGCGCCTGGCGGGCCAGGTCGCGCAGTATCCGTTCGTCGCGGCCAGCCCGCGGCAGGGTCAACAGCGCGGACCAGAATCCGGCCTTGGCCCGACTGGTCGCGCCGACCATGACGTTCTCCAGCGCGGTCAGCCCGCTGTACAAGCCGACGCCCTGCAGGGTCCGGGCCACGCCGAGCGAGGCAAGCTGGTGCGGCCGAACCTGGCGCCGTCGGCCGCCGAGGTACACCTCGCCGTCGTCAGGCCGGATGAAGCCGCACAGGACGTTCAGCAGCGTGGTCTTGCCCGCTCCGTTCGGCCCGATGACGCCCATGACGTGGCAGGGCGGGACCGCGAGCGACACGGCGTCCAGCGCGGTCAGACCACCGAAGCGCACCGTTACGCTCCGCACCTCCAGGACTGAACCAGGATTCATCAGTCTTTGTCCTAGTGACTACGAACGGGATGTTCTGACATGAATCCTCATTCAAGGACGGTCTCGGGTAGCGGGCAAGCCCCGTACGGAGTTGGTGCCGATTCGTGGCTGAACCGCAATCCGGATCAGGCGGCCCCGCTAGGCTGGACCAATCACGCTGACATCGGGAGCATCCGCGAGTGCGCTGACCTACGCCGAAGCGCGACAGCGCGCCGCGCTGATTCACGTCCTCGGATATCACATCGACCTTGACCTCAGCGGCGGCCAAGACACGTTCGGCTCCGTCACCGACGTCCGGTTCGGCTGCCGGGAGCCCGGTTCGGCCAGCTTCATCGAGCTCAGGCCGACCCGGCTGCGGCGGGCGGTGCTCAACGGCCGCGAGCTGGATCCGGGCACGCTGGACGGGAACCGGCTGCCGTTGCCGGGCCTGCGGGACGACAACGAGCTGCGGGTCGAGGCCGACATGGCGTACTCACGCGGCGGCGCGGGTCTGCACCGCTTCACCGACGTCGCCGACGGCGAGACCTATCTCGCCCTGCACGCCGGGCTGGACAACGCCCAGCGGGCCTTCGCCGCCTTCGACCAGCCGGACCTGAAGGCGGCCATCACCGCCACCGTCGTCGCGCCGGGTTCGTGGACCGTACTCGGCAACAGCGTGGCCCGGCTCGCGGGACCGGCCGGGCTCCCGGACTGCGTTCGCTGGGCACTGGCGGCTACCCCGCCGATCTCCACTTACCTGTTCACGCTGGTCGCAGGCCCCTACCACAGCGTCCGCAGCGAGCACCGCGGCATCCCGTTCGGCCTGCACAGCCGACGATCGCTGGCCGGAGCCCTGGACCGGGACGCGGACGAGATCCTCGCCATCACCCGGGCCTGCTTCGACCGTTACCTGGAGATCTTCACCGAGCCCTACCCCTTTGACTCCTACGACCAGGTGTTCGTCCCCGAACTTGAGGCCGGCGCGGTAGAGAATCCGGGCTGCATCACGTTCCGGGATGAGTTCCTGTTCCCGTCCGCGGCCAGCTACGCCGAACGGCAGACCCGCGGCATGGTGATCGCGCACGAGATGGCCCACATGTGGTTCGGCGACCTGGTCACCATGGCCTGGTGGAACGACGTCTGGCTGAGCGAGTCGTTCGCCACGTACATGGGCTTCCAGGTGCTCTCGGAGGCCACCGCCTTCACCGGAGCCTGGACCGACTTCGCGCTGGGCCGAAAGCCCCGCGGCTACGACGCCGACCAGCGGGCCTCCACGCACCCGGTCGCGCCGGGGCCGCAGGAGGTGCCCGACACCGATGCCGCGCGGTCCGCCTACGACGACATCTCCTACGCCAAGGGCGCCTCCGCGCTGCGCCAGCTGGTGGCGTGGACCGGCTGGCCGGCCTTCATCACCGGGATCAACGAATACCTGGCCCGGCACCGGTTCGCCAGCGCGACCCTGGACGACCTGCTCGACTGCCTGGCCCGCGCTTCCGGCGCCGACCTGCGCGAGTGGGCCGCGCGCTGGCTCCGCACGCCGGGGGTGGACACCATCACTGTCCAGCGCGGCGGCCCGCCCGGCGGGACCGGGCACGTCGCGCACGCCGGGAGCAGACCGCACCGGGTCTGGCTCGGGGTGTACGACCAGCCGCCCGGTGACGCGCGCGAGCTCGTCCTGCGGGCCAGGCTCCCGGTCAGCGTCGAGGCCGACGCAGGCCGGGTCACGCTGCCCTCGGCCGCCGCCGAACCACCGCCTGCCCTGCTGCTGCCGAACGACGGCGACTTCAGCTACTGCAAGGTGCGGCTCGACCCGCGCTCCTGGACCGCCCTAGCCTCAGGGCTCGGCCGCCTGCCCGATCCGCTCAGCCGGGCCGTGGCCTGGAACGCCGCCCGCGACCTGGTCCGCGACGGGGAGCTTCCCGCGGAGCAATACCTTGAGCTCGCCGCCCGACACCTGCTTGCTGAGACCGACACCACGATCGCCGGGCCGGTGCTGGGCTTCGCCCGCTGGACGATCACGGACCGGTACCTGCTCCCGCCGCGGCGCGACACCACGCTGGCCGCCCTGGCGGGCCTGTGCCGTGACCTGCTCCGCCGGCTCGCCGGACCCGATGCCGACGGAATGCGGCTGGTGGCCGGACGAGGGCTGATCGACAGCGCGTCTGACCCGGACGAGGTCGCCGCGCTGCGGTCCTGGCTCCAGACCGGACGCTGGCCCGTCGGCCCGGAGCTGGACTCGAACCTGCGCTGGCAGATCATGCTGCGACTATCGGTGCTCGGGGCCATCGAGCGGGCCGAGATCGAGCGAGAGGCCGGCTGGGACACCACCGCCGCCGGAGCGCAGAGCGCGGCACGCTGCCGTGCCGCGCTCCCCCAGGCTGACGCCAAGCAAGCCGCCTGGGCCCAGATGTTCAGCCCCGATCCGTCCAGGTACCTGCTGGCCGGGATCGCCGAAGGGTTCTGGCAGGCCGACCAGGCGGACCTGGTGGCCGAATACGTGCCCCGCTACTTCACCGCCCTCGGCGACCTCGTCGCGCGCGGGGATCCGGCCACCGCCCGGGTGCTGGTCCAGCATGGGTTCCCGCATCACGCGGTGGCCGCCGCGACGCTGCGGGCGGGCGAGGAAGGCCTGGCCGACGCCGAGCTCCCCGCCTCGCTGCGCCGGCTGCTGGCCGATCAGCTCGACGACCTGCGCCGGGCCCTGCAGGTCCGCTCTGGTACGACCTAGCGATCCTTCGTCTAGTAGCTCTGCGGTCCGGCAGCACGAGATGCTTGTGGTGTTAACGGTGTACCCAACCCCGAGGACCCGAGGAGTACGCATGGCCACCCTGACCGCTTCGGCGATGATCGGCGACCGCTTCGCCGCAGGCTCCGGGCGGTTCCCGCTGTCGGGGGTGCAGGCGCTGATCCGCCTGATCGTCGAGGTGCGCCGGTCCGACCGGGCCCAGGGCCTGGACACCGCGGCCTTCGTCTCGGGCTACGAGGGATCGCCGCTGGCCGGCCTGGACCTGGAACTGCAGCGACGTGCGCAGCTGCTGGCCGAGTACGACATCGTGTTCCGCCCGGCGGTGAACGAGGAGCTCGCCGCCACCGCGGTGCAGGGGACCCAGCTGGTGGCCGGGCACGAGGACGCGCGGGTGGCCGGCATCACCGGCTTCTGGTACGGCAAGTCACCCGGCGTAGACCGCGCGTCGGACGCGCTGCGGCACGCGAACCTGATCGGCACGCACCCGCGCGGCGGCGCCGTGGCGTTCGTCGGGGACGACCCGGCCGCTAAGTCCTCGACCGTGCCCGGCGCGTCGGAGTTCCTGCTCGCCGACCTCGGCATGCCCGTGCTCTACCCGGCTGACCCGCAGGACATCGTCGACCTGGGCCGGCACGCGGTCGCGATGTCGCGGGCCAGCGGGCTGTGGGTCGCGCTGAAGATCGTCGCCACCGTCGCCGACGGGGTCGGCCTCGTCGAGGCCGACCCCGGCCGGGTAACCGTGGCCGCGGACCACGGTCGGCCGTTCGCGCATCAGCCGAACGCGCGCATGTTGCAGCCGGCTCTGTCAGTGATGGAGCGGTCACGCGAGGGGATCCGCCGCGAGGTCGCCATCGCCTACGCGCGCGCCAACGGCGTCAACCGGGTGCAGAATTTCGGCGCCACGCCCCGGACCGGCATCGTGGCGGGCGGCAAGACGTACCTGGAGTTGCGCCAGGCGCTGCGGATCATCGGCCTGGACGATGCCGAACTAAGCGCGCGCGGGATGCGGCTGCTGCACCTGGGCATGATCCACCCGCTGATCCCGGACCAGATCGAGGAGTTCGCGGTCGGCCTGGACGAGATCATCGTGGTGGAGGAGAAGCGCCCGTTCGTGGAGTCGGCCGTCAAGGCGATCCTCTACGGCCGACCGGACGCGCCCCGCGTCACCGGCCGCGGCCGCGGCGGCGAACCACTGTTCCCGTCTGAAGGCGAGCTGGACGCCGACCTCATCGCCCGGGGTCTGGCCGAACGGCTGGGCGGCCCGCGATTCCCCACGGTGGACACCTGGCGCGCTCGCACCACAAAACCCCGCACGGTGACGCAGCTGCCGGTGGTCGCGCGCACGCCGTACTTCTGCTCCGGTTGCCCGCACAACAGCTCGACCAAAGCACCGGCCGGCTCGATGGTCGGCGGCGGCATCGGCTGCCACGCGCTGGTCCTGATGATGGAACCGGACGCGGTCGGCGAGGTAACCGGGCTGACTCAGATGGGCGGCGAGGGCGCGCAGTGGATCGGGATGGAGCCGTTCCTGCGCACCCGCAAGCACCTGCTGCAGAACATCGGCGACGGCACGTTCCACCACTCGGGCAGCCTGGCCGTGCGGGCGGCCATCGCCAGCGGCGCCGACATCACCTACAAGTTGCTGTACAACTCCGCGGTCGCGATGACCGGCGGGCAGCAAGCGGTCGGCGCGATGGCGATCCCCGCGCTGACCCGGGCGCTGGCCGCCGAGGGGGTACGCCGCATCATCGTCACCACCGGTGAGCCCCGGCGGTACCGGCAGCCCTCGTTCCGGCGCCGGCACGGCCGGCTGGCGGGCATCGCCGAGGTGTGGCCCCGGGACCGGCTGGCCGAGGCGCAGCAGGTGCTGAGCTCGATGCACGGCGTCACCGTCCTCATCCACGACCAGGAGTGCGCGACCGAACTGCGCCGCAAGCGCAAGCGCGGGAAGGCACCTGCCCCCCCGCAACACGTCGTGATCAACGAGCGGGTCTGCGAAGGCTGCGGCGACTGCGGGCAGCGGTCGAACTGCCTGTCCGTCCAGCCGGTCGACACCGACTTCGGCCGCAAGACGACGATCGACCAGTCGTCATGCAACAAGGACTTCTCCTGCCTGGCCGGCGACTGTCCCTCGTTCCTGGAGGTCCGCCCGGCCGGGACGCGGCCGCACCGCCGGACCGCCGCGCCGCTGAGCGCCGCGGACCTGCCCACCCCGGCCGCGTGGTTCGACGTCGACGCCGCCCCGCACACCACCCGTATCACCGGTATCGGCGGTACCGGGATCGTGACCGTGTCGCAGGTCCTGGCGGCCGCGGCCGGGTTCGCCGGCCGGGAGGTCCGCACGCTGGACCAGATCGGCCTGGCCCAGAAGGGCGGGGCGGTCGTCTCCGACGTCAAGATCAGCGCGACGCCGCTGCCCACGCCGAGCAAGGCGGCCGCGGGCGAATGCGACCTGTACCTCGGCTGTGATCTGCTCGTCGCCGCCGACCCGAAGAACCTTATCGCCGCCGACGCCGGCCGCACCGTGGCCGTGGTATCCACCACCAAGGTCCCCACTGGCCGCATGGTGACCGACCCCGGCACCGCGTTCCCCGACGTCGACGCCATCGCCGGGCAGATCCGCCAGGCGGTCGGCGGCCGCGACCCGATCCTGCTGGACGCCCGCCGCCTGGCCGTCACCCTGCTCGGCAGCGACCAGTTCGCCAACATGCTGCTGGTCGGGGCCGCCTATCAGGCCGGCGCGCTGCCGCTGCCGGCCGAGGCGATCGAGCAGGCTATAGAACTGAACGCGGTGGCCGTCGACGCCAACCTGCAGGCGTTCCGCCGCGGCCGGCAGGCGGTCGCCGACCCGGCCGCTCTCGCCGAGGTCGTGGACGCCCTGACGGTCAAGCCCCCAGCCCGCCCCCGCGACGAGGCAGCGGAGCGCCTGGCGGCGCAGGTCGGAGCGCCCGCGGGCTCGGAGCTGGACCGGCTGGTCCGCGACCGGACCGCCGACCTGGCCGACTACCAGAACCTGCGCTACGCCAACGCCTACGCCGGGCTCGTCCGGCGCGTCTACCAGGCCGAGCGCTCCGCCGCCCCGGCCAGTACCGTGCTGTCCGAACAGGTCGCGCGGTACCTGTACAAGCTCATGGCCTACAAGGACGAGTACGAGGTGGCCCGGCTGTCCCTCGACCCGCAGCTCGGCGTGATGGTCGAGGCCGAGTTCGGGTCCGGCGCCACGGTCAGCTACCGGCTGCACCCGCCGGTGCTGCGGGCCCTGGGCCTGCGCCGCAAGATCCGTCTGGGCCCCTGGTTCAGGCCGGTCTTCCGGCTTTTGAGGGCGATGAAGGTCCTGCGCGGCACGCCGTTGGACCCGTTCGGCCGTACTCGTGTCCGCCGCCTCGAGCGCGAGCTGATCACCGAGTACCGCGCGGCCGTGGACGACCTGCTGGCCCGCCTGACCGAGGACACCCTGGCCGACTGCGTCCGCATCGCGGCCCTGCCCGACCTGGTCCGCGGCTACGAGCGGATCAAGATCGCCAGCGCCGACCGCTACACCACGCAGCTGCACGCTGCCCTGGCGGCGCTACAGGCCACGGACGCCCACCGCACCTCGAACCAGATCTAACCGGCGAGTCCCAGCAGGCGGACCGCGTTGTGCTTGAGGATCTTGGGCCGGACCTCCGGCTTGATGTCGAGCAGCTCGAAGTCGCTCAGCCAGCGCTCCGGAGTGAGCAACGGATAGTCGGTGCCGAACAGCATCTTGTCCTGCAGGTAGGAACCGGCCGCGCGGACCAGCTGCGGCGGGAAGTACTTCGGCGACCAGCCGGACAGGTCGATGTAGACGTTGGCCTTGTGGGTGGCCATGGAGATGGCCTCGTCCTGCCAGGGCACCGACGGGTGCGCCAGGATCACCGTCATGCCGGGGAAGTCCGCGGCCACGTCGTCGAGGAGCATCGGGTTGGACAACCGCAGCTTGATCCCGCGGCCGCCGGGCAGACCCGCCCCGATGCCCGTCTGGCCGGTGTGGAAGACGGCCGGCAGGCCCGCCTCCTCGATGACCTCATACAGCGGGTAGAAGCTCTGGTCATCGGGCGAGAAGCCCTGCAGGCTCGGGTGGAACTTGAACCCGCGGACCGCGTGCTCGCTGATCAGCCGCCTGGCCCGGCGTACCGCCGCCTCGCCGGTGAGCGGATCCACCGAGCCGAACGGGATCAGGACGTCGGGGTGGGCCGCGGCCCGGTCCGCCACCTCCTCGCTGGACAGCCCCGGATGACCGGTCGCGGTCCCGGCGTCCACGGTGAACACCACCGCGGCCAGCTGGCGCGGCCGGTAGTAATCCGCGATCTGCTCCACCGTGGGCGCCCGGTTGCCGGCGGCCTTGAAGTACTTCGCCGACGCGGCGAGCAGTTCATCGTCGAGGGATAGTTGCCCGTGCCCGTCCGACTCGACGTGGACGTGCACGTCGATCCCCTGCAGGGCGGAAACGTCCAGGCCAGCCATTCACACACCCTATCCGTCAGGTTCGGCCAGGCCAGCATGGTGCGGCCAGCAGTTCCCCGGTCCGCATTTGTGCGGACAACACATTGCCGGGCATGGCCCTGCTGTGGCACCGTCTGCGATGTGGAGGCGCGAGGTCGAGGGCTTCAGGTCCGCGAGGGCGACCTGCTGTGGACGCCGGGTCCGGACCGGGTGGAGCGCGCCAACGTGACGGCGTTCGCCGGCTGGCTCAGCCGCGAACGCGCGCACCGTTTCGGCGGCTATACCGATCTCTGGCAGTGGTCGGTGACCGATCTGGACGGCTTCTGGCAGGCGGTCTGGGATTACTGCGGTGTCGAGGCCTCGTCGCCGCCCACCGCGGTCCTCGGCGTCAGGACCATGCCCGGCGCCGACTGGTTTCCCGGCGCCCGGCTGAACTACGCCCAGCACGTGCTGCGCAACGAACGGCCCGGGCACGATGCGCTGTACCACCAGTCGGAGACCACCCCGCTGGCCAGCCTGTCCTGGCCGGAGCTCGCGAACAGCGTCCGCGTCCTGGCCACCCAGCTGCGCGGCCTCGGCCTCCGGCCGGGCGACCGGGTCGCCTCCTGCATGCCGAACATCCCGCAGACCGCGATCGCGATGCTGGCCACGACCAGCATCGGCGCCATCTGGACTAGCTGCTCCCCCGATTTCGGCGGCCGCGGGATCAGCGATAGGTTCGGCCAGCTGGCGCCCAAGGCCCTGTTCTGCGTGGACAGCTACCGCTACGGCGGCCGGGACTACGAGCGAGGCGCCGAGATGGCGCGGGTCATCGCGGGCCTGCCCAGCCTCGAGCAGGTGATCTGGGTGCCCGGACCGCTCGGCACCCCGATCGGGGCCGTCCCGGGCGGACCGCGCGTCCGCACCTGGGCCGAGCTGATGGATCACCCGCCGGTGCCGGCCGCCGGATTCGGGTTCGAGCAGGTGCCCTTCAGCCACCCGCTGTGGATCTTGTTCTCGTCCGGGACCACCGGGCTGCCCAAGGCGATCACCCACAGCCACGGCGGCATCCTCCTGGAGCAGCTGAAGCTGCAGACCTTCAACATGGACCTGCGCGCCGGCGACCGGATGTTCTTCTACACCACGGCTGGCTGGATGATGTGGAACTTCCTGGTCAGCTCGCTGCTGCTGGGCGTGCGGCCGCTGCTGTACGACGGGCACCCCGGCTACCCGCGCCCGGACGTGCTGTGGGAGATGGCTGAGGCCGCGGGCGTGACGTTTTTCGGGGCCAGTCCCGCCTACGTCGACCTGCTGGCCAAGGCGGGCCTGGTGCCGGGCCAGAAGTACGACCTGTCCGCGCTGGCCGGCATCATGCTCGCGGGCTCGCCCGTGTCCGCGGAGTGCGGCGCCTGGTTCTACCGCAACGTCAAGCGCGACCTGTGGCTGCACGCGGGCAGCGGCGGGACCGACGTCTGCAGCGGCTTCACCGGCGGCGCCCCGACGCTGCCGGTTTACGCCGGCGAGCACCAGGCGCGTAACCTCGGCGTGGCCGCCTACGCGTTCAACGCCCGCGGCGAGCCGGTCACCGGCGAAGTGGGCGAGATGGTGATCACCCAGCCGATGCCGTCGATGCCGGTCCAGATGTGGAACGATCCGGACGGGAAGCTCTACCGGCAGACATACTTTGCCGACTTCCCCGGGGTCTGGCGGCAGGGGGATTTCTTCAAGGTCAACGAGCGGGGCGGCTGCTTCGTGCTGGGCCGCAGCGACGCCACCTTGAACCGGCATGGCATCCGGATCGGGACCGCGGAGGTCTATGCCGCGCTCGAGTCGGTGACGCAGCTAACCGGCGCGCTCATCGTCAACCTGGACCTGCCCGGCGGCCGGTTCTTCATGCCGCTGTTCGTCACGCTGGACGACGGCGCCGCGCTGGACGACGACCTGCGCGCCGCGATCACCGACCGGCTCCGCAGCCAGTACACCGCGCGGCACGTCCCCGACCGGATCATCCAGGTCCCGGCCATCCCGGTCACCCTGACCGGCAAGAAGATGGAAGTGCCGGTGCGCAAGATCCTGCTCGGCATTACGCCGGACGAGGCAGCCAATCGCAACGCGATGGCCAACCCGGCCGCGCTGGACGCCTTCGCCGAGTACGCCCGGACGCAGCAGGACTACCGTGTCGAAAGTGAGCGAGAATCCCTGGACGACGCTGGCCACCCGGATCGTTTACGCGAATTCGTGGCTGCGGCTTCGCGAAGACACAGTAATCCGGCCCGACGGCCGGGAAGGGATCTACGGCGTGGTGGAGATGCCCGCCTCGGTCGGCATCGTCGCCCTCAACGACGCGGATGAAGTGGCCCTGGTCACGCAGTGGAGATACGCTCTGGGCCGGATGTCGACGGAGATTCCCACCGGCGGCTCGGAGCAATCGGATCCAGACATGCTGGCCGCCGCCGGGCGTGAACTGCGGGAGGAAACCGGGCTGACGGCGCGAAGCTGGCGCGGGCTTGGTTTCGTCGACAACAGCAACGGGGTATCGACCGACACAGCTCACATGTTCCTGGCCACGGATCTGGTGGCCGGAGTGGACGCGCAAGACCCAGAAGAGCGGATAACCCTCAGCTGGCTGCCCTTCGACCAGGCGGTGGCACAGGTCCTGGCTGGATCAATAACCGAATCGGTGAGCGTGGCCGCCATTCTTAAGGTGGAGGTGCTGCGCAGGCCGGGGCGATTACTCTTCGTACTTCCGGCCCGGCTTCACGTAGCCGAAGAACCCGCGGCGCTTGATGAGCTCGATGACCTGGTCGGGCACCATGGATTCCCAGGACTCGTCCTGCGCGGCGATCCGGCGCAACACGTCACGGCTGAAGATCGGGAGGTACTCGGGGCGGTAGTTGTCCAGGTGGACGAAGCTGCCCCGCCCGTACAGGTAGTCGTACAGCGGCTGCAGTTCAGGCTGGACCTTGATGTCGTTGACCGTCCTGAGCTCGTCGTCCGGACTCGGCCGATGCGGGTAGACGTAGAGCTTCAGGCCGTTCTTGAACAGCCGCCCGAAGCTCTCCAGGATCCCGCCGGGCAGCTGGGCGTGGTTCTTCTCGTCGAACAGGTCGATGAGGCTCGGCACGCCCATGACGATGCCGATCCGCTCGCTGGTCCGTTCCCCGATGTAGGCGGCCAGGCGGTAGTAATCGAAGTAGTTACTGATCAGCACGGTCTCGCCGCAGGCGGCGAGTAGCTCGGCCCGGGCCAGGAAGTCGCGGCGGTCGACATCCTGCCCCCCGGCCAGCAAATTGCGCATCGTGATCTCGGTGAGCTGCAGGATCGGCTTGCCGGCTACGGCGGGGTCCTGCGCGAACTTCTCCTTGGCCGTCTCAAGCATGTCCAGGTTCACGTGCGTCGGCGGCCGGAAGCTGCCCCGCTCGACCAGGATCGCCTTCTTGCGCAGCACCTCGCTCGGCTGCAGCACCTCGCGGTCGGGGCCGAACATGGCGACCCCGCTCAGCCCGAGCTGGACGAGCTTGAGCGCCATGAGCCGGTTGTCCACGCCGCGGAACTCGATGCCGCGGAACTGGATCATGTCGATTTCGATCCGGCCCACGGTCAGCTTGTCCAAAAGGCTCTCGATCAGCTTCTCCGGCTCGTGGTGGTGGAAGAACGCGCCGTACAGCATGTTCACCCCGACGATGCCGAGCGCCTCCTGCTGCAGCCAGGCCTCGACGTCGAGCATCCGCACGTGCATCACGATCTGGCTCGGCTCATCGTGCGACTGGGACTGGAACTTCACGCCCATCCAGCCGTGGCATTCGTTGCCGCCCTGGAAGCTGCGCGCAACCACGGTGTCGGCGAATGCGAAGAAGCAGTTCGAGTCGCCGCGTTCGTCGTCCAGCCGNNGCGTCGCTGACCGCCATGTCGTAGGCGGAGATGGACTTCGCGACGGTCCCGGCGGCCCCGCCGACCCGGAAGAACCAGCGGACCACCTCCTGGCCCGCTCCGATCTCCGCGATCGTCCCGTACCAGCGCGGATCCAGGTTGATCCGCAACGCCTTCTGGTGTGTGTCGCTGAGCTGAGCGCCAACGATGAGCTCGGTCATCGTGTCTCCCCTGCCTGTTCGGGGCGCCCGGCACGGCCATCGGGCCCGGCACGATCATCGTCGCTCGGATTCTACTAATTCCGCCCTCCGGCCCGCCAGGCCCGGTACCGCGAACAGCGGCTCTCCACGACTCCTGCGGTAACGTTCCCGGAACGATCGCCGCGTAGGGTGCGGTTCCATGAGCTTGCGGGTGGGATCGGCGAGGATCTGGAGGATCGCCCTCGGCGTCGTGGCCGTGCTGTCCTGCGTGGCCATGATCCCGCTCGCCGTGGCGTCTCATCAGGAAAGCCAAGCGGCGATAGCGGCGGTGATCGGCGTTCCCTGTGCGGCGGTGGGGCTGGTGGTTACCCGCCGCCAGCAGGACAACCCGCTCGGCTGGCTCTTTCTCATCCTCGCCCTCTGCCAGTTCGTGGCCACGGACGGCGATACCTACGCGCTGCTCGCCTATCGCCTCGGGCATCATCATCTTCCCTTCGGCCCGGTAGCCCTGGCCCTGAACCAGACCTGGGGCCCCAGTCTCGAGCTGTTCGTGGTGGTAGTCCTGCTGTTCCCGGACGGCAGGCTGCCGTCGCGGTTCTGGCGCGCGACCCTGCGGGTCTATGGTGCCCTGTTCGCGGCGGAGCTCGTTGCCACCGGCGTGGCGACGGCCAGCGCCCTGGCCGCGCACCCGATCCGCGTCGATGGCAACGGCGGCCTGGCGACCGTCGATCAGCCAGCCGGCTGGTTCAATGCCGTACAGGCCCCGCTCATGCTCGGCGTGCTCGTGCTGGCGCTGGCCTTTATCGTCCGGCAGGCGCTGAGCTGGCGGCGCGCTGCCGGGGAGCGGCGCCAGCAGCTGAAGTGGCTGGCCAGCGGGGCCGCCGTCAGCCTCACCTGCCTGATCCTGGGCGGGACGTTCGGTCAGGGCGGCCCTAGGACGATCTTGGCCGTGGTCGGCTTCCTCGGGTGGTTCGGCATCGCGGCGCTGCCGGTGTCGATCGGGGTGGCGATCCTGAAGTACCGGTTGTACGAGATCGACCGGATCATCTCCCGGACGCTGGCCTACGCGATCGTCACCGGCCTGCTGGTCGGGGTGTACGCGGGACTGGTGCTGCTGGCCACCGAGGTGCTGCGGTTCAGCTCGCCGGTGGCGGTAGCGGCCTCCACCTTGGTGGCGGCCGCGCTGTTCAATCCCGTCCGGCGACGGGTACAGCACGCCGTGGACCGGCGGTTCAACCGGGCTCGCTACGACGCCGAGCGGATGGTGACGGCGTTCGCGGCCCGGCTGCAGGACGCCGTGGATACCGACGCCGTCCGGGCCGATCTGACCGGAATGGTCCATACCGCTCTTGAGCCGACTCACGTGTCGGTGTGGCTGCGGCAATGACACCATGGAACCGTGAGCAACCTGGATCCGGCGCCGGAAACCATCGCGCTGGTGCCTGCGCTGGTGCGCGCCGTGGACGTGCTCGAGGCGCGCAAGGCGGCCATCGGCGATGGCACCGAAGTCCGCAGGCTGCTGCCGCAGCGGATGCTGCGGACCGTGGGCGCGTGGTGCTTCCTGGACCATTATGGGCCGGACGACGTCAGCATCGGCCCAGGCATGCAGGTGCCACCCCACCCGCATATCGGCCTGCAGACGGTGAGCTGGCTGTTCGAGGGCCTGGTGCTGCACCGCGACAGCCTCGGCAGCCGGCAGATGATCCGGCGCGGTGAGCTGAACCTGATGACCGCCGGGCGGGGCATCGCGCACTCCGAGGAGTCCGCGGCCGGGCGGCCCGCCGCGCTGCACGGCCTGCAGCTGTGGATCGCGCTGCCCGAGCAGGACCGGTTCGTCGAGCCGCGTTTTGCGCATCACGAGGACCTGCCGGTGGTGCGCGAGGGCGACACGCGGGTGACCGTGGTCATCGGCGAGTACCGCGGCCAGCAATCCCCGGCCGAGGTGTTCACCCCGCTGGCCGGGCTCGAGGTCGCGGTCCCCGGCGGCGATGACTTCGTGCTCCCGCTCCGGGAGAACTTCGAGTACGCCGTGGTCGCGGTGGACGGTTCCGCGGTGGTGGCGGGCGCGCTGATCGCGCCCGGACTGCTGGCGCACCTGCCCGCCGGCCTCTCCGAGGTCCGTCTCTCGCCCGCCGGCGGGCGAAGGCACGCGCGGTTCTTCGTGCTCGGCGGCGTGCCGTTCGCCGAACGGCTGCTGATGTGGTGGAACTTCGTGGCTCGCAGCGGCGAGGAAATCGCGCGCGCCCGCGAGGACTGGGTGGCCGGCCGGTTCGGGGACGTCCACGGCTATCCGGGCGAGCCGCTAGCGGCGCCGCCGCTGCCCGCGGTCTCCCTCAAGCCCCGCTGACGCAACGAGCCGTGGCGGATGACAGGCACCACGGCCCGTTCGGCCGAAAGATCTTTCACTGTTGCGCGCCGGGATGTCGTACCGGCTAACCGCCAGATACGCTCGGCTGTCATGGCGGTAGATCAGGCGCTGTCCCGTTCGCCTTCGCTTTACCGCAAGGTCGCCGAGGACATTAAGGCCGCGATCGCGGCCGGCGGGTACGCGGCCGGTACCCGGCTGCCCTCGGAGAGCGAGCTAGCCGAGCGCTACTCGGTGTCCCGCGGCACGATCCGCCAGGCGTTCGCGGCCCTGCGCGCGGACGGGGTGATCTCGTCCCGGCGCGGGGCGCGAAGAGTGGTCATCGGCGGGCCGCGGGTGCAGAGCTTCGGTGAGCTGCTGTCATTCTCCCGCTGGGCCCGGGCCGTGGGCGAGGTGCCGAGCGGCCGGGTCATCGCCCTGCAACGCCGCCCGGCCAAGCCGCTGGAGGCCGAACGCCTGGCCGTCCCGCCCGCCGCGCCGATCTACTACCTGGTCCGGGTGCGGCTGCTGTCCGGCCGCCCGGTAATGATCGAGCGCGGCGCCTACCCGGACCGGGTCGGCGCGCTGGTGGCCGGGATGGACCTGGAGCAGGTCTCGATCACCGAGCGCCTGGAGGACCTGGGCATCGTGTTCGCCGACGCGGAGCATGTGATCGACGCCGTGGCGGCCTCGGCCGAGGACGCCAGGCTGCTCGGCGTCAGCCCGCGGGTGCCCATGCTGCGTGAGCGTCGCCTCACCACGGACCTGGCCAGCGTGCCGGTCGAATGGTCAGATGACCGTTACCTGGGCAGCGCGGTCGCGTTCAGTGTGCACAACTCGACCGCGGTCAACGCGCTGTCCCGGACGCGGGCCCACCGGGCGCAACCGGGGGGTCGTCCCCCCAGGTCAACCCAGTCAGATCCGGACCAGAGCCTCAAGTAGCGGCGCGAAGTGCGCGAACCGCGGCGGGGTAACCGCCGTGTCCTTGGCCTGGTCGTCCCACCGGCGCACGGCCACCGCGTCCCGCGCGTGCGGCAGCGCCTCGAACGCGGCCACCTCGGCCGCGGTCATCGGGCCGCCCTGCAGCGACAGCGTGCGGACCGATTCGGCCGACAGCAGCCCGAAGTAACCGGCGTCCGCCCCGCACAGGTACCGCTTGGCCGGCACGTGCAACCGCACCGGCTCGGTCACCGCGGTGCCGAACCACTGGCTCAGCCATCGCGCGCCGGACTCGCCGTGCCGATCCTCGTCAGTGCCGAGTAGATGGCCGATGTCGTGCAGCAGAGCCGCGGCCACCAGCGTGCCCTCCGCGCCAGCCGCTTCGGCCAGCGCGCCGGCCTGCAGCATGTGTTCGCCGATTGGCACCGGCTCGCCCATGTGGTCACGCGCCATGGGCCCGGCGAACAGCTCCCCGATCGTCTCGACCGCCGTCATGGAATCTCCTCTCGCTGTAGCACCGCCAGGGTGCTGGCCAGGCCGTCCAGGTCGGCGTAACACCCCTGCAGGTGCCGGCCGCTGGTTACGTTGAACGCGGTGCGGGCGTGCATGACCCGGGTGTTGTCGAAGATCAGGCAGTCGCCCGGCGCGAGCCGAAGGTTCAGCTGCCGCCCGGGCCGGGCCAGCAGCTCGGCCCACCGCCGGTAGGCCGCGTAGAACGCGACGACCTCCGCGTACGGCAGCTGCAGCGGCTGCGCCGACCGGTTGTTGAACCGGACGCCACGGATCCGGCCGCGCGGGCTGAGCTGGATGAGCGGCAGGCTGGCCCGGAGCTCCGCGCTCTTGTCTTTATAGCCGAACGGAACCGGGGTTCCCGCGATCAGGTCGAACGTCTCGCGGTCCGTGGCGCGAAGCTCGCGGGCCGCGGCGAACCCGTCGACCAGGCCAGTTTCCCCTCCTGGCCCCCCGGCCTCCTTCTGCGCCGCGCGCAGGCAGTGCAGCAACTGGACGGTCGGCACCGGATCCCGGTACGGGTTATCGGTGTGCGGCAGGATCCGGCGGCTGGTGAAGGCCAGGTTGCCCGGCCGGGGCTCGACCCGGACGTCGAACAGCCGACCGTAGTTGGTCTCCCGCACGAACCCGAAGGTTGCGGCGACCTCGAGCACCATAGCGGGCTCGGCGGGCACGTCGTGGAGCAGCACGAAACCCCAGCGCAGCACCGCGTCCAGAGCTCGCGCCCGGTTCGCGGGCTCACCGAGGTAGCGCGGCCAGGTGTCCCCGGGCAGTTGGTCCAGGTCGGCCGACAGCCAGAGTTGCTTATCGTCCTCAGTGCGCCCGTCACCGTCGCCGTACCCGTCGAGCGCGTGGTCGGCTAGCCACTCGCGGGGGAACACGGACCGGTGCCCGTCAGGGGCGAATGTCACCACCACCGAGGCCCCGGCGACCTCGGTGCCGCTGACCGCCAGAGCGCCCGGCAGCTCGGTGACGTCGGTCAGCTTCTGCCCGCTGCCGGGATCAAGGCATTCGGCGCACGGGCAGTTGTCGCGCAGCCAAACGGCAGGGAAACGTAGCATGTTTCCATCCGCTTCGAGTACCAGGTCCCCGCCATCTTTGCAGCTCAAGTGCCTCCTCCGGCCCTTCAGCAGGTACTACCGGCGTGTAAAGTTGGCTATACATGTTGCAAATTGAGTATACTGACGGCCGTGAGGCTCACGCAACGGATCGTGGTGATCGGCGGGGGCGTGCTCGGCACCATGCACGCGGTGGCGGCGCGGCGACGCGGCTACGAGGTCGTGCACCTGGAACGCGAGAGCGAGGCCCGCGGCGCGAGCGTCAGGAACTTCGGCCTGGTCTGGGTCAGCGGCAGGCGGGCGGGCGCGGAACTCGCGCTGGCCCTGCGCGCCCGCGAGCTGTGGGCCGAGCTGGGCGCCGAGGTCCCGGGTCTGCGCTTCTGGCCCGCGGGCTCGCTCACCCTGGCCACGGAGGACGCCGAGCTGCGCGTGCTCAAGGAAGCGGCCGCGCTGCCGGACGCGGTCCAGCGCGACTTCGAGCTGCTCGACCCGGGCGGCGTCCGGACCGTCAACCCGGCCCTGCGCGGCGAACTGGCCGGCGGCTTGCTCTGCCGCGCCGACGCGATCGTCGAGCCGCGCCTGGTGCTACCCGCGCTGCGCGGCTACCTTTCCGCCACCGCAGGCGAGGCCCGCTCGGGCCGGCACAGCGGCTATGAGTGGCTGCCCGGGCGCGAGGTGACCGAGATCGCGCCGAACGCCGTGCGTGATCACACCGGCGTCTGGCACCAGTGTGACCTGATCGTCCTGTGCCCGGGCGCCACGTTCACCGGGGTGATCGGCCGCTACCGCGACTACCTGGCGCGCGACGGGGTGCGCCGGGTGCGGCTGCAGATGATGCAAACCGCGCCCATGTCCGAGCGGCTGACCACGGCGGTCGCCGACGGCGACTCGCTGCGCTACTACCCCGCCTACGACCTGCCAGGACGGAGCCAGCTGCCGCCGCAGACGCCGGTCGCCGCGCGCACCCGGGCGCAGCTGCTGATGGTCCAGCGGGCCGACGGCGGCCTGACCATCGGTGACACTCACGAATACGACGAGCCGTTCACGTTTGACGTGGATTCCGACGCCTACGACCATCTGCAGGCCCGCGCCGAGGCGCTGCTCGGCGGCCCCATCCCGCGGATCCAGCGCCGCTGGGCCGGCATCTACAGTGAGGTAGCGCCGTCCGCCGCCAGTCATGTGCTGTACCACCGATCTGAGCCCGAACCGGGCGTCGTGCTGGTCACCGGGCCGGGCGGGCGGGGCATGACCTGCAGCCCGGCCATCGCGGAGGAGACATTTAGATGACACACATCACGGTCGCCTGCTTGGACATGGCCGGCACCACGGTCCGCGACGACGGCAGCGTGCTGGAGGCGTTCACCGCGGCCATCGCGACGCAGAACCTGCCCGCGGCCAAGTACAACCAGGCCATGCAGGACGTGAAGTCGACCATGGGCCAGTCCAAGATCGAGGTGTTCCGCCAGATTCTGGGCCACGAGGACGCCGCGCAGCAGGCCAACGAGGCGTTCGAGGACCACTACGCGGCGGCCGTCCGCGCGGGCCACGTGGCGGCCATGCCAGGGGCGACGGAGGTGTTCAAGACCTGCCGCGACGCCGGCATCCGGGTCTGCCTGGCCACCGGCTTCTCCCCCACGACCCGGGACGCCATCATCTCCGAGCTGGGCTGGGGCGAGCTGATCGACCTGGCCCTGTCTCCCGCCGACGCGGGCCGCGGCCGCCCGTGGCCGGACCTGCCGCTGACCGCGCTGCTGTCCTTGCACGGCGAAGCGGTTGGCGAGCTCGCGGTGGCCGGCGACACCGCCAGTGACGTCGAGTCCGGGCTACGCGCCGGGGCCGGGATCGTGGCGGGCGTGCTGACCGGCGCCGGCTCCCGCGCGGACCTGGAGCAGGCCGGCGCGCCGCTCATCCTCGACACGATCGCCGCCCTCCTGCCCCATGTCCTGGGCTGACGGTCCGCCACAAGCTGGTCTAGGCCTCTGGCCGAAGGCCGACCAGGCTGGTTAGGATGTGCGCTCATCGACGTACCTCCACTCCGGTCGGGGAAGCAGAGCGTCATCAGCGTGAGTAAGGCCATGACGAGCCACCAGGGCGGAGCGGGACAGCCGGCTGGAATCCGTGACGTGGCCAGGAGAGCCGGCGTATCCGTTGCCACGGTGAGCTTCGCGCTGAACGGCCAGCCAGGTGTCGCGGAAGATACTCGCCACCGGATCCTGGCGGCCGCGGCGGAGCTTGGCTACCGGGCCAACCCGCAGGCCCAGGCCCTGCGGCGGGGCCGGACCACCACTTACGGCCTGGTGATCCGTAACTTCAACAACCCCTTCTTCCTCGAGGTGCTGAGCGGCGCCGAGCAGGTCGCGGACGAGGCCGGGGCCACTTTGCTGCTCCTTGATTCGCACTACTCGCTGGAACGCGAGCGCATGCTGGTGCGGGAGATGGCCGCGCAGCGCCTGGCCGGGCTCGCCATCGCGCCGGTCGGGAACGGCGAGTCGGTGCGGCTCTGGCAGGAGTTGCGCCCCGGCACGCCGGTGGTGGCGCTCAACGCGACCATCGAGGGCATCACCGGCGTGTCGCGGGTATACCCGGACAACGCGATCGGGGTCGACATGGCCATGCGCCGGCTCGCCGAGCTAGGTCACTCCCGCGTCGCCTTCCTGTCCGCGCCGCGTGGCCTGGTGGCAGATCCGGACCGGCTCCGTCATTTCCGCCGCCTCGCCCGCGAACTCGGGGTCCGGGCTTACGTCATGCATTCGCCGTTGACGATCGCCGCCGTGCGCAAGGCGGCCGGAACCCTGCTGGCCCGCCAGGACGCCCCTACGGCGGTCATCACCAACTCCGATTACACGGCGCTCGGGATCTACCTGACCGCCCGCGACCTGGCCCTGCGTGTGGGACCCGACGTCTCGGTCATCGGGCATGATGACCTGCCCACGTCTGAGCTGCTGGATCCGCCGCTGGCGACCATCCGCCTCGACGGCCGGGAGATGGGCCGCGCACTCATGGCGAGGCTGCTTGACGGCCATCCGCCGCACGACTACATCGCCCCGGTGGACCTGGTCGAACGAGCCTCCCTCCAGGCCCCGCAGTCCTGCCTGCCGACCGCGGCGATCCCCGTGGACGGAGCACCCGCGTCGTTGCGTGCGGCAACTCGGTAACGGTTCTTGACACCTCGTTCAGCCTGTGTTTGCATGTCGCATGCTAAACGTTTTAGCTGCGTTTATCCTGCATTCTCAGCTGGGGGGCCAGGGGAGCCACGGGGGCGTGAGGCCTCCTCAGCGTCGCTGCCCGGTACGTTTCCGGACCGTCGCGATCCGCTTCGGGATGGGGAAGCTATTCAGGAGGCACTCGTGAAATCGCCATATCGATTCGCGTTCGCCGGCGTCGCGGCCGCCCTGCTGCTGGCGACCGGCTGCTCGTCGAGTTCGTCATCAAGTTCGTCATCAGGTGCATCGTCAGGCTCGAGCGTCAACTGGGCCACAGAAACGTCCGTCTCGGCCGGGGGCGGCATGAGCGCCCTGATCGCGGCGGCCAAGAAGGAAGGCACGCTGAACGTCATCGCCCTGCCGCCGACCTGGGCGAACTACGGGACGATCATCGACGACTTCCAGAAGACCTACGGGATCACCGTCAATTCCACGCTCCCCGACGGCACCAGCCAGCAGGAAGTCGACGCGGTGAAGACCGAGAACGGCACCGCCAAGGCGCCCGACGTCATGGACATCGGCCTGGCCGTCGCCCTGGCTAACACGAGTCTGTTCGCGCCCTACGAGGTCAGCACCTGGTCGGACATCCCGGCTGCGCAGAAGGACCCGAACGGCCTGTGGTACGAGGACTACGGCGGCTACATGGCGATCGGGTACTCGACCAAGTTCGGGACGATCACCTCGCTGAGCCAGCTGCTGGGCCCGAAGTTCAAGGGCGCGGTCGCGCTGAACGGGAACCCGACCTCGGCCAATGCGGCGCTGAACGGCGTGATGATGGCGAACCTCGCCGAAGGCGGAACCGCCAGCAACATCGCCGACGGCGTGAACTTCTTCGCCAAGCTCAAGGCGGCCGGCAACTTCAACCCCATTTCGGCTACTGGTGCCACGATCAAGGCGGGCACGACCGAGGTCGTGTTCAACTGGGACTACCTCAACCTCCCGAGCTACGTGGGCGTCCCCGCGGGCAGCTGGAAGGTGTTCATCCCGCAGAACGCCGTTCTCGGCGGGTACTACGCGCAGGCCATCAACAAGGACGCGCCGCATCCTGCGGCAGCCAGGCTGTGGGAGGAGTTCCTCTACTCGCAGGCTGCCAGCGGCGGGCAGAACCTGTGGCTGGAGGGTGGCGCCAGGCCGGTGGAGCAGCAGGCCATGACCTCTAATAGCAGCATCAACACCTCGGCGGCCTCGGCACTGCCCGCCGTGACCGGGACACCGGTGTTCCTCACTGAAGCCCAGAACACCGCCGCCGCCAACTACCTGGCGGCGAACTGGGCGAAGGCCGTCGGCTAGCGAGGGAACGTGGCCGTCGCAACGACAACGCAGACCGGCGCCCGGCCCTGGTGGGCTGGGCGCCGGCCGCCTACTCCGGCCTGGGTCGGCACCGTCCCGTTCCTCGCCTACGTCGGGGTTTTCCTGCTCTGGCCGACCGGGATCGTGGTCGTCGACTCGCTCAAGAACCCGAACGGCGCGTGGGCGTTCTCCAATATCAGCGAGCTCGGCAACCCGCTGGTCCGCGGTTACTTCATCGGCTCATTCAAGCTCTGCGTGCTTTCGTCGGTGGCCGGGGCCGTGCTGGGCGCGATCCTGGCCTATGCGGTGGCGTCGGGCGACCCGGACGGCGTAGGCCGCAGGCTCTACATAGCCGTCTCGGGCGTTCTCGCCCAATTCGGCGGGGTGACGCTCGCGTTCGCCTTCCTCGTGACCATCGGCCCCGTGGGCCTGCTGTTCCACGCCAGCTGGTACTTCGACTTCCCGTGGGGCATCGGGCTGATCTATACGTATTTCCAGATCCCGCTGATGGTGCTGGTCTTCCTGCCCGCGATCGACGGGCTGAAGGTCCAGTGGCGGGAGGCGTCGGAGAACCTCGGCGCGTCCGCCTGGCAGTACTGGCGGTACGTCGGCGGGCCACTGCTCATGCCGGCGTTCCTCGGCGCCTTGTTGCTGCTGTTCGCGAACGCGCTGTCGGCCTTCGCGACCATCCAGGCCTGGGAAAACCAGATCGCCTACATCGTGCCGCAGCAGATCAGTACCGCGCTATCCAGCGAGGTCGGGCTGAGCAACGTCAACGTGGCCGACCTGCTCGCCCTGGGCATGGTGATCCTGGTGGCCATCGTCATGACGGGATATGCATTGCTGCAGCGCAGGGCGGCGCGATGGCTGCGGTAACCGCGCTCAATGAGAGCGCCGCCGCCGCGTCGGCCGGGCGCACGCGAGGCATGCAGGCTGGCCGGCGCAGACGGCTGAACGTTTTCCGTTACGTGGTCTTCACCGTGTTCGGGCTGTTCTTCCTCCTGCCGCTGCTAGCCATGCTCCGGTTCTCCCTGGAGGGGGCCAAGCTCGGCACCTGGTCGCTGACGGCCTGGCGGCAGATCGCTTCGTATCAGAACACGGGAATTCCTCCCTTGCTGAGCGCGATCGAGATCACCCTGGAACTGGCGGTCATCACCTGCGCGGTCATGCTGGTGCTGCTGGTACCGACCATGATCTGGGTCCGGCTGCGGGTGCCGTGGCTGGCGCGCACCATCGAGGTCCTGTGCTTGCTGCCGCTCACCATCCCCTCGATCGTGCTGGTGGTCGGCCTGGGCGAGATCTACAACAGGATCCAGCACTACAGCCTGTCGGCCCTCATGCTGTTCTGGGTCTACGTGATCCTGGCGCTGCCCTACGCCTACCGGGCGCTCGCCGCCGGACTGGGCGCGATCGACGTGACGACGCTGTCCGAGGCCGCGCGCAGTCTCGGGGCAAGCTGGTTCACCGTGATCGTCCGGGTGATCGCGCCGAACATGCGGCAAAGCATCCTGAACGCCGTGCTGCTGACCTGGTCGCTGGTACTCGGCGAGTTCACCATCGCCTATCTGCTGCTGTACACCAACCTGCAGGTGGAGCTGTACTCCATCAGCCGGAACACGCCGAATGCCGGGGTGCTCTTCTCGACCTCGTTCGCCGCGCTGCTGTTTGCCTTCGCGCTGCTGATGATCCTTTCCTACGTTGGCCGCCGCCGTCGCGGCCGGGGATGAGGTACGGCCCGTGACTTCGCCAATGACCAGGGCACAAGATGGCGCGGCCCGGACCGCTGTCGAGGTGCGGATGGAGGCACTGAGCCGGCACTATGGCCCCGTCGTCGCGCTCGACCGCCTTGACCTGACCCTGCAGCCCGGTGAGCTCATCGTGCTACTCGGCCCGTCGGGCTGCGGCAAGACCACGACGCTGCGCCTGCTGGCGGGACTGGAGGACGCCGACGCCGGGCAGATCTTCGTCGGCGGTAAGGACATCACTCGCCTGCCCGCCAGCAAGCGTGACATGGGGATGGTGTTCCAGGCCTACTCGCTGTTCCCGCACATGACGGTGCGGCAGAACGTGGCCTTCGGGCTGCGGCTGCGCCGGATCGGCGCGGCTCAGCGGGACAAGCGCGCGATGGAGATGCTGGAACTGGTGGACCTGCCCACGCAGGCGGACCGGTACCCGCACCAGCTCTCCGGCGGCCAGCAGCAGCGGGTCGCCCTGGCCCGAGCCCTGGCCATCGAGCCGCAGGTGCTGCTGCTTGACGAGCCGCTGTCGGCACTGGACGCCAAGGTCCGGGCGCAGCTGCGGGACCAGATCCGCCGGATCCAGCTCGAGGTGGGCATCACCACGCTGTTCGT
>PLDT01000650.1:0-3158 GCA_003136255.1 Actinomycetota bacterium
GCCAGGGCGAGGTGATGCTGCACGGCATCGACCCGAGTGTGATCGACGAGGCGGATCCGCTGGCCGCCGATCCCGCGCTGGACCTGTTCGATCCGCGCAACGGGTTCCGCGAGCCGCCGGAAAGCTCGAGCTACGCCCCGGAGTTCCTGGCCCGGTACCGGGCGGCTCAGCGGGAGCGCATGGTCCGGCTCGACGACCTCGCCCGGTACTGGGTCGCGCGCCGGGAGCAGGCCCGGGCGCGGTTCAAGGCGACCGGTGACGTCGCCGACCGGCGCGCGGCGCTCGCCCCGCGCTTCCTCACCGTCAACCGCACCGAGGCCGACCCGCGCTACGTGGATCTCTCCCTCGACCCCAACGACCGTCCCTACGGCTCGCTGCACGGCCTGTACCCGCACCTGATCAACTACGGCACGGTCGGGTTCGGCCGCATTTGCAGCCCGGACGCATGGCTGTCGACCTGGTCTGGCCTGTCGACCAACGCCTCGTTCGCCAAGGCCGCACCGCACGTCAGGGTGCCGACGCTGTACCTGGAGTTCTCGGGTGACCAGACGCTCCTGCCCGCGGACGCCGGCCAGCTCTACCACGCGATCGCCGCCGCGGATAAGGAACGCGGCGTCATCCCCGGGCTCCACTTCGGCGCCGCCCTACCCGGCTACCGGCCGGGCATCGAACTGGCCGCGGACGCGGTCCTCGACTGGCTTTGACTCATCACACATCACACTCAGCAATCTGCAGAGGAGCAGCTCATGCGCATGGACATCGACGTCCGCACCCCAGCCGGGTTGCGGGTCACCGGGATCGCGACCGGACCCGGCACCCCGGACACCCCGTTGCTGGTGTGCCTGCCCGGAGGCAGCTACACCGCCCGCTACTTCGACGTCCCCGGGTTCTCCCTGCTCGACGCCGCCGAGGCGAACGGGCTCATCGCGCTCGCCCTCGACCGGCCCGGCTACGGCGGCAGCGATCCCCTCCCCGCCGACGAGCGGACGTTTGCCCGCAACGCCGAGGTCCTCGACCAGGCCATCGCCGCGCTGTGGGCCGAATACGGGACCGGCCACCCGGGCGTCGTCGTGATCTCCCACTCCATCGGCTCGGCGGTCACCGTCCACATCGCCGCGCACCAGCCCGCATGGCCGCTGCTGGGGATCGCGTTGCACGGGGTCAACACCGTCTCTCCCGCCCACGTCGTCGGCGCCTGGCACTCGATGCCGCCCGGCGTCCCGGTGCAGTTCAGTCCCGAGCAGCGCCGCATGTTCATGTACGGACCGGACGAAACGTTCGCCCCTGACGCCGTCGACCGCGCCGAGATCTCCGCGGCCGCCTGCCCGATCGAGGAACTGCTCGAGATCGTCGGCGAGTGGCCGCACACCGCGGCGGACCTCGCTGGACGAGTCCGGGTACCGGTCCACTACGTGCTGGCCGAGCACGAGGCGCTCTGGAACGCGGACCAGAGCCGGGTCGACGCGTTCGCCGCGATGTTCACCTCCGCACCCNNGTGGATGCTGCCCTGGCCCGCGGTGTCGGCCACAACATTGACCACCACTACCTCGGCAAGGCCCTGCAACTGCAACAGCTCGCCTTCGCCCTGACCTGCACCCCGGTACCAGTCCCGGCCTGACACGCCGTCCCGGCGCCGCCTACCATCACGCCATGGCCTCTCCTCCTCCACGGACACGGACACGGACGTCATCCTCGCGCCGCGAGCTGGTGATGTCGGAGATCCTCGAGCACGCCACCCGGCTCTTCGCCGAGCGCGGCTACGACGGGACCACGCTGCAGGACATCGCCGATGCCATCGGGATCACCCGGCCGGGGCTCTACAACTACATCAGCAGCAAGGAACAGCTGCTCGCCGAGCTCGTCCGGGACGTCAGCGAGAACACCGTCCTCATCGTCCGTGCGGTCCGGCTCCGCACCGACCTCAGCTCCGTCGAGAAACTGCGGGCCGTGGTCCGTGCGCTCGTGCTCCAGCGCGCCGGAGCGCCGGAGCGCTTCCGGGTCCTCGATCGCACCGAGGCCGCGCTCCCGGAAGAAGTAGCCGCCCTGCACCTGAAGGCGCGTCGGGAGGTCCTCGCCGAGATGCGCACCATCATCGAGGATGGCGTGTCGAGGGGAGAGTTCCGTCCCCGGGACGAGCGGCTGGCCGCGCTGTCGGTCATCGGCATGTGCAACTGGGTCGCATGGTGGTTCCACCCAGGCTCCAGCCATCCCGCCGAACCGGTGGCCGACCAACTCGCCCAGAACGCCGTCGACATGCTCTCCTACCCCGAGAGCACGGGCTCCCCGGCCACCGCGCCGCACCGCGCCCTGCAGGTGGTCCGGGAAAACCTCGACTACCTCGAGCGCTTCCTCGGCCCGCAGTCCCCTGCTGGGCCGGAGGTGGCTCAGTTCTGACCCACGCCGTCGTATGCCCAGTTGCCGGTTTTCGGGGAAGCCTGGAAGTCGCTCGTTGAGTACATGGATAGCTCCTGCGCCTCTTGCGCCGGAATCGCACACGTGTAGTCATAGTCAATGCTGTTGCCGTAGGTATTGCTGCACGAGACAGAGACCACATGGCCTGTGCAGGTTGCGATTTCCTGCTGGACAGAGGCCGTGAAGGAGGCTGTCGTGAGAGGCAGAGCTGCCCACGCGGTTAGGAGGCCTCCGCAACTGGTGGAAGCCTGACTGGTAGCGCTTGCGGATGAGGCTGCGGCGCCAATCGCAGCGGGTCCGGCGTTTCCCGAGCCTGCTTGCGGCGCTGAGTTACCCGACGTCAGCGCTGACGCTATGACGGCGATGACCACGATGACCACGACTGCCGCGGCCGTGGCGCCCGCGACTATCGCAGTGGCCACGCCCGCGCTGGGATCACGCGGTATGGCGTGCCGCAGCCGTCGCGGGAGGCGGTGGGACTGACTCGCGTTGCGGACCACGCGCTGCAGCGGGGTGACCGCAGGCGGGCTCGGCGGCGTCGGGCTCGGGGGCGGCGGGGCCGCACCCGCAGCGGCGGCCGCTCCCGCCACCCCCGCCGCGGACCCGGTGCCTTCTCCTGCCGCTCCGGCCGTGCCTGCCGCAGACTTGACGCCTCCTGCTGCCTGGGTACCAGGGCCTGAGTGGCCTGCCACGGACCGGCCGAGATGCTCCAGGTGCTCGACATGCTCGGCGTGAGCATGCTCCAG
>PLDT01000646.1:0-8428 GCA_003136255.1 Actinomycetota bacterium
TCCGGCAAGTGTCTCGATGACCCGCGATTCAACGTCACCGACGGCACTCAGCTGGAGATCTACACCTGCAACGGCGGCGCCAACCAGCAATGGAACATACCGTCCACGGCGCTCGCAAAGGTCTGGGACATCACAACCGACTTCGCGAGCCACCCCGAACTCAACCCTGCGCCTGACCAGTACGGCAACAGCGGCGTCTGGAGCTGGGAATACGGCACCGCCGGACAGCTGGGCACCTACGGGCTGGATACTCCGTTTAACTCGGATGCTTCTTGTGATGTCGAAAATATTTACACGTGGGCAGATAACGGGAGCGATCCGTTCGTGACCTACAATGCTGGTCCCACAATCTTCGGCATCTGCGGGTTTGCTGAGAATTGGGATAGTCACACGATAATCGTGTCTCCCGGCGCAGAGTCAGAGGGAACTGGGGGAGTTGACTCGATCATCGGCTGGAAGTCTCCGATAACCGGCGAGGTGACCGTGTCCGCGTCTATCAAAGGTATCAACACCTATGAGCCGGGAATTACCTGGGAACTCTACCAGGGCGCAGAAAATCTGACCGGCCCGATAACCGAGACCAATGATCAGCTATCAACAATCGGGCCGATGTCTGTCACGGTCGACAGCGGCCAGTCTCTCTACCTGGCAATCGAGCCTGGCGGCACCAGCGGAGACTACGACGATTGCAACCTCACCCTTACCATCACATCGTAAGATTCCGGGCCTCGACTTCTCCGCCACCTAGCTCAGGGCGACACCGGACCCGCCGCACGGACCGCGCGGCTGAGGTCGCCGAGGTGTCTGCTGAGCTTGAGGCGATACGCGAGACCGCGAAGTAACGGCCTAGCGTCCGACTGTGCGGGTTCGGCCAACAAGCACCACGGGTCGTTCGGCCAAAAAGTCTTTCACTAGGGTATTGGGCATGCGGATCGGATTCGGGGCCCCGGTGGCCGGGGCGTGGGCCACCCCTGGGTACCTCACGGCGTTTGCCCGGCGGGCGGAGGACGCGGGGTACGCGTCGTTGTGGAGTTTCCAGCGGCTGCTGGTGCCGGAGGGCTCCGAGATGGAGCCGGTATACCGGAGCGTTCTCGACCCGATAGTCGCGCTCGGGTACGTGGCGGCCAGCACGTCGCGGATCAGGCTGGGTGTGGCCACGATCTGCCTGCCGTTCATCTCCCCGGTGGTGCTGGCCAAGCAGGCCGCGACGGTGGACGTGCTGTCCGGCGGGCGGCTCGACCTGGGCCTGGGCATCGGGTGGATGCCCGAGGAGTTCGCCGCGACCGGCGCGTCGACGNNTCAGCTCGTTCGACGGCGAGTTCTACACGATCCCGGCCGGACGCCAAGACCCCCGGCCGGTGCAGCGCCCTGGGCCGCCGGTGCTGCTGGGCGGCATGTCGCGCCCGGCCATGGACCGGGCGGGGCGGATCGCGGACGGCTGGATCACCTCCAGCCGCGCGGACCTGTCCGAGATCGCCGCGGCGGTCGCCATGATCCGGGAGGCGGCGTCGGCGGCGGGCCGGGACCCGGACGCGGTGCGCATCGTGTGCCGCGGCGTCGTGCTGGCCGGCGCCGAGGTGACGGGTCCGGAGGGCGGCCGGCGGCTGCTGTCAGGCAGCTTCGCGCAGATCCGCGAGGATGCCGCCTGGCTCGGCGAGCAGGGCGTGACCGAGCTGTTCTACGACCTGAACTGGGATCCGCAGGTCGGCTCGCCGTCGTTGGAGCCGCAGGCCGCGGCGGCGCGGGCCGAGGAGATCCTGGGCGAGCTCGCGCCGCACGCGGAGCGCTAGTTTCGTGACGGCTGGGCGGTCAGCCCCGCGGGTCCGGCCAGGCCTTCGCGGTGGGCGATCGCGGCGGCCTCGGTCCGNNACCGCGGCGTCCGGGAGGTCGGGTGCGGTGCCGATCCGGGCCCGGCGGGCCAGGTCGTCAAGCGCGCGGCGCAGCGGCTTGGCCCCGAGCCGATCCGCCGTCTGCGCCGCTTGACGCCACTGTTCTTCGGCCTCGTCGCGGCGGCCTGCCTCGGCGAGCGCTTCGGCCAGCCGCCACCGGGTCCGGGCCGTCTCATACACGTAGGCCGGACCGAACGCGTCGAGGACGGCCTGCCAGGCCTGCGGAGCGTTGGTGCCTTGGGCGCGCTCGTACTCCGCCTCGGCGCGGGCGAGCCAGCCGCGCGCCTCCGGGCCCAGGATGAACCTGGGCCGCTTGGGGAACGCCGCTCCCTCGCGGACGATCCGCAGGAGCTCCTCGGCCGCGGTCAGTTCGGCGCCCGCGGCCTGATTGTCGCCGCTGGCCCGGGCCTGCACAGCCCGGTCGGCGCGGGCGCTCAGGGCGACCGCGGCGGGCCTGATGACCGACGGGGAGTAGCCCCACGGCGGGACGATATCGAGCTCGATCGCGGCTTGGCTCTCGGCCAGGGCCTGCTCGGTATCGCCTTGCCACAGAGCGTGCTCGGCGAGCAGGCCATGCGCGATGAACGAGTCGAATCCGTGGACCGTCCAGAACGGCTCGATCCAGTCGCGCCGCTCCTGCACCGCCGGGTTGCCGCGCGCGACGTCAATGAACAGAGCCATCGAGGAGAGGTAGGCCTCGGGCGGGCTGGTGACCCGAACCGGGAAACCGTCGGCGATCTCCTGGGCATGATCCCACTTGCCGTCCGCGTAGTGGCACTGGAAGTGCAGGTGCTGTAGTTCCCAGCCGTAAGGAGACATGTCGAGGCCGGTCTGCAGGGCCCGCTTGGTGCCCTCGTGAGCCACGGCCCCGCCGATGGCCAGATCACCTCGTTCCAGATGGGCCCGGGCCAGGTGATAGGCGGAGCGCAGCTCCACGCCGAGCACCATGGCCTCCCGGGCCTGTTTGTGGGCGGCGGTCAGCAGCTTGATCGCCTCATCGTTGCGGCCCTCGCGATTGCTCATGAAACCCAGGGTCACGAACGCGTCAGCCTCGACCCACGGCGCGTCGGCGGCGCGCGCGGCGGCGATCCCGCGCTGGGCCCAGTCCCGGGCCACGCTGAAATCCTCCTCCATCAGCAGGGCATAGGCGTAGGTGGTGAGGGCGCGCGCGTACTGCCACGTCGGCGGATCCGCGGGCGTGGCGTCAACCGTGGCCCGGGCGACCTCAGCGGCTTCCGTAGCGGCCTTGGGATCGTCGATGAGCATCAGGTTGAAGGCCAGCCGCTCGCCGATCCTGCTGGCCAGCTTGACGTCTACCGGAACGCCGCCCTGTTCGGCCTGGGTGGCGAGGACCTGCCGCAAACGCCGGAGCAGGTGGACAGCGCGCTCGACGTCGCCGCTGTCCGCCGCGTTGGTCGCGGACAGCAGGCCGAGCTTGCCACGGGCCATGCCCGCCGTCTTCTCCGGCTCGGTGACCCGCTCCCACAAGGCGAGCGCCTGGTCGTAGTGGCGGTGCGCCTCGGCCGGCGCCCCCAGCTGCTCGGCATCATCTCCGGCCCGGACCGACGCGGCGAACGCGCCAGGAATGTCATGGCTGGCCAGGCAGTGCTGGGCCAGTTCGGCGGCGGTGCCGGGCATCATCAGCCGCTGCTCGTCAGCGAGCAGCGAGCAGAAGGTGGCGTGCAGCCTGGTCCGCTCCCCCGGCAGCAGGTCGGCGTAGACGGCCTCGCGGAGCAGCGCATGCCGGAACACGTAGCCTTCGGTGCCGTCAGGCACGAGCAGCTGATGGGTGACTGCTTCCCGTACCGCCCCTTCGTATTCGGCGGCCCCCAGGCCCGACGCGGCCCGGACCAGCTCGTCGTCGGCCTTGCGGCCGGCCACCGCCGCGGCGCGCAGGACCTGCTGCGTGGCGTCGGACAGCTGTTCGACCCGGTTGAGCAGCAGGGCCGCCAGCCCGGCGGGGAGGATGCTGTGCTGGGCGCGATCGCTGGTGACCGAGGCGGCGAGCAGTTCCTCGGCGTAGTAGGCGTTGCCTTCGGCCCGGCTCACGATGTCGTTCAGCTCGGTCGCGTCGATGCGGCCCGGTGCAGTGGCGGTCAGGTGCTCGGCCAGAGCCGAGGGGTCCAGCGGAGCGAGGTCGACCGCGATCACACTGGGTAGCCGCAGCAGCTCGGCGATCACGGGCCGGAGGGGATGCCGGCGGTGCAGGTCATCGGTCCGGTAGCTGCCGATCAGGGCGACCCGCTCCCGGTGCAGCATCCGGGACAGGAACGTGACCAGGTCCCGGGTGGAGGCGTCGGCCCAGTGCAGGTCCTCCAGCACGAGCAGCACGGGCCCGGCGGCGGCCAGCTCGGCGAGCAGGCCGAGCACGCCGCCGAGCATCTGCTGGCGGGCCAGACCCGAGCGGTCCGAGTCGGCGATGGGCCCTTCGCCGCCCTCGGGCAGCAGCCGGCTCAGGGCCGGGCGGGAGCTGAGCGCGTCGCGGACCCCGGTGGACTGGGCGGCCCCGCGCAGCGCGTCGGCCAGCGGCAGGTAGGGCACGCTGTCGCCCAGCTCGGCACACTGCCCGGACAGCACGGTGAAGCCCCGTCCGGCGGCCAGCCGGGTCACCTCACCAATCAGCCGAGTCTTGCCCACCCCGGCGTCACCGCTGACCAGAGCGACCACCGAGCGGCCCGCCTCAGCGTCGTCAAGCAGGCTGAGCAGGCGGCGGAGCTCGCCGTCCCGCCCGACCATGCGCCCAGCTGACATCCGTAGGACCACGTGCACGAGTATCCCATCAGGCGCCGACAATTCCGATTCGTTAAGCTCCGGGCTGTACGCTGCGTGTCATGGACAAGGTCACCCGGACGGATGCGCAGTGGCGGGAGCGGCTGACTCCCGAGGAGTATGCCGTGCTACGCGAGGCGGACACCGAGGCGCCGTTCACCGGCGAGTACACCGACACCAAAACCGAGGGCGTGTACCGCTGCCGGGCCTGCGGCGCGGAATTGTTCCGTTCGGACGCCAAGTTCGAGTCGCACTGCGGCTGGCCGTCGTTCTACCAGCCGACCGAATCGGACGCGGTGGTGCTGATCGAGGACCGCTCGCTCGGGACGACCCGTACCGAGGTGCGCTGCGCCCGGTGCGACTCGCACCTGGGGCACGTGTTCACCGGGGAGGGCTACGACGTCCCCACCGACGAGCGCTGGTGCATCAACTCGGTGTCGCTGACCCATGAGCCTGTAGCGTCGTGAACCCGGGGTTGCGCCTGATTCGGGCGGATTCGCTGTCGGCCGGCACCGCGCAGACCGGCGGGATGGTCCGCACCGCGGCCATTTCCGGCGACCTGGTCGGCGCCCAGGCGCTGTGGATGGGGCGGACGCTGGTCCGGCCTGGCACGTCATCCGGGGACCACCATCACGGGGAGTCTGAGACCGGCATCTATGTGGTGTCCGGGCATCCGGTGTTCGTGTTCCGCGATCCGGACAGCGGATCGCTGGTCCGGCTGGAGACCTCGCCGGGCGATTACGTCTGGGTTCCGCCCTACGCTCCGCACCGGGAGGAGAACCCGTCCCCCGACACCGAGGCGGTCGTGGTCATCGCCCGGTCCACTCAAGAAGCGATCGTGGTCAACGTTCCCGCGCTTTGAACCACGGCGCGCTTTGAACCACGGCCGGTACTTCCGCAGCCGTCAGGTGGCAGTGACCGAGCGCGCGCTGGTCGTCTCGTCGGAATCGATGCCGAAGGAGATGATGCGCGTCGGCTGGATGCGGACGATGGTGTCCTCGAACCGCTCGCCGAAGGCCTTGCCTCCCGACGGGATCACGGTGGCGGTCCCGCGGATCTCAATTAGGCGCGGCTGCCACGGCGGGAGCACGTCATCGACCACGATGCTGGCCCGGCCGGTCCGCTGCACGTCGCGGAGTTTCTTGGTCTGGCTCATCCGCATGCCGCCCACGTCGATGGCGTCGTGCTCGGCGTTGTAACGAAACGACGTAGGTACTACGTGCGGCTGCCCGTCCGGGCCGACGGTGGCGATGCGGCCCAGGCGCTGCCCGGCGAGGTACTCGAGTTCGGAGTCCGTGAACACACTCATGCCCAGCTAACCGGCGCGCCGGTCGCGGCATTCCGCGACCCGCCCGCCAGCCAGGGCGCCGCCTGAACCGGCTCGATGGAGCATTGGGCCGGTTATAACCGGCTCGGTGGGGCATCGTGCCGGTGCCGTGCTTGGAGGCTTCGCGGAGCCGAGGCCTTTACGTGCTGGCGACCACTACCTGACCGACGGTTTAGTCGGAGTTGCGGTCGTCGTAGCGGCGGGTGCGCTTGACCGTGGCGCGGTTTTTCTTGGCTTGCAGGCGCCGCTCGTTGGCGGCCCGGCCGGGCCTGGTCGGGACGCGCGGGCGCGGCGGCGGGGCGATCGCGTCCCGGAGCAGGTCGGCCAGCCGGGCCCGGGCGGCCTGCCGGTTGGCGAGCTGGCTGCGCTGCTCGGACGCCGCTATGGTCAGCACGCCGCCGACTAGGCGCCCGGCCAGGCGCTCGAGCGCCCGGGCCCGCGCCCACTCCGGCAGCGCGGCGGAGTGCTCCACGTCGAAGGAGAGCTCGACCCGGCTGTCGGCGGTGTTGACCGATTGCCCGCCGGGCCCTGATGAGCGGGAGAAGCGCTCGTGCAGTTCAGCGGCCGGTATGACCAGCCAGCCGTTCACCCGGAGATCGTCAGGCACTCCTCGACGTTAGTCTCCCGCCGTGGAGTGGATCAGGCCAGGCCGGCGACGAGGTCGTGCACCGGCTTGCGGCGGCCGGTGTAGAACGGAATCTCCAGCCGGGTGTGCCGCCGGGCCTCGGAGCCGCGCAGGTGCCGCATCAGGTCCAGGATCCGGTGCAACTCATCGGCTTCGAAGGCGAGTATCCACTCGTAGTCGTTGAGTGCGAAGCACGGCACCGTATTGGCGCGGACGTCCGGGTACTCGCGCGCCATCATCCCGTGCTCGGCGAGCATGGTACGGCGCTCGGCGGGTTCGAGCAGGTACCAGTCGTACGAGCGGACAAACGGGTACACGCTCACGTAGGCGCGCGGATCCTCGCCGGCCAGGTACGCGGGGATGTGGCCCTTGTTGAACTCGGCCGGGCGGTGCAGGGCCATCACCGACCAGACTGGCTCGCTGCAGCGGCCCAGCCGGGTCCGGCGGAAGCGGACGTACAGGTCCTGGAGGTCATCCGAGGTCGGCGCGACCCACCAGAACATGAAATCCGCGTCCGCCCGGAACCCCTGCACGTCGTAGCAGCCGCGGGTCACGATGCCCTTGCCCGCCGCCTGGTCGAACAGGTCGGTCACCTCGGCCGCGGCGTTCCCGTGCCCGCCCGCTTCCAACGCGGTCCGGTCGCTCACCCGGAACACCGACCACATCGTGTACCGGAACAGCTCGTTGAGGTCCCGCGCCTTGGGCTTGCTGGCCGCCTCCGCGGCCCCGGGGCTCGTACCGCCCGGCTGGGTCAACTCTTGTTCGTCAGCCATGTCACCTATTGTCGGCCACCGCGAAGGAACTCCGTCACCTGACTGGCCGCCGCGCGCGCCGTGGCGACGCAAGCGGGTATGCCGACTCCCTCGTAGGCCGCCCCGCAGACGGCCAGGCCCGGCTGAGTGGCGACGGCCGCCCGGATCCGCGCCACCCGGTCCAGATGCCCGATCGTGTACTGCGGCAACGCGCCGCCCCACCTGGTAATGCGGTGCGCGGCCGGCGCGCCGCGGTGACATCGCTCAACCGCGTTGAAGACCTGATGCTCGCCGATGCGACGGCGACCAAGGCGGCGATCGGCTCGGCCACAGCAGGTGATGATCTTCTGAGCTTTGTACGGCGTCAGTCGGTTGGCGCGGCCGCAAGCGCGGAAAAGATCGCGGCTCTGACAGCGACTAAGTCCGACGATGCCTATCCGGCAACGGCCCTCGGCCAAAAACTGCAAATCGTGGCGCGATTGCTCAAGGCAGGTTGCTCCGCCCGCTGCTATTACACCACACAAGGTAGCTACGACACGCATTCGCTACAAATGCCCAGTCACTATGCGCTGCTGTCGGAATTGGCGTATGCGGTAAGCGCGTTCTTCGCGGATCTGACCGCGGCGAAGCTCGCGGATCGGGTGACGCTTCTGTCGTTTAGCGAATTTGGCCGAACCATCGCGGAGAATGGTTCGGGCGGAACCGATCACGGCACTGCCGGGAGCGTGTTTGTAGCCGGCCCAGGCGTGAGGGGCGGGATTTGCGGCACGCAGCCGAGCTTGACGGAACTGGTTAAGGGTGAACCGAAGATCACGACCGATTTCCGTAGCGTCTACGCGGCAATCCTCGCCAATTGGCTCGATCTGCCCACGACAGGCCTCGGCGGCCAGTTTCCGCCTGTCGAGCTGTTTCGATGAAAAGAAGGGACGAGCAAACGTGGACGATGAAAATGATGCCGCAGACTTCCAGTCTTGCCCCCTTTTACAGATTTCGCGGACTGAGCTTGTCCGCGTCCGCCCTGCATGGTATCGCCTGACTTTAGTCTAAATTCCATGTGGCTGTTGAT
>PLDT01000336.1:0-6626 GCA_003136255.1 Actinomycetota bacterium
TGCTGGCGTTCAGCCTGCTCAACAGCGTGATGCTGGGCGCCGGGATATGGGTGGCGCACCTGGTGGGCCCGGTGACCAGCGACGCGGCGACCGCAGCGACCGCGACCGGGGCGGGGGCCGCGACCGGGGCCGCGACCGGGGCCGCGACTGGGGCCGGGGCCGGGGCGCATGCCGCTGCGATTTACGTGCCCGGCTTGATCACCTCCGGGGTGCCGCTGGCGGCCTGGGCGGCGGTGGCGGCGGGCCTGGCGTTCGGGCTGATCGAGGCTGTGCGGTGGTGGCGGGCGCGACAACTGCCCGCCGCGGTACGCGAGACCTACGGCAGCGCGGCCCAGGCGTTCTGCAACCGGCAGCCGGAGTCGTTGAAGGTCTGGTACGTTTCCGGGCCGGAGCAGAGCTGGGAGCAGAAAGTGGCCCGGACACGGCTCCTGGCGGGCGTGTCGCTGGAGGCCGGCTGGCTGCTGTGGGGCATCATCGTCGCGCAGGTCGCGGTGGTCCTGGGCGTCTGGCAGCTGCACTGGCAGGCGCCCGTGGTCATCCGCAACATCGGAGTCAGCCTGGCCGGCCTGGTCCTGCCGGCCCTGATGGGCTTCCTGTACGCGGCGTGGAACGATCCGACCAAACGGCGCACGATCGGAGTCCTGTGGGACGTCGGCACCTTCTGGCCGCGGTCCTACCATCCGCTGTCGCCGCCGTGCTATTCCGAACGGGCCGTGCCGGAACTGCAGCGCCGGATGTGGTGGCTGCACGCCAACGGCGGGCGGGTGGTGCTGATCGGGCACAGCCAGGGTGCGGTGCTGACCACCGCGGCGCTCGTCCAGCCCGGGTGCCGCCCGGACGGTGACCACCCCTCGCTGATCACGTTCGGGTCTCCGGTGGCCAAGCTGTACGGCTGGGGCTTCCCCGCGTACCTCACGCGGGAACTGCTGACCGATCTCGAGCCGGACGGCCGGGGCGGGGTCGACGACTGGCGCAACCAGTTCTACCTGACCGATCCGATCGGCGGACCGGTGGCCGCGAAGCTCTCCGAGAAGGCCGGCAGACGAGTCGACGAGGACCTGCTCGACCCGGCGCAATGCTGGTACCTCTACGGGCAGGCCCCGCCCGCGCCTACAGGTCATTCCGGGTACTGGGCCGACCAGCGCGTCTGGGAAGTGGTTAACTGCGTGGCTGCGACGCCGAGTCAAGCTTCTCTCGAAATGGCGGCGCGGGACTGAACGCCACGGCACCACCAGCCGTATCTAAGGGTTGGGAGGACGGACTGGGAAGGCGAGTGGTCTGTGGCAGGCGAAGCAATCCGAGTCGCTTCCGGCAAGCACACCCGCCGGGCGGAACTAGAGGCGGTACGCCAGGTATCCCTGGCCGCCCTGATCATGCTGGTCGTCCAATACGGTCTGGGCATCATCTTGAATCTGTACATTGCCGTCCCGGCCTCCGATGCGCACGCCGCGCTCACCCAGGAGATCGCCAACGGTCCGTTAATGCTGACCGTGCACGCGCTGTTCGGCCTGGCGCTGATCGGGGCCGCGCTCGTGCTGCTGGTCAGGGCGGTACGCCTGGATGACCGGGTAGTCGCCGTGCTGGCGGCCGCAGGCCTGACGGCCATAGGCGGCGCGTTTGCCTCGGGAGAGATCTTCGTGCGCAACGGCCAGAACGGTGCCTCGCTGGCCATGGCCCTGCTGACCGGGGTGGCGCTGCTGTGCTACATCGGCGCGCTGACCCGGGTGAGCACGGCCCTGCGGCGGCGCAGCCCCGGCTAGCAACGGTAAGGACGCGCCGTGTGACGCTGGGTGAGATGCGGGGAACAGGCGGTGCAGGTGGTAGTCGATGACGGCTTGAGCTTGCTCGACCGAGGACTGGCCGCCCAGGACGCTCGTGCCCAGGCCCGCGGACATGGCCAGCAGGCTGAACGCTTCCAGGTCCGGGTCCAGGTGGGCGGGCGTATCGCCGGCGGCCTGGGCGGCTCGCAGCTGGGCGGCGACCACGTTGATCACCGCGTCTGAGTTCCTGACCAGGGGGGAGATCGCCAGCGCCGGCTCGGTCAGCGAGAGCGCGAAGTAGGCCGTGTACAGGAGGGTGAAGGTGCGCCGCTCGTCGTCGGCGGGCAGTCCCTCGGTCAAGATGGCAGCGATGACGTCGTACGGGCGGACCGCGCCTGCTGGGGATTTGAGCTGCCTGATCCGCGCCAGGCCCCGCTCGCTGAACCGGGCGGCCAGGTGCTGCATCGCGGCCAGCAGGAGCTCTTCCTTGGTGCCGAAGTAGTACTGGACCAGCCGAAGGGACACGCCGGCTTCGGCCGCGACCTCGCGCATCCCGGTGGCGTGCAGCCCGCGCTTGACGGCCGTCCGCAGCAGCGCGTCCGCGATCTGCCGCCGCCGTTCCTCGTGATCGACCCGCTTCGGCACCCGCTCACCGTATCCCTCGTTGTCCGCCTGCCCCCGTTAATGATACGCTCGTATCATAAACGTGGCAGGCTCAACCGCGAGGAGGCAAGACATGTTCGGGATCAAGCGCATCACCGGTGCCGCAGACCTGGCGCCCAAGGGCGAGCCGGGATCCTGGGTGAGCGAGGCAGCGCGGGAGAAATTCATGGCCGCGTACGAGCGGGCCTTCGCGCTCTGGCCGCAGCCCGACGAGGAGTTCGACGTCGAGACGGCGACCGCCACCACCCGGGTGCACGCTTACCGGCCGCATCCTGATGGGCCGCCAGTCGTGCTGCTCTCGGCGTTCAACGCCGCGAGCTGGTACCCGAACGTGGCGGCGCTGGCCAAGGTCGGCCCGGTGTACGGGATCGACATGCCTGGCGACGCGAACCCCAGCGTCGCGCGCGCCCCGATGACTCCCCCGGCCTCCTGCGCCGCCTGGCTGGACGAGCTTCTGGGCCAGCTCAGCGACCGCCCGGCGCACCTGGTGGGCTACTCCTACGGCGGCTGGATCGCCATGAACCAGGCGATCCGCGTGCCCGGCCGGGTCGCCTCCATCACGCTGCTCGACCCGGCCGGGCTCACCAAGCTCGACGCCCGCTTCTGGTTCTGGCTCTCCGTCAGCGGCCTGGCCACCCTGACCCCGATGCCGATCCGCCGGCGCCTCGCCCGGTGGCTGGACCTCCCGGGCCTGCTGGAGCCGGAGCTGATGACGCTCCTGTGGGCAGGCACCCGGGGCTACCATGCCGAGCCGAAGTTCCCCGCTGTCCTCACCGACGACGAACTCCGCGCGATCGACGTGCCGGCCCTGCTGATCACCGGCGCGCGCAGCGCCCTGATCACCCCGGCGCAGGCCCGCGCCCGGGGAGGCCTCATCCCGCACGCGGAGGTCGCCATCGTCCCCGGCAACCACGGCGGCTTCAACCGGATCGACGCGCTAAACGACCAGATGGTCGCGTTCATCGAGGCCCACGCCACCGACGAGCAGGCGGCTCAACCGACACAGCCACCGACAACTAAACGGTAAGACCCGCGGTTGGCCGGCCGGATCGGTACGAACGCGCGGACTCGCGTCGCCGGTCCGGTCACCACCACCTCGGCGGCGTCCGGGATCGCGGCGAGCGGCGGCGTCAGCCGCAGCTGGAACGCCTGCAGGCCGTCCCCGGAGGTGCACGGCTCGCCTGCCATCCCCACGTGCCAGTTCCCGGCGCCGTCCCTGACCCACCAGGAGAAACCCGGCCTCCAGTGGTAGGCGAACCATTTCTCGAGCCGCGGCATGCCGCTGCTCACCACGTGCAGGTGGCTCTCACCCGCGGCCATGCTCAGCCCGGCCAAGGCGAACCGCGCCCCGTCGAGGTCGGGCAGCACGTCGGCCAGCGGTGCCAATACCTCAGGGCCGGCTGCGGGCCGCGGCGCATCGCGTTGGGCGATGACGCTGGCCCACGGGGCCGGGATCTGCGTGGCCGCGGGCACGGTGATGCCGTGCCCGGTTGCGCCGAGCCGCTGGCACACCGCGGCGAGCTGACCGGGTACCAGGCTGGCAACGGCGATCGCGCCCGTCTCGGTGAGCACCGTGATGATCTCCCCCGGCTCGGGGCCCGGGACGGGCCCCCTGGGGTCTTCGCCGGCCAGGATGCGTTCGGCCGCCAGCACGAGCAGTCGTTCGCCGAGCGGGACCGCCGCCGGCTCGGTCACCGGCGGCCCGGTCACCGGCGGCGCGGCGTGGTGACCGCGCGCGGCGGAGGTCCTCAGGTTGAGCTGGATGAGGGGGGCTCCGTCGCCGACCAGGTCAAGGCGCCGGACGCTGCGCGGAGGTACGGGCGTCAGCCGGGCGATGCCCCGCCAGGTGTCCGTCCTGCTCACACCGCCCTCGAACCGGAACGTATAGCGAGCGCCCAGGTCGTCCACCGCCCGCAGCTGGTCGTACGGCAGCTGATGCGTGATCGCCCAACCCGTACCCGCGCCGGGCGGTGGGCGGTGCATGCGCATGACCACGGTGATCACGGCCTCGGTCTGGGTCCGCACCAGCGACATCAGGTGCAACGCCGACGGCGCGCGGTCGCTGGCCACGCGCAGCGTCCGGCCGATGGGCGTCACCCGCATCGCCTCGCTCGCGGCGCCCGACGCCGGCGGGCGGCTGGACGGCGCGAACATGGTGTGGCCCAGCTTGCCGCGTCCGCGATCCCAGTTCAGGATGAGCCGTGACCGGGCGTGGATCGCCCCGTGAAGATCAGACCCGAAACCGGCCAGGACATCCTCATCGAGCACGCCGGCCGCGACCAGGATCCGCGCGGCCCGTCCGACCTTCGCCTGCGCGCTCTCCGTGGTGGCGAACGGCGCCATGCCCGGATCGGACCAGATATCAGTTCCGGCCGCCACGTCCAGGGCACGCAACCGATCACCTGCCTGCCGCAGCACGGCCTCGGCCAGCAGCCGCAGGTAGGTCTCGGCCCGCTCATCGCCCACCCTCCAAGCCTGCACCGCGTGGCCGGCCTCGCGGGACATAGCATCGGACTGACGCGATGGCAAAGGAGCGGGCTATGCGCGCGGAGGACGTACGTCGGGTGCTCGTGATCGGCAGCGGGACGATGGGACTGCAGATCGGGCTGCAGGCGGCGATGTATGGGTGCCAGGTCGTCGTGCACGACACCGAACCGGCGGCCTTGGACGCAGCGCCCGGGCGGCTGCGCGGCTACGGGGAGGCCCCGGTGGCGGCGGGACTTATCGACGCCGGCCGGCTCGAGCGGGCGCTGGCGAGCATCGAGTGCATCGCCGACCCGGTGGCGGCCGCGGCCGGAGTCGACCTGGTCAGTGAGTCGGTGCCCGAAGACCCCGAGCTCAAGGGGCGGGTCCTCGGGCGGTTCAACGAGCTGTGCCCGCAGCGGACCATCTTCACGACGAACTCCTCGACGCTGCTGCCCTCGATGTTCGCGGCTGCCACCGGCCGGCCTGACCGGTTCGCGGCGCTGCATTTCCACATCCCGGTGTGGTCATCGAATGTGGTGGACGTGATGCCGCACCCTGGCACCTCCGCGGAGACGACGGAGCTGCTCCTGGCCTTCGCCCGGCGCATCGGCCAGATCCCCATCCGCCTGCGCAAGGAGAACTTCGGTTACGTCTTCAACGCGTTGTACACCGCGATCAACCGGGAGGCGCTCACGCTGGTGACGAACGGGATCGCGTCGGTGCAGGACGTCGATCGCGCCTGGATAGGAATCATGAAGATGCCGATCGGCCCGTTCGGGATGCTCGACGGCGTCGGGCTCGATACCGTCTGGCACATCACCGACTACTGGGCGCGGCAGCTAGGTGACCCGCAGATACGTGCCAACGCCGACTTCGTCCGGACCTACCTCGATCGCGGCCGCCTGGGCGTCAAGAGCGGGAGCGGCTTCTATGACTATCCCGATCCCGCGTACGCGGCGCCCGGATTCCTGGAGTCCGGAGACTGAGCTAGGAGTAGAGCAGGCAGCCGTCGTCGAGATCGGCGTTCGGGAGAAGGTCCTTCTCGGCCCAGTAGTCCTGGCTGTGCTGCCACTCTGGCTTGTCGCCGCTTCTTGGGAGCAGATCCACCGAGCGCATCATGTAGCCGGGATTGAAGTTCTCCGGATCGAACCAGGGCAGGATCGGCATGTCCGCATCCTCGGGCCGCAGTGCTGGCGTGACCTGGCTGGCCCCAAGCGCGGCCATGTGGACGAGCAGGCGGCAGACCAGATCGCTGATCAGGTCGGCCCGCAGCGTCCAACTCACGCGGAAGTAACCGAAGGTCCACGCGAGGTTCGGAACGCCCGTGAACATCGCACCCCGGTAAGTGACGGTATCGGCCAGGTCGAGCGGCTTGCCGTCGATGGCGAAGTCGATATCGCCCATGACGCTGAGGTTAAAGCCGGTCGCGGTGATGACGATGTCGGCGGCAAGCTCCTCGCCTCCCATGAGCGCAATGCCGTCTTCGGTAAAATTCCTGATCTCGCCGGTGACCATGGTCACCTTCCCAGCCGAGATCGCAGCGAGCAGATCGCCGTCCGGGAGGAGGGCGATTCGCTGACGCCAGGGCCGGTAGTGCGGAGTGAAGTGCTTCTCGACGTCGTAACCGGGAGGCAGGCGATCACGAACCAGCTTGATCAACTCGGCTTTGAGGAACTCGGGCTGTTCGAACGACAACTGAATGACGGCCTGCTGCTCGCGCAGAACTTTCCGGCGGAC
>PLDT01000154.1:0-5269 GCA_003136255.1 Actinomycetota bacterium
AGCCCGTCTGCGACGGTTTCGGTTGCGCGCTATCCGGTGATTCCACCGCGTTCCTGTTCCACATGACCTGGAGCACCTGGTCGGGCCGCGAGGCGGTCGGCACCGGCACCTACAAGCTGGACGACTGCAACCCCAACTGCGCGGGGGGTCATGTGTACCCGGTGGCCACGGTGGTGACGCTCAGCCAGCCGGTGAAGGTCTGCTCCTCGTCCGGCACCCGCTGGGTCTGGACGCACGCGTCGTTCACGTTCCCCCAGGGCCTGCCCAAGGCCCTCCAGGGCCCGGACGCCCCGCAGAACCCCTGGACCTTCTCCGGCCTGATCACCGCCGCCCAGCAAACCTGCAGCTAGCCAACACCAGCCTCCTCAACCCCAGCCGTCCGGTCACCAATCAGGGTGGAACGGCACCGATGGACCATTAGTGTCGTTGTAGCGGCACCGATGGACCATTNNGTTCCCGGACCCGGGGCCCGGGTCTCGATGACGGCGAACGCGGCGGGCGGGATCGTGACCGTGTCCTGCTGGATTGCGACGCCCGGGCTGCACGCGGCGAGCACTCCGGTGCCGGGCTGCCCGAGCGCGAGCCGGACCGGCTCGGGACCGAGGTTGGCCGCGATGCGCAGCCGTCCCCGCCGGACCATGATCCAGCGCGCGTCGTCGTCGAAGTCGGCGCTCACCCGGTCCAGCCGGGGGTCGGTCAGCTCGGGCCGGGTCCGGCGCAGCGCGATCAGCTCCCGGTACCAGGCCAGCAGGCCGAGGTACGGCTCGCGGTCGAGCTGGGTCCAGTCGAGCTTGGAGCGCAGGAAGGTCGCCTCGTCCTGCGGGTCGGGCACGTCGGCCGCGGCCCAGCCGTGCGCGGCGAACTCCGCCTTGCGGCCCTCGGCCACGGCCTTGGCCAGGCCCGGGTCGATGTGGTCGGTGAAGTACTGCCACGGGGTGTCCGCGCCCCACTCCTCGCCCATGAACAGCATCGGCGTGTAGGGCGCGGTGAGCACCAGGCCGGCGCCCACCTTGACCAGGTCGGGCGGCACCGTGGCCGCGATCCGGTCGCCGGTGGCCCGGTTGCCGATCTGGTCGTGGTCCTGCAGGTAGCCCAGGAACCGGTGGGCGGGAATGCGGAACACGTCCACCTGCCGCCCGTGCGTCCGGCCGCGGAAGGCGGACCAGATGCCGTCGTGGAAGAACACCTTGGTATAGGTCTTGGCCAGCGCGGCCATGGACCCGAAGTCGCAGTAGTAGCCCTGCCGCTCGCCGGTGATCGCGGCGTGCACGGCGTGGTGGAAGTCGTCGCTCCACTGGGCGCTCAGCCCGTAGCCGCCCGCCTCCCGGGAGGTGACCAGCCGGGGATCGTTGGTGTCGGACTCGGCGACCAGGACCAGTTCGCGGTTCAGCAGCGCCGCGAGCGCCTGGACCTCGGCCGCGAGCTCTTCCAGGAAGTTCAGCGCCCGGTGGTCTTCCAGCGCGTGCACCGCGTCGAGCCGCAGCCCGTCCAGGTGGTAGTCGCGCAGCCACATCAGCGCGTTGCCGATCAGGAACGCGCGGACCTCGTCCGACCCGGGCTGGTCCAGGTTCACCGCGGGTCCCCACGGGGTCACGTGCGCGGTGGTGAAGTACGGCCCGAAGTCGCCGAGCCGGTTGCCCACGCCGACGTGGTTGTACACCACGTCGAGCAGGACGGCCAGGCCGCGCGCGTGGCAGGCATCCACGAACCGCTTCAGTCCGTCCGGGCCGCCGTACGGCTCGTGCACCGCCCACAGGTTGATCCCGTCGTAGCCCCAGCCGTGGCGGCCGGGGAACGCCGCGACCGGCATCAGCTCCACGGTGTGCACGCCGAGCTGGCGCAGGTGATCCAGCCGCCCGATGGCCGCGTCGAACGTTCCCTCGGGGGTGAACGTGCCGGTGTGCAGCTCGTAGATGACCGACCCGTGCAGCGGCCCGCCGCGCCAGCGCCGGTCGGTCCAGGTGAACGCCGCGTGATCGTAGGTGCGGCTCGGCCCGTTGACGCCGAACGGCTGCCGCGGGGACCGGGGGTCGGGCAGCAGCTCGCCGTCGTCCAGCCGGAACCCGTAGTCGATGCCGGCCGCCATGCCGGGCACGTCCGCGCTCCACCAGCCCGGCGAGGTGCCCGGGGCGTCCGGGACCATCGGGTAGCGCTGGCCCGCGACCTCTACCTCGACCCGGGAGGCGTCCGGGGCCCACACGCTGAACGTGGTCATCGGGCGCTGTCGCCGGAGAGCTGCTCTTGCTCGGCCAGGTAGACCTCTTCCGGGATCAGCAGCGCCACCGGGAGCCGCCGGGTCAGCTCGGACAGCGGCGGCCGCAGGCCGGCGTGCCTGACCCCGGTCAGCACGTCACGCCAGTGCAGCTCGGGCAGCGGCAGCACGGTGTCGGCCCAGCCGCCGCGCCGCCGCAGCCCGGCGGGCAGCCGGGTGACGATGGTGACCGCGTGCTCGCCGCGCAGGAACGCGACCGCGTGCTCCGCGGCCGGGCCCTCGCAGGCCAGCGGGGTGTAGCCGCCGGTGAACCACTCGGTATGGTCGCGGCGCAGCTCCAGCGCGCGGCTGGTGACCAGCAGCTTCTCCGCGTCCAGGCCCACCACCTCGGCTTGCCCGGCCCGCAGCGCGGCCAGCAGCCGCCGGCGCCGCTGGAAGTCGACCGGCCGCCGGTTGTCCGGGTCCACCAGCGACAGGCCGGTGAGCTCGCAGCCTTGGTAGACGTCGGGCACCCCCGGCATGGTGAGCTGGACGAGCTTGGCGCCGAGCGAGTTGACCCGGGCGTCCGGCGCGATCCGGGCCACGAACTCGGCGATCCCGGCCACCAGCTCCGGGTAGGCCAGCACGGCGTCGGCCAGGCCGAGCACCGCCGCCTCGTAGCCCGGGTCGCGCACGGTCCAGGAGGTCCGCGTCTTAGCCTCGTGCATGGCCTTACCGAGGTACTCGCGCAGCCGCTCGCTCCCCAGCAGCCAGGCGCCGGCCAGGGTCTGCCACATCAGGTACTCAAGGTCGGGATCGGGGGCCCGCTCGGTGGCCTGGGCCACCGAGCCGTCGGTGAGCCAGCTGAGCAGGCCGTGCCACTCGGCAACCTTGTGCGCCCAGTCCTGCGGCCACTCGGCGAGAACGGCCAGCCGGGCCCGCACGTCCTCCTGCCGCTTGGTGTCGTGGGTGGACAGCGTGGTCATGGTGGCCGGCCACCGGGCCGCGAGGCGCGCGGCGGCGGCGTGGAACTCGGCCGGGCTGACGCCGAAGATATCCGGGTCGCCGCCCACCTCGTTCAGGCTGGTCAGCCGCGGCCAGCGGTAGAAGGCGGTGTCCTCCACCCCCTTGGCCAGCACCGGCCCCGTGGTCTGGCCGAACCGCACGATCAGCTCGTCCCGGGCGGCCTGCCGCGCCTCGTCGCCCGCCGCGCCGCCCAGGCCCAGCACCGCCCCGCACACCGCGTCCAGGGCCGGGTGCAACCTGGGCTCCAGGGCCTCGCGGGCCGCGGCCGCGGCCGCCGACATGACGGCCACCGAGACCTCGGGCGGCGGCTGGTCTGGCCGCACGTAGGCCCGGTACACGTCGAACGCCGCCAGCAGTTCGACCAGCACGTCGTGCAGGTCGGCCTCGCCCAGCCCGCCCAGCGCCGGGAAGTCGGCCCGGGCGAACAGCCGGGTCAGCCGGAAGAGCTCGGCGGTGAACGTGGCGTCGGCGATGCCGCGCTTGGCGTCCCGGGCCACTTCGGCGAAATCCGGCTTCCCGCCGGTGACCCGGACGTAGTCCTCGGTCAGCCGGGGCGCGCCGTCAGGGTCCACGAACAGCCCGTCGACCAGGGCCAGCGAGTCGTAGCCGGTGGTGCCTGCACAGTCCCAGGCCGGCAGCTCCTCGCCGCGGGCCAGGATCTTCTCCACCACGACCCACAGGCCGCCGGTCGCGTCGGCCAGCCGGCGCAGGTAGCCGCCCGGGTCGGCCAGCCCGTCCGGGTGATCCACCCGCAGGCCGTCGATCAGGCCCTCGGCGGCCAGGCGCAACGGCACCCGGTGGGTGGCCTCGAACACATCGGGATCCTCGACCCGGATGGCGATGAGCGTGTCGATGTCGAAGAACCGGCGCCAGTTGAGCTGGGTGGCCGCGTCGTGCCAGTCGGCCAGCCGGTAGTGCTGCTCGGCGAGCAGCATGCCCAGCGGCAGGTCGGCGACGCCGTCCCGCAGCGGCAGCATGTGGTCGAAGTAGCGCAGCACCGGGCCGCGGTGCTCGGCGGACTCCGGGGTCTTGGGCGCGGTGTCGATGATGAGGTCGTCCAGGCACTTTTCCAGCGGCCCGGCCAGGATGGGCATGAGCATCTTGCCGTCCTGCGCCGCCCAGTCGACGTCGAACCAGTGCGCGTACGGCGAGGCCTGGCCCTGGTACAACACCGACCACAGCTGCTTGTTGCGTGACTCGGGCGTGGGCCGGGCCATGTGGTTGGGCACGATGTCGACCACCACCCCGAGGTGATGGCGGTGGAACCGTTCCGCCATGGCGCGGAAGGCGTCCTCTCCGCCCAGGTCAGCCGAGACCCGCGAGTGGTCCACCACGTCGTACCCGTGCGGGGAGCCCGGGTTGGCCTGCAGGATGGGCGACAGGTAGACGTGCGTCACGCCGAGGTCGGCGAGGTAGTCGGCCAGGTCGCCCGCCTCGGCGAAACCGAACCCCGACCGCAGCTGCAGCCGGTACGTGGACAGCGGGGCCCAGGGCCGGCCCGCGTGCCGGCCGGCCAGCTCAGCCACGGGACAGTACCTGCAGGGAGTGATTGATCACCGTGATCACGTCTCCTGGCTTGACGGCTGTGTCATGTTCAAAATCCGCCGTGGGCCTCGCCGTGTCCAGCGCCATGGCCCAGCGCTGGCCATAGCGGCGCGGCGGGATGGTGAAGACCAGATCTTGCTCGCTGGCGTTGAACAGCAGCAGGAAGGAGTCGTCGGCGATCCGCTCGCCGCGCCGGTCCGGCTCGCTGATGGCCCGGCCGTTGAGGAACACGGTCAGGGACTTGACGAAGCCCGCGTCCCAGTCGTCGTCGGTCATCTCCTCGCCGGACAGCGTGAACCAGGCGATGTCGCCCAGCCGCTGCCGCCCGCCGCGGACGGCCTGGCCGCGGAAGAACCGCCGCCGCCGGAACACGGCGTGCTCGGCGCGCAGCCGGGTCAGGTTACGCACGAAGTCGAGCAATTCCTGGTCCGATTCGGCGCGGACCGCCCAGTCGACCCAGGAGATCTCGTTGTCCTGGCAGTACGCGTTGTTGTTGCCCTGCTGGGT
>PLDT01000377.1:0-3459 GCA_003136255.1 Actinomycetota bacterium
GGATTGGTCAGCCGTCCTTCGGCGAGCGTGAGTGCTTCACGCCAGTCGCGGGGCGCGAGGGCCACCACGATCTGCAGCACCGCGTCGTCGCGCTGCTCCACAGGTCGCAGGTCCGCGTAGCCCAGAGCCCGGTCGAGCTCCCCGAGCCGGGTGAACGCGCTCAACGCGGCGAGCGGGACGGCTCCGCTGGAGGCCATCATGCGGGTCCGGATCAGGTTGCAGCGGACTTCTTCGCCGAGCCGGTGCGCGGCCGCGGCCTGTTCGGCGGCGCGCCGGACGTCGCCCGCAACCGATGACAGTGATCGCGTGACCGCCAGCACATGATCGCGCCAGTGCGGGGTGATCAGGTCGTACAGCGCCTGGTCGTCACCGGCGGCCCGGAGATGGTAGGAGTACCACTCGACTCGGTAGTTGTCTTGGAGCTGGTACGGACTGCCCCAGCGGTCGATCAGTTTGCGGTGCGCCGCCGCCTGGTCGGCGGCCGGTGGCGCGAGATAGTCGCGGAGCACGTCGTGCAGCTGAACCTCGCGGGCGCCGTAGTCCAGGCCGAGCAGCGAAAGCCCGACCAGCTCGTCCAGCAGATCCTGAGTGCCATAGCGATCAAGCTGCGGGGCCCATACGTCCGCGACCAGGTCCATCGGGATCGGCAGTCCGGCCGGGAAGACCGTCAGCGCGCGGTACCGCTCCCGGTCCGGGTCACCGAGCAGGCGCATGCTCGCTTCCAGGGTGAGCCTGACCGCCCGGCTGCGGTCTTGCTGCTGGTCGAGGTCCGTGGCCCGGCGGTCGTCGAACGCGGTCACGCCTAGGGCCTCGTAGCGATCGGTCATCTCGGCCAGCGCAACCGCCGCCGTCGCCCCGCGCCGCAGCCGCGTGCGGAGATAGCCGACCGCCAGGCCCAGCAGCAGCGGCCAGCACCCCAGGCGGTCGATCAGGCGGTGGAGTTCGGCCGGGGGTTCGGTCCCGGTGCCCAGCTCGGTGGCGAGCAGCCGGTACGCCTCGGCCTGTTCGAGCATCCCCACCTCGATTGGCTGCGCGGTCCAGGCGTCGAGCCATCTGTCGTCACGCGTGGTTATGAGCCGCGGAATCCCGCTGGTCGCAGTCAGCAGCGGCTCGATGGCCTCGCCGTCCCAGGCGTCGTCGAGTACCAAGAGCGCGCGGCGCCTGGCCAGGTCATCGCGGAGCCAGGCGGCCAGGTCGGTGACGCTGAGCACGCCCACCGCGGCACCGGTCAGGTCGACGCACGCGGTGGCGATCAGCCCCGGCAGATCCGGCCGCTGCCCGATCGAAAGCCACAGGACCCCGCCCGGCCACCGCGAGCGCAGCTCCTGCCGCCAGAGAATCTGCCGGGCGAGCGTCGTCTTGCCGACCCCGCCGAACCCGGTCAGCGCCACGCTCGGTTCCGGGCGGTCCAGGAATGCCGCGACCGCCCGGCCGACCAGCGCATCGCGAGACGCCAGACCGGGTGGCAGCTCTGGCAGCCGAAGCCGTCCCGGCTGGTTCACTGCGTAGGGTGCACGCTGCGGCAGTACCGGCAGCCACGACGAGTCCGTGACCCCCAGTGCTTCCCACAGGGGACGGCGACGGTCGGCCGGAAGCAGGTCGATGGCGGTCAGCGGGGTGACCGTCAGTGATTGCGGGCCCTCAGCCAGGTTGTGGCTTCGCACCACGCCGATGATGAGGTCACCGGCCACCACCCCGGCGCCCGACATTCCGGCCCAGGGCGAGGCATCGAAATCGCCGCGCTCGACGTTCGGGGCACCGACGATCCGGCCCGCCACCAGGGTCAGGAAGCCGGGGCGCAGTCCCGAACCGCCCGACGATCTCAGCCCTTCCGCCGTCGGCACCGTCCCGGTGACCTGTGCCGAAGGCCGCTGACCCGCGGCGCTCTTCCAACGCGGAAAACCCACGGCCACGCAGTCCCGCACTTCGCCCGCCCGGCTCTGATCAACCCGCGCGCACCCGAGCCGGACCACACCCGGGACCGGAGTACTCAGCCGCAGCACGGCCAGGTCCACCTCGAGCGTCCCGGACCGGAACACCGCCTGGACCTCGCTGACCGCGCCCCCGCACTCGACCCGGTGCCCGTGGCCGGCCGCCACATGATCGGTCGTCAGCACCGATCGTTCGTCCACGAGCAGGCCCGAGGCGACGCGTCGGCCTGAATCGGTGCGGTAGCTGATCAGCGCCACCCGGCGTGTTTCCACTCGCGGAGACTCCGGTGTCCTGGCTGGCTATTCCGGGTCGCCGGCGTCAGAAATGAACTGCTCGGCGTCGTCCAGCGCATTCCCGTACGCGTCGAACAGGACCGGAGTAAGCCGGAGCTTCAGCGTCTGCGTGCTGGCCGTTTCCCGCGACCGCTCCGTACCGAGCGCGAGCACATGCCAGTGAATGCCGGCCGCACCCTTGCCGGTCTGGGTCAGCCCGACCTGCATCGTCAGTTCTACCGGCTCCACCTTGAACCGGACCCTGCGTTGCTTGCCGTCCCACCAGGCGGCGGCCAAGGCTGAACGCAGTGATTCGATAGCGTCGGGCAGCGCCACCCAGCCGTCGCCGCTTTGCTCTGCCGCCAACCCTGCCTCCCCACGCAACGCGTCCTGCCGCACTGCCACCAGCCCCCTGCGCGGCTGGGCTTCCGCCCATTATCCAGCCCAGTTCAATTTTGACCGAACGGGCCGTGGTGCTCGCGCCCCGATCTCGTGTCGTCCAGGCGGCCCGAGGGCCTGCCGGGTTGCTATCGAGGGCCGCGAGCTTCCGGTACTGGGCCTCTTCAATGGCGGAGGCGGCGGCATTGACGCTAAGTACTGCTAGGCATAGGGTTCCTGGGTATGGACCGTGAGCGGCTCAAGGGCAACCTTGATCTGCTGCTGCTGTCGGTCCTGTCCGCCGGGCCAGCGCACGGGTACGCGATCATCTCGGCGCTGCGTGACCGCAGCGCGGGAACGTTCGATCTCCCTGAGGGAACCATCTACCCGGCCCTGCACCGCCTGCAAGACTCCGGCTTTCTGGTCAGCACCTGGGCGCAGGCCGGAGGGCGGCGCCGCCGGGTCTACGGGCTGACCGATGAGGGAGTCGCCGCCCTGGCCGCCCAGCAGAACGACTGGCGGAAGTTCGCCAGCGGCGTCCAGGCGGTGCTGGGATGGCCGGCCGTGAGCCATCCCCACCGTGTTGCCACAGCGCTGGGGTGGTCATCATGAACCAGGTGAGCCGCGGAAGGGACCCGATCGGGGAGTACCTCGACCAGTTGCGGGCGGGCCTGCGTACCGGCTTGCGGGCGGGCCTGTGTACCGGCCCGCAGGAGGCCGAGCTCATCTTGGCCGAGGCCGAAGATCACCTGCGCGAGACCGCCGCTGCCGGGCTGGCGATCGGGATGACCGAACGGGAGGCGCAGGAAGCGGCCATCTCCAGCTTCGGGCCGGTGCGGGCCGTCGTCCACGCGCACCACGCGCGCCGCGGCTGGCT
>PLDT01000377.1:3564-4018 GCA_003136255.1 Actinomycetota bacterium
CGGCGCCGCGGACGCGGGATGCTGCTCGGGGGGTTGTTCCCGATGGTGGCGGCGGGCTTCTTCAGCGGCAGCGGCCTGACGCTCACCACGCTGGGCGCGAGCGCCCCGGTGTGGCCCGCTACCGGCTTCGCCGCTGCCTACCTGGCCCTGGCTGTCGGCTACGCCATCGCGATGGCCCGGATGCTCCGCCGCCAGCGTCGTGACCAGGTGGGGACGTTCGGCCGCGTCCTGGGTAAGGGCTAGCGCGGCCTCGGTAGGTCAGATCGCCGCGGCTCCGGCCACATCGGGTGGGTTAGCCGCGTCGTAGGCTCATCCCAGGTCCACCTACATATGGGGAAAGAGGGGAGATCATGGCTGAGCCGCCCGTCACGTTCGCCGCATTACTGCGCAAGCTGCGTACCGACGCCGGCCTTACGCAGGAAGATCTCGCCGCCTCGGCGCGCATCAGCGTGCG
>PLDT01000090.1:0-4814 GCA_003136255.1 Actinomycetota bacterium
CAGCTGAACGACGGTAACTGACACCGTGCCGGTAGCTGACGAGCAAGAGGTCAGGTTGTCCGCGAGCGCGGAGGGCCACGGTCTCGTTCGGCGGACTCCGGAAGTCGGCGCGCCTCGTTGGCTGTCCACGCCTCGACCTGGCGGCGACCCGGCTTGGATACGCGCGGTCTATCTCCGGCATCTGAACAGCGCTGCGGTGGCCGCAGAATCAGGGACGCGCTGAAACGGGGCCTCCCGCGTCCCGTGCTTCCCATCCGCACCATCCCTGGCCCGGAGAGTCCCGTTGGTGGCGCGGGCGGAACAGCGTGGATGCCGCAGCGTGATGGGAAGAGGGGTCTTGCCCAAGTCACACATCCGTTCAGCCAACCCGGCCCGCCGACTGACGATTGACGCTACCTACCAGATCTGATGCCTCGGTTCTGCGGTTGCGTAGGAGGTAGCGCATAAGAAGTTTCGGCCTGCGGGTGCTATCGGGTTCGACCACCCGGCGGCGTCGTGTGATCGCCCAGGCCGTGGCAGACGCCGCCGCCTGGTTAACGCAGGTGTTCGGCGATGTCGCGTGAGACCGGGTTGAGGTATTCACCGTTGATCCGCACATCGACGATCACCACGCCGGTGGTGGTGTCGTCGACGGCCGCCGACAGCGTTCCGAGCTGTTCGGCGTTCGTGATCTGGTAGCCGGTGGCGCCATAGGCACCGGCCAGGGCCGAGAGATCAGGCGATGCGTAGTCGGCGAAGCGGGCCGGGAGCCCGTCGCGTGACAGGTTGTGCCGTTCCTGGCCCATCCCCTGGTCGTTGAGGACCAGGATCGTCAGCGGCAGCGAGTAGCGGATCGCGGTGTCCAGCTCGGCGATGCCCATCATGAAGTCGCCGTCCCCGGTCACGTGCACGACGCGCCGGCCGGGCCGAGCAAAGCAGGCGCCGATCGCTACGGCGAGTCCCTGGCCGAGCGCGCCGAAATCGATGCTCGTACAGCTCCAGTCCCGCGGCGAGCTGGCCGCGATCGTGAAGCACGCGACTTGGGCGCTGTGGCCGCCGCCGATGACGATCCGCCGGTCGTCGCCGGGCAGGAGCCGGTCGAGGTCGTCGAGCACGTGCCGCGGGTCGACGGCGGTACCGGTGTCGAGGTAGGGCGACGGGTCCCGCCGTCGCGGCGCGGCAATCGTGGCGGCCACCCCTTGTGAGAGCTGGCGCGGCTCGTCCCGGCGTGGCCTGATCGCCTCGATCAGGGCGCGGGCGGTCGCTCGCACGTCTCCGCGCAGCGCGATGCAGCCAGCGTCGGTCTGCGTGGCCAGGACCTCTGGGTCCGAGTCGATCCGGATGATCATCTTGCCTTCGATCGCCGAGCCGAAATGCGTGGTCCACTGGTTGAGGCTGGCGCCCGCGGCCAGCAGGACATCCACGCCTTCCATCAGCCGCAGGGCTCGCCCGTCCCCGAGTCCGCCCAGCACGCTCGCGTCCAGCGGATCCCCGGCGAACAAGCCGTTGGCGAGCAGCGTGGTCAGCAGCGGTGCGCCGAGCAGCCGGCCCAGCTCGGCGAGTTCGCCGCCGGCGTCGCTGGCCACGGCTCCGCGGCCGGCTAGCACGGCCGGCTGGACGGCGTCGAGCAGCAGCGCCGCGGCCGCATCGATGTCGTCGGAGTCCGGCCGCGAGCGAAACCCCGTGGTCCTCGCCGGCTGGTAAGACCAGCCGTCGCTGACGGGAGCCGATTGGACGTCGGTCGGAAGGCTGAGCACGAACGGCCGGCCGGCGTCAGTGGCGGCGAACGCGAGCGCGAGAGTCTCGCGCAGCGAACGCGGCGACTCCAGCCGGGTGCCTGCCCCCGCGGTGAGCACGGCGAACGCCGCCTGCTGGAAGCCTTGAGGGTTGTGCAGATCGCCGAGCGGCACGTCGCCCGCCAGCAGCAGCACCGGGGACGGGCGGCGCCCGGCGACCGCCAGACTCGTGGCGGTGTTCGTCACCCCCGGCCCCTGCGTGACGGTGGCCACTGCCCGGCGTCCCGAAAACCGCGCGTAGCCGTCGGCCATCGCGACCACGCCCTGCTCGTGTCGGCCAAAGACAACCTCCAGGCCGAGGTCGGCCGCAGCGCAGATCAGCTCGAGATTGCCGTCGCCCATCAACGCGAACAGGACCTCGACACCTTCGGCGCGCAGCGCCTCGGCAACCGCCTCGCGTACCGTAGTCGCGACCATGAACCGGATCATAGCCGTCGCCTTGTGTCGGCGTTTGCCCACCTGCTGTCCGGACTCCGGCAGGTCGTATCAGGCCCGCCAGCGCCCGCTCTGTACCGGCCGACAACAGTCTGGGCAGCGGAGGGGACCACGTCACCTGCGGCACTGCATGTCCGCACCATTCAGCCCGCCAGTTGACCATCGAGGCGACGATCCAGGCCTGATCGCCCGCGTCCGGGCCAGGCCCCGGACCGCACCGCCCGTGACGGGCATGACGGGCACGGCAGACGTCGACAGATACGGCATCCAACCCCGAAGATCCATCAGGGTGCCGCATCCACGACGTTGGAGGACGGCCCTGGCGCGGGGCGCTTGGGGGCGTGGGGAGTGGATGGGGCGGGCGGGAGGCGTGATGGTCTATTGCGGGGTACCCGGACAGGTGGCGCAGCCCGGATGCGCACCACCTACACGATCCTCGCCCTGGTTATCGTCCGGCCACACTGCCACCTCCGAAGAACTGGCAGGCGAAGGCCCGCCGGGCCCAGGTCTTTGTGCGCGTCCTCCCGGTGGTCCTGATACTTCTGGCGGTTGCAACTGCCGTGATCATTGTGCTGGGGATCGCGACACATTAGCGCGGAGCAAAGGGTCAGTATCAATCATCCCTTGACGATGTTCTTACTCACGCCAGCCGCCCCGTACAGCAGCGAGGTACAGCAACCCAGGCACGCGACGGCCATCGTGGACGAGCAGCCGCAGACGCACCGAGCTGCATCGTTTGACCGCGGGCAGGATCGCGCGACAGTTCGAGACGAAGAGGCCGCCGGTTCAAATCCGGCCACCCCGACCCAGGTCAGCCGTAGCAAGGGTTACAGATCTCCGGGGGGCTAGGATGAGTCAATGGATGCAAAGGCTATTCGCTATATCTCAGCCCTTGCCGTGCTATATGGCATCGGGCTAAGTGTGGCTCTTGCTTTGGGCAGCGATACGGTTAAAGTTGCGGTTATCGCAATCGGCGGAACTGCGGTCGGAGCATTCGCTGGCCTGATCGGAAGCGTTACCGGGGCGCGCACCCAGGCTGCCGCGTCTGACGCTTCAGCAAGGCTGCAGGCCGAGACGAACCTGCGACTAAAGCAGACAGAGCTTGATGCCGTTCGCGAAAACCTGGTACTGCAGGAGCAATTGAACTGGGCCAGGAAAGCGCATGAGGCACTGACAGATTTGCTTAATCAGTCTCGCGAGCTTGGGACTACCGTGGCCACATATGAAAAGTGGGAGGATATCGTTGTGAAGCTGCAGGGGATTAGAAGCCAAGCCGATCTCCTGGGAGCGAACCCCATAGTGGGCGCGGAGCCGAAACTTCTTGAACAACTTGACCGGTACGCTTCCGCGATTACCGCTACCGCCTATGACGACTGGAACGTATCACGCGGAGAAAAGCCCGCCCGGAGAGGCTCTGACTGGGTGGAAGCGGGCCCGCTTGGCTCGGCGCTAGCCAAGGACCTGGGTCGGAGAATTCGTAAGATCACCATCGACGTATTTCAGGGCCCCGCGAATACATCGGCTTGATCGGACAGCCGATGCCCGCAGCGCAGCGCATTACCTGGGATCCGGGCTCGGTTCTATGGCCAGCGTGCGCCGCATTCCCCGCCGGACCGCGTCGATCAGGTAGGGCCGAAGCCGGGCCGGGGGCACGATGGCCTGGACCGAACCCACCTGGTGGGCCCGCTCGATGCTGTGGACGCGGTCGAACTCGTCGGCGACCTGCCCAAGCTTCTCGGCATGCACCGCGGGCCATACCGACGCCAACTCGGCGCGCACCCGGGACGCCTCATCCTCGTCACCGCCGGAGGTGGCCTCCGCGATCCTCGCCTGCAGGCCGGCCACCCGGGGATCGGCCGACGTACGCTTGTTGACCTCTGCGGCGAACACCACCGCGGCGGCGGGCGCCCCGCCGATCACCGAGGCGTAGGAGCCCTCCACGGCGGCGACTTCCATAGTGTCGTTGAGCGCCCCGGAGAACACCACGAACGCTCCGCCGTGATAACGCGAGACCACGCAGAACACGATCGGGCCGTCGAAATTGACGATCGCGCGGCCGATCTCCGCGCCGTACTCCAGCTGAAGCCGGCGCAGTGACTCGGGCGAGCCGTCGAACCCGGACAGGTTGGCCAGGATGACCAGCGGGCGGTTCCCGCTGGCCGCGTTGATCGCGCGCGCTGTCTTCTTCGACGACAGGGGGAACAGCGTGCCGGCCGTCCACTGGGAGGGGCCGTCCACCGGGGAGAGCCCACGCCGGGGCAGCGGCCGGGACTCGAAGCCGATCACCACGACCGGCTGCCCGCCCAGGTGCGCGTCGAGCACCACGGCCGACTCGGCGTCGGCCATGTCGGCCCAGCGTTCCAGCGTCGGGTGATCGGCGTCGGCCACGCCGCGCAGCAGCGAGCGGATGTCGAAGGGCTTCTTGCGCTCGGGGTTGGTCGCGGCACCGAAGACCTCGCCGAGCACGGCGAACTCGGTGGCCGGACCCGAGTGCGGCGATACCGAGATATCCCGGTCGTCCGGGTCGGTGGTCGGAGCCGGCCGGGGGAAGCGCTCGCCCGGCGCAACATACGCGTGCTCGTAGTGCGCCAGCAGCACGTCGAC
>PLDT01000414.1:0-8365 GCA_003136255.1 Actinomycetota bacterium
GATATCCCATGATAGCGCGATCACCGGACCTGCCCGATCGGGCGCGCTCTCATGCCGCGGGTGATGCGTGCACCGCCGCGAGCAGCAGTCGTCGTACCCTGTGGATCAGCTGACTGGTGAGATGCTGATGATCTCGATTTCGCGAACTCCGATATGGGCTACGAGTTCCGCGTTCCGTCTGATGATCGACCGGACGGTTTCGGCCGCAACCGACGGCTCATGGGCCTCGCATTCGATCGTGACGACCTGCCTCGTTCAGCATGTCCCACCGGGTGGTCGGCCTGTGGGCGGGCAACGTCTGTCATCCGGTAGGCCGCCATCTCCGTGATCGTCGTGGCGTCGGAGTGTTCCTGGCAGGTCAGGTGATCTGCCAGGACGTACTGGCCGTGATCGCCGCGGCCATGGCTTCCAGCACGGCGGCAGCCTGGTCGCTGCTGGCCATGACCGCAGCGGCGTTCCGGACATCAACTGCCCCGACCATGGCGCACTGATAACCATAGTTGCCGCCGCCATGACTGAAGGTCCGGCGATCACCATCGCCGGATACCTGCAGGCCTAGCCCCCAGTTGGCTAGCTGGGGTGTCACCATCTGCCTGGCGAGCTCGGGGGGGAGGATCGCTCCGGGTTCGCCTGCCAGTGCCGACTGGATGGCCTGCGCCAGATGCAGCAGGTCGGTAGGCGTGCACCACAGCCCGGCGGCTGCGTGTTCGGGATAGATCATCCACGCTTCGCGCCGCCCGGCAATGTGCGGTGCGGCGGCATCGGCTAGGCCCGGTTGCGCATAAGTGGCGGTCGTCATGCCTGCGGGTCGCAGAACCAGCTCCGCGGCGAGGTCGGCGAACACTCGCCCGGTGACATCCTCCAGCAGCTGCTGCAACATCTGGTAACCGCCGCCCGAGTAGCGCCACTCCCGGCCCGGCGGGCCCTCTCTACGCACCGCGGGGGTGTTACAGGGCGGCCGGCCGTCGAGCATGTCGGTCAGCCTGGGAAGCGCCTCATCGTGCCGGTAGCCGGGAAACCCATGGACGGACAGCCCACCGCCATGACACAGCAGGTGGCGGACGGTCACGGGCTCAGCCCCCGCGTCGCCGGGCAGCTGCCAGGAAGTAAGTAGACGGTTGACATCGGCATCCAGGTCCAGGCGGCCGTCGGCGACAAGGCGCAGCGCCACCATTGCCGCCACCGGCTTACTGATCGACGCAGCCTGGAACACGGTGCTGGTCTGCACCCCCCAGGCCTCGACGACCTCATGCTGATCTACCACGACCGCGATCGACGCGGCCGGGACAGCCCTCGGATCTGGCCGTGATGCGAACGCATCAGACAGGGAGGCGGCAAGGCTCATGACCCCAAACCCTAGTGACGCGTAGCACGAGGCGCAGTCGATGCCGCACGCGGCACATGCACCGGTGTCCAGTGAGCGCCATAGCGGGCTTGCAGTTCGGGGGGATGCGCCAGTCCTCGCCGGTGATGACTCCCCGGCACAGGGACGAGCCGCAGGCAAAGGTCATGGTGAAGCCGGACGATACCGGTGCTGGCCGCGCAGTCGGCCCGGGCGCCAAGCGGTGCAGAAGCCAAGCCTGCAATCTCAGCGATGACGCTGCACCGCACACCCTGCCGATCTGCGTGGCCTTGGGCATCATCGCCGCCCGCCGTTGAGGTGTGCAGATCAGGTCGGTCTGGCGCGGCACGAGGGACAGTCCCCGGTTCGGGTGCGGGGTTCAGGCGTGGTCGTTCTTGTTCCACAGCTGGTGAGTCAGACCGCTAGGCGAGGTGACCGACTCGATGGTGAAGCGGTCTTCGAGGCCGCTTGATCCCTCCCAGAGGGATACGCCGCGCCCGAGGGTGATCGGCACGATCACCAGGTGCATGAAGTCGACCAGGCCGGCCTTGAGGAACTGACGTACGGTCGAGGGTCCTCCGCCGATGCGGACATCGCGGCCGCCTGCAGCCTCCTGGGCTAGGCGAAGCACCTCGTCCGGCGGCCCGTCTACGAACCGGAAGCTCGTCCCGTTGGGAAAGTCAATCGCGGGGTGCGGGTGGTGGCTCATGACGAACACTGGCGTCTGGAATGGCGGTTCGTCGCCCCACCAGCCCCGCCACCCGTCGTCGGGCCAATCGCCGGCTTGGGGACCGAACTTGCGGCGTCCCATGATCTCGGCGCCGATGCCCTGGCTCCACATGCTGGTCAGGGCACGGTCCAGCGTGACGGGGGCATCCGCCTTATCGACGCCATGGATTACCCGGCCGTCGAACCACTTGAACAGCCGCTCGGCGCCGCCGATCGGGGCGTCGAACGTCACATGCTCGCCGGCGGCGTAGCCGTCGAGGGAGATATTCATGTTGTGGACCCGGGTGCGGGGCATCACGACTCCTTCTGTGATCGGACGCAGCGTTTGACCTATAGGCCGACGAGATGGCCGGGCTCATCGCTGGCGCTGACATCATGTCCGGTGGCCGAACCCCATCCGTATCACACGCGACGCGGCACGGTCAGCCAGCGCCATGACGGCGATCCTCACGGCAAGCCCCCGCGTCGATACCGGGCAGGAACGGTCTCCGCGCTGCCCCAGGGTCCGGGGAAACCGGTTCGCTAAGCGCGCCGCCTCTGCGGCCATGCGGACAGGCACCTGGTCACGCTCAGCGACTAGCGCGGCGCGCCCGCGGCCCAATGCGGAGCCGTCCTGGCAACCCCATGTGGGGCCGGCTGCTCGGGCTGTCGCTTGCCGGTATCGATGATCGCGAGTACAAACAGGACGTGGGCAGGGACCCGCTCGGTGGAGCTGGTGTTAGCGCGCAGCTGGAGTTGCACCTTGCGGGCGTATTCGGCGTGGTCCGCGACGGTGTCCGGCTCGCTGACGGTAGCCTGCGCAGCCGCAAGGCCCGCACCCTGCTGAAGTTGCTTGCGGTCGAGCGGGCCCGGCTGGTGTCTGTGGACCGGATTACCGAGGTGCTCTGGGACGGCGATCCGCCGGCGGCGCCGGCGCAGCATGTGGCGACGCTCGTGAGCCGGCTGCGCCGGATCCTGGGCTCGGAGGTGATCCGGGGCGGGCGTCAGGGCTACCAGCTCGCCGGAAGCCAGGCGATCGTGATCGACCTGGACGAGGCGGCCCGGCTGATCAGCCATGCCGAGCGGGAGCTGGGGATGGCGCCCGCGGTGGCGGGCGCGGCGGCTGAGCGCGCGGTCGAGATCTTGTCGCCGGGAACCGCGCTGTCTGAGGAGCCGGATGCGGCGTGGGCCGAGCCGGCCAGGGGTGAGCTGCGCGGCCTGCTGCGCCGCGCCCGGCACGCCCTGGCGGAGGCTGCGCAGGCGACCGGCGACGCCGACCTGGCGGCCCGGGTCGCCGCGGATGCGATCGCCGATGACCCGTTCGACGAGGGTGCGCACCGCCTTTTCATGTCCGCCTGCGCGGCGGCGGGCGAGCGAGCGAAGGCGCTGGAGTCATACGCGCGCCTCAGCAGCCGGCTAGCCGAGGAGCTTGGGACCGATCCCGCGCCGGAGACCCACGATGTGTATCTGACTATCTTGCGCCAGCGGCGTCCCGGTGATCCTGGCGGCCGCGTGCCGGGCCAGGCGCGTGCCCGGCCGGGCACGCGCCTGGCCCGGAGCGGGGACCTCTTCGGGCGCCCTGGCTCAAGCTCGGCATCGCGGGAGCTGGCCGGCCGCGATCGTGAGCTGGCCGAGCTCGCCGGTTCGTGGGCGAGGGCCGTTGCGGGTGAGCCGGGGGTGGTGCTGATCGTGGGCGAAGCCGGAATCGGGAAGACCAGGCTGGCGGAGGCGCTGGCGGCGGAGGCGGCCTCGGCCGGGGCGATGGTGTTGCCTGCTCGCTGCTATGAGACCGAGCGGTCGCTGTTCCTGCAGCCGGTGGTGGAGGCGCTCCTCCCGGCGGTCACCAGGCGGCCCGCCGCGGAGCTGCGGCGGCTGCTGGGCGACGCTGCGCCGTCTTTCGCCGCGCTGGTGCCGGAGGCCGCGGCGGTGCTCGGATCGATGCCGGCCGAACGGGTTCCTGTCGACATGCAACGGCGCCGGACGTTCCTGGCCGTGCTGGGCTTCCTGCGCGGGCTTGCGGCACGTAACCCGGTGCTGGTCGTGCTGGACGATCTTCAGTATGCGGGCCAGTCGACCATCGAATTCGTGCACTACCTTGGCCGGAACGCGGGCGGCAGCCGGCTGCTCGTAGTCGCCACGGTCCGGGCCGAGAACGACGCGGAAACCAGTGCCGCGCTGACCGCCGTGGCCAGCCGCGTCGAGGTCGGGCCACTCGGAGCGGCTGCCGTCGAGCAGCTCGCGGGCCGGGCCGGCCAGGCGGGTCTGGCCGACCGCATCCTGCGGCAGACCCGCGGTCACACGTTGTTCGTGGTCGAGGTGCTCCGCGCGCTGGCCGAAGGCGACAGTGGCCTGCCTGATTCACTGGCCAGTGCCGTGCAAGCGCGGGTCCGCCGTCTAGGCTCCGAGGCCGAGCAGCTGCTGCGCGCCGCCGCGGTTCTCGGCGCGGCGGTCGACCCGGCGATCGTGGCGGGCCTGGCCGGCGTGCCGCCCGCGGCCGCCTTGCGGCACTGTGAACTCGCGCTGCGAGCCGGGCTGCTGGCGGCCGCCGGCCGCGACTTCGAGTTCGCCAACGACCTGATCCGTGAGGCCTTGTATGCCACCACCCCCGTGCCTGCCCGGCTGGCTTACCACCAGCGCGCCGCTGACCTGCTGACTCGCCAGCCGGAATCGCTGGCCCGGCACGCCGCCGCCTGCGGCGACTGGCTGCGGGCGGCGCGGGCGCTGCTGTCGGCCGCCGATGAGGCCTTCCGCCGGTTCGCCGTCACCGATTCGGCCGCCCTGGCCACCCAGGCGCTGGAGGCAGCCGAACGGGCCGGAGACCTTGAGGTCGGCGCCCGCGCCCGGGTCATCCGCGGCCGGGCGCATGAAGGGGCGGCCGCGGTCGCCGCGGCGCTGGCTGATTTCTCCGCCGGAGCCGCCGCGGCCCGCGCGGCGGGGGACGAGCGCCTGGAAATGCTCGCCTTGCGGCAGCTCGGCGGGGACGTGCCGGTGGCCCAGGGCATGCCGACCGGCTACTGCGAGTCCCACCTCGTCCGGGGCCTGCGGCTGGCGGAGCTGCTCGGCGACCAGGCGGCTGCGGCGGATCTGCTCGCGCGCCTGGCCATCATCGCGACCAACACGCTGCGATTCGATCGTGCGCTCGATTACGGGCAGCGTGCCGTGGCTGCGGGCCGGGCGGCCGGCGACGATCAGGCGCTGGCCGCGGGCCTGGACGGGCTCAAGACCGCTCATGCTTACCTCGGTCACGCCGGAGCGCTGGCCGGCGTGCTCGACGAGCTTGAGCCGCTGCTCCGTCGCCAGGGTGACCTGTTCAGGCTCCAGCATGCCGTCTTCGAGTCGGCGTTCGTCCCGCTTGCGGCAGGCGACTGGGATCATGCCATTGCGGCGATCCAGGCGGCCATCCAGATCAACCGGCGCAGCGGCTACCCGCATTGGGCTGCGGCGTACGTCGCCCATCTGGGCTGGCTGGCCCGGCTCCGCGGCCGTGACGGCGAGGCCGCCTCACTCGGGCGCCAGGCGGTGCGCCTGAGCGAGGCGAACGACCATCCCTGGGGCGGCGCCCTAGCCCGGGCCATGCTCGGCACCACGCTACTGGCGGGCGGAGACCGGGCGGAGGCCATCGAGCTGTTCGAGCGCGGCCACGCGATAGCCGGCCAGGACGGCGCGGAGGCCTACCGGCTGCACTGCCTGGCTCCGCTCGCCGAAGCGACCGGCTCACCCGACGTCCTCGCCGAGGCCAGCCGGCTACTGGCCGGCGCCACGCTGCCGGCCGGGGACGCGTGGGTGCTGGGATATGAGGCGTACCTGTCGGTCGCGCGGGCCTGGCTGACGGCGGGCCAGCCGGAACAGGCCCGTGCGGTGTTGGTCCCGCTGCTCGCCGCGGTGGAGCGGGTGCCCTGGGTGGCCGCGCTGGCGGCGGCCCTGGTGGTCGACGGAACCGCGCTCGGCCGCCTCGGTGAACGCGCCCAGGCGCGGGCGGCGGTGGACCGCGGCGCCGCCCTGGCCAGGGAGCACGGCCTGGTTCACGTCCGGCGCGAAGCGCGCGGCGCGGCGAGCCTGCTCAGATGAGCCCGGCCAGGTAGGCGGCGGCCCGCGCGGCTCCGTCGGTTTCCACCGGCAGGTAACTGACGGGACGGCCGATCTCGGCCGCCATCGCCTGGGCCAGCGATTCCGGCTCGGTGTCGGTGTACTCCAGGCAGCGGCCCGCACGGTACCTGTCGAGCCGGTGCCGGACGTGGAAGTTCTGCTCGAAGTGGTGCCGGAGCGGCACGTAGAGGAAGGGTCGCCGGGCCGCGGCGAGTTCCATCGTGGTGGTCAGGCCGCCCTGCACCACGGCCAGGTCGCACGCCGCCAGCTGCCGGTAGAGGTCATGGACGTAGCCATGCAGCTCGAGGCCGTCCTGTGCGGGCAGCGTGGCCGGGTCGATCCGCGGCCCGGTCACCACGATCATCCTCAGCGCGGGCACGAGCCGCTTCGCGGCCGGATAGGCGGCTATGACGCGGCGCAGCAGGTCGGCGCCGACACCGGAACCGCCGACGGTGACGAGGCAGATCTTCTCGTCGGGGCGGTAGCCAAGCTCGGCGCGGGTCGCGGCCCGGTCGGCGACCTCGGCCGGATCGTAGCCGGAGATGTAGCCGGAGAACTGGTAGTGCTGTTCGACCCAGTCCCGGATCGGCGGCAGGTCCGCGCCGAAGGTATCCGGCACCACGTCACCGGGGTTGCCCACGAACACCGCCCGGTCCCGTAGCCGGGGGAACCGCCCGATCTGCTCGATCATCTCGGCGTTGTAATCGGCGGTCAGCGCCGCTTCCGCCTCGCCGCCGTCGGGCATCGGCAGCCAGCCGACGAAGTCCGTCAGCCAGGCGTAGGGCGCCCGCTTGAGCTCGGGGTTCTCGTGCAGGAAATAGTCCACCTCCCACGCCTCGTCCCCCACCCATAGGTCGTAATGCTCGTCAGCCACCAGGTCGGAGAAGACCATGAAGTTGCTGATCATGATCTCGTCCATGCGCCGGGCCGCGGCGAACATGTGCAGATCGTGTTCGGCGCATTCGTCCTCGAGATGCCGTGATTCGCTGACCAGGAACGCCGACGCCGGATGAATGCGCTCGCCGCGCCTGGCCAGCAGTTCGGTCACCGGGTGCTGGGCCAGCCAGTCCACCTGCAGGTCAGGCTGGAGCTTGCGGAGCTCGTCGGCGATGGCCAGATCCCGCCGGGCGTGCCCGAGCCCGATCGGAGACGACAGGTACAGTACGCGGCGGCGGCGGTCCAGTGGCCTGGTCCACCGGCGCGGGAAGGCTGGTCCGGGGCGGAACCGGTCGGCGAAATCGCGGATCGCATGGTTGACGACCACCGGCTCGCGCCCGTTCGGGCAATGCCCCGCCCCCTCCAGCACGAGCAGGCCGGCCCCGGTCAGCTCGGCGATCCGCTCGCTCCACGACAGCGGGATGCAGCGGTCCTGGTCCCCGTGGATCGCGAGCACTGGGCAACGGATGTCACGCAACGTCCGTTCGGTATCATCTGGGCCCGATACGGCCGGCGGCGCACCTGCACGGGCCAGGTTCGTCTCCGGGCTGGTTTCCATGGCCCAGCCGACGGCATCCTCGCGCTGCTTGGTTGAGTGCGGCTCGCAGAACAGTTCGCCGAAGAAGAACTCGTTGAACCCCCGCCAGTCCCGCAGCCAGTAATGCCGGTTCTCCTTCGCCCAGCCCTCCTCGGTGTCGAGCACCTCGTCGAAGTCGTACTCGGTACGCGCGGCCGACAATGACCCGAGCCCCGGTCCCCCCGCGGCGATGGCCACCACCCCGAGGACACGCTCGGGGTGCAAGGCGGCCGTCAGCAGCGATATCCAGCCGCTCGTTGATATCCCGACGATCACGGCGCGGTCGATGCCGCAGGCGTCCATCACCGCGACGGTGTCGGCCACGAACTCGGTGTCGGCGTACGCCGCGGGCGACTGCGGCCGGTCAGAACGTCCGTTGCCGCGGGGATCAATGGTGATGACCCGAGACTGGCGGGCCAGGTAGGGCACCTGGGCCTTCCACGCGCGCGAGTGAACGATCGGGTCAAGGGGCGCGAACACCACTGCTGGCTCGCCCTCGCCGAACACCTCGTAACCGACCTTGACGCCGCCGCGATCAACGAAACCCTCGGCGTCCGGATACCTGGCCCGCATAGTCCCTCCCCGGTCCTGGCTGATGCACCAGTTCTAGCGGCCCCCATTGCAACGCCGTTGCCACGCCATGGCAACAGCCCAGCCGACCATGGCCTGAGCACACCAGAACCAGGAGGACACGACATGGCCATCGACACGAGGCG
>PLDT01000639.1:0-1429 GCA_003136255.1 Actinomycetota bacterium
GTTGAGCAGGCTGAACGCCAGCACCAAGGTGACCCAGGGACCGCCGGCAAACGTGCCCCGGCCGCCTCCCAGGCCGAACAGCATGGACCCGAACGCCAGGACCAGCGTCACCGCGATGCCCAGCGCGGTCCAGCGAATCACGCCATCCAGGCCGGGCAGTTCCGCCGTGGTCCCGGCCGCGCCGCCGGGCTGGAACCAGGCGAACGCGCCCCCGCTGACCAGCGCGACGGCGGCCAGCAGCAGGAGGAACGGCGGCGAGCGGCGCAGCGCGTCGCCCAGCGCGCCGAACGCGTCCAGGCCGAGGTAGCAGGCCGCGCAGGCGATCGTGACCCCGCCCGCCCCCACTGCGATCCACCCCAACGCGATGACGTGCGCCGATCCAGGGGAGACGAGCAGCTTGGTGGTGACGCCCAGTACGACGGCCAGGAATCCGGCGGCCGCGGCGATATGCAGCGCGGTGAGCAGGCGGACGCTGCCCTCGCCGTCCCAGAACTCGTTATCGGCCAGTCCGCCCTCCAGGGCGGCCGCCGTGATCTTCCTGGCCTGCGGCGGAGCCTTCCCCCGGTACGGCGGCCGCACCGCCTCGTACCGCCACGACCTGCGGGCCAGCGCCGCGAGCAGCAGCAGGAACAGGACCGGCACCAGCACCCCGACCAGGACCTGCCGGGCCGGATGACCAGCGATGTAGCGCCAGCCCAGTGGGGCGAGCCACCACTGGTGCCCGGCCANNGTCAGCGCCAGCCCGCTCAGCCCGTGCGACAGCCGGTGCAGCCCGAACCGCCAGCCCGACCGCCGGGTCCGGACCGAGCACATCCAGCCTGCCAGGTTGCCCAACAGGAACGGCAGCAGCGCCAGCCACAGCACCCGGACCTTGCTCCGCGAGGTCAGCCCGCCCCACGAATAGCACTCGACGTGCCGGTCCACGTCCCGGCCGGAGGCCTGATCCACCGGACTGGCGCGGTGATCGCCCGAGCGGTAGAAGCCCGCGATCTGGTCGCCGCTGGCCTGCTCGGGCGCGAGGTCGCCGAGAATGGCGTCCGGCGGTGTCCCGCCGACCCCGTGCACGCGCACCTCGGTCACGCCCTCGCACACGGCCGCCAGCGGTAGCTGGACGCTGGCCAGGGCCATGGAATGTCTAGGAATGGGCATAGCCGCCTCCGCCCCCGAGCCGGAAACTCTCTCTATGCCCTCTCCGGAGGCCGGTCCGGCGCTCCTGATACAGCTAGCCGCCCAGGTGATACAGCCAGCCGCCCGGTGGTACAGCTAGCCGCCCGGTGATGCAGCTAGAAGCCCGGGTGGTACAGCTAGCCGCCCGGGTCGATGTGGATCTTGGTCCCCGACCCGGTACCGATCTGCCCGGCCAGCGCCTCGGCGGCCTGGCTCAGGCCGACGGTCACGTCCACCAGTCCGGTCGGATCCACCCGCCCGT
>PLDT01000639.1:1503-7114 GCA_003136255.1 Actinomycetota bacterium
GTCACCGGCGGCGGATCATCCGCCGTCCAGTACCCGGTCGCTCCGAACGACCCCGCGAGCGAGCGCCGCCGCCCGTCCAGGGCCAGCACGTCCACCTCGGCGCCCGCCGCCACCGCGAACGCCGTGGTCAGCAGCCCAATCGTGCCCGGCCCGCAAACCAGCACCCGCCGGCCAGGCGCGGCGCCCGCCGCCAACGCCGCCCGCCAGGCGTTGCCCCCCGGCTCGACCAGAGCCCCCGAAACGTCGTCCACCCCCGACGGCAGCCGGTGCAGGCTCGACGCCGGAACCGCCACCTGCTCAGCCAGCGCTCCCGGCCATCCGCCCGCGATCCCGACCTCGTACCGGTCCGCGCACACGTGCCCCCGCCCGCCCCGGCAACGCACGCAGTGCCCGCAGCCGAGCATCGTGTCCCCGGTGACCCGGACGCCGAGCCACCCGGCCGGGACCCCCGCCCCGACCGCCGACACCACGCCGCACCACTCGTGGCCCGGCCGCACTGGGAACCGCGTCTTACCCTGCGCGAAATACGCCAGCTGCCCGGTGAACAGCTCGACGTCCGTCCCGCAGATTCCCGCCCGCCGGACGTCCACCACCACCTGCCCCGCCCCGGCCGAAGGAGCCTCCACCTCCTCGACCCGGGCCGACCCAGGCCCGGCGATCACCAGTGCGCGCATGACGACAAGGCTCTCACTCCGGTTCCCAGCCCTGGCGCGTCGGTCAAGTAACGATGTTCTCCCGCATCATCGGCACCTGAGATCACACAAGACATACCGTCTACCGTCAATCGAACAATTATCGGGGAGTATTCAGGCTCCGGGGAGCGTTCTGGGGTCTATGATGCACAAACCGCTCCCACAAGCCCATATCCTCCCCGCTATCCGCTACGGGAGCGACGTGAAGCAACCGTTGAGGCACGCGTGACGAGCCCAGCACCGGCGAGCCAGCGTCGAACCGCCGCGAGCTTAGGTGGCGACCAGCGGCTCCTCGGCGGGCGCCGGGACGACGCCGCGGGCCCCGGCCAGCACGCGCAGCGCGTCCGGCGGCAGGTAGGCGTGCACGGGGGTGCCCTGGGCCAGGTCCGGGTGCTCGCCGTCGTTCTGGACCAGGGCCTGCAGCGGGACGCCGGGAGCCAGGCGCAGCATGACCTGGGTGGCGGCGCCGAGGAAGACCACCCGCTCGACCATCGCGGGCACCCGGTTGTCACCGGGCGACCCGTGCGCCTCGATCCGGACCCGCTCCGGCCTGATGACCGCGTGCGCGGGCCCGCCCACCGCGGCCTCACACCGCGCCGAGGCCAGCGCGAAGTCGCCGATCCGCAGCACGCCGGGCGGCCCTACAGACTCTACCGAAACCTCCATCAGGTTGGCCGCGCCCAGGAAGTCGGCCACGTAGGTGTCCGCCGGCTCCTCGTAGACCTGGCGTGGCGTGCCGATCTGCACGATCCGGCCGGCGTTCATCACGGCCAGCCGGTCAGACATGGTCAGCGCCTCCTCCTGATCGTGGGTGACGTAGAGGAAGGTGATGCCGACTCGTTCCTGCAGCGCCTTCAGCTCGACCTTGAGCGAGCGGCGCAGCTTGGCGTCCAGCGCGCCGAGCGGTTCGTCCAGCAGCAGCACGGCCGGGTTGAGCACCAGCGCGCGGGCCAGCGCGACGCGCTGCTGCTGGCCGCCGGACAGCTGGCCCGGGCGGCGTTTGGCGAACGAGGTCATCATGACCAGCTCGAGGGCCTGGTTCACCCGGCGCGCAAGGTCCGCCTTGTCCAGCGAGCGGTGCCGCAGCCCGAAGGCCACGTTGTCGTACACGGACAGGAACGGGAACAGCGCGTAGCTCTGGAACACCGTGTTGACGTTGCGGCGGTGCGGCGGCACGTCCGACACGTCAACCCCGTCGAGCAGGATCTTGCCCGACGTCGGCTGTTCGAACCCGGCGATCAGGCGCAAGGTGGTGGTCTTGCCGCAGCCCGACGGGCCGAGCAGGGAGAAGAACTCACCGCTGGCCACGGTCAGGTCGATGTTGTCGACCGCGATCTCGCCGAACCTCTTGGTCAGCCCGGATAGCTCGATGCTTCCTCCGGCCACGGCGCCACCTCCGAAAGTTACCTGCCGCGTTTACGCGCCCGCGGGGGAGCGGGCGCAGGCTTCCCGTCAACTCTGTTGGCCTGGGGGGACACTCTGCCCCCTGGGGCCACCCCAGACCCCGTGGGCCCGGACCCCCCGAATTGCAACTGCCCGGCCGCGAACCGCATCGCCAGCTCATACGCGCGCTGCGGCAGCACCTCCGAGTCCTCGAGGGCGATCTGCACCGCCAGCCCGTCGAGCAGGCCGGCCAGCGTGATCGTGAAATCGTCCGCGTCCAAGGGCGCGAACTCCCCGGCCTCCTGGCCGGCCAGCACGATGGAGCGGATGGCGTGCCGCCACCGCTCGTCGGACTTCTGCCGCACCGCGGCCACCCCCGGGTTCCGCGGCGAGAACGCCCACAGGTCCAGCCACAGCAGCCAGTAGCTGCGCGGCTCGGGGTCGGTGCCAGGCAGGCAGGTCATGGCGATGAGCTCGCCCAGCCGCCCGGCCGCGGTCGGGATCTCCTCCATCCGCCGCAGATACTCGGCGTACCAGCTGTCCTCGGAGTACCTGATCGCCTCGGTGAGCAGCTGGTCGCGGGTCTTGAAGTAGTAGATGACCAGCGCCGGGCTCGTCCCGGTGCGTTCGGCGACGTCGGCGATCCTGGTGTCGGCGTACCCCCGCTCGACGATGACCTCCAGCGCGGCGCGCAGCATCTGCTCCCGCCGCTGCTCCGCGGAGTCCCGCGCAGCTCCAGTGCCCCCCTGCTCCTTCATGTCCGCCCCGCGCCCCTTCAGCTCGCTCGCGAACCCGTGCCCTTCAGGGCGCGGTCTTGAGAATTTATCGTAGCAGCTTCTAGACTGAATGTTCAGTCAATCTTTTGGAGGGCCAGGTACATGGCAACGAAGGCAACCAAGGCGACGGGCCCGGCGAGCGCGACGCGAGCCACCGGAGCTACCGGAGCCGCGGATTACGACGCGATCATCGTCGGCGGCGGGCATAACGGGCTGGTCGCCGCGGCGTACCTGGCCCGCTCGGGGGCCCGCACCCTGGTGCTCGAGGCACGGAACAAGACCGGCGGCGCCGCGACCACCGAAGCCCCGTGGCCGGACGCACCCGAGTTCAACGTCACCCGTCTGTCCTACGTGATGTCGCTGCTGCCCCCGACCATCATCAACGACCTGCAACTAGCAAAACATGGCTACAAGATCTTCCCGATGGGCCCGTACTACCAGGCCTTTCCCGAGGGCGGGTCGATAAAGCTCTATGCCGACGACGCTCAGCGCAACCACGTCGAAGTCTCAAAATGGTCGAAGAAGGACGCCGACGCGATGCCGCGCTGGGACGCCTGGCTGGCCGGCCTGGCCGAGGTGCTGGGACCGCTCCTGCTCACCGTCCCGCCGAACCTCGGCTCGCATCAGCCGAAGGACCTCAAGGAAACCCTCCGGCTGGCCTGGCGCCACAAAAACCTGGACGTGCGCACCATCGCCGACGTGACCCGGCTGATGACCATGTCGATCGCCGACCTGCTCGACGACTGGTTCGAGTCGCCGCAGGTCAAGGGGGCGCTCGCGGTCAACGGCGTGATCGGCACCTGGGCCGGCCCGTTCGAGCCAGGTACCGCCTACGTGATGGCGCACCACTCCATCGGCGACGTCGGCGACGGGCACCTGGGCAACTGGGGCTTCCAGGAGGGCGGCATGGGCGCCGTGGCCGACGCCATCGCCAACGCCGCGCGCGAGAACGGCGCCGAGATCCGCACCGGCGCGAAAGTAAACCAAATCCTGATCAGCAACGGCCGGGCCCGCGGCGTCGAACTCGACAACGGCCAGCAACTCACCGCCAAGGTGGTCGTCACGAGCCTGCATCCCCGCACCGCGTTCCTGGACCACGTGGGCCGCCAGAACCTCCCAGACGACTTCGTGACCGACATCGAGCACTGGAAGACCCGCAGCGGCGTGGTCAAGATCAACCTGGCCCTGGCCGAACTGCCCGACTTCACCGCTGACCCCGGCACTAACCTGCAGGAACATCACACCGGGTCGGTGGAGATGGCGCCGACGATGCCCTACATCGAGCGCGCCTTCACCGAGGCCCGCGAGGGCCGGCCGGCGACCCGGCCGTTCAGCGACGGCGTGATCCCGACCGCCTTCGACCGGACCCTGTGCCCGGACGGCTACCACATCATGTCGCTGTTCACCCAGTGGGTGCCCGCCGCCTGGAACGAGCAGCCGCACACCGAGGAACTCCAGGCCTACGCCGACCGCATGATCGACTGCTACAACGAGGTGGCGCCGAACTTCAAGAGCTCGATCCTGCACCGCGACATCGTCGGCCCGTACGAGATGGAGCACGACTACGGCCTGATCGGCGGCAACATCTTCCACGGCGAGCTGTCCCTGGAGCAGCTGTTCCACATGCGCCCCGCGCCGGGTTTCGCCGACTACCGCACGCCGGTGCCCGGCCTGTACTACGCCAGCTCGGCCACCCACGCCGGCGGCGGCGTGTGCGGCATCCCCGGCATGCAGGCGGCCCGGGCCGCGATCGCCGACCGCCGCAAGCGAGTCCGGCGCCGGTGACAGTATCCGCCCCGGTTACCGCGGTGACCGCCATGCTGGAGGCGCGCAGCGTCGCCCTGGTCGGCGCCAGCGCGCGCCCCGGCAGCCTCGGCGCCCGGATGATCACCGAGGTGGCCCGCAGCCCGTCCGCGCCGCGCACCTACCTGGTCAACCCCCGCTACACCGAGATCGGCGGCGTGCCCTGCCTGCCGAACCTGGCCGAGGTGCCCGAATCCGTGGATCTGGTCCTGCTCGCGGTGCCCGACACCACGCTGGAGGATCAGCTGGTCCTGGCCGCACGCACCCAGGTCCGTTCGGCCGTTATCTTCGGAAACGCCTTCGACGCTGACGGCGGGACGGGGCTGCGGGACCGGCTGGCCGCGATCGCCACGGACGCGGGCATGGCCATGTGCGGGGCCGGATGCATGGGGTTCGTGAACGTGGCCCGCGGCCTGCGCGCGATGGGGTACCTCGAGCCCGACCCGGTGCCGGCCGGGTCGGTCGCCCTGATCACGCACTCCGGGTCGGTGTTCTCTACGCTGCTGCGCGCGCGCCGCGGGTTCGGCTTCAGCCTGGCCGTCTCGTCCGGGCAGGAGCTCGTCACCACCGCCGCGGCCTACGCCCGGTACGCGCTGGGGCTGGCCGAGACCCGGGTCCTGGCCTTGGTCCTGGAGGCGATCAGGGACGCCACCGGGCTGCGCGCGGCGCTGGCCGCCGCCCTGGCCGCCGACGTACCGGTCATCCTGCTCAGCGTGGGCCTGTCGCAGAAGGCCCAGGCCCTGGTCTCGGCGCACTCGGGCGCGCTGGCCGCGGCCGACGGCGCGTGGGAGGCGCTGGCCGGCGCGTACGGCGTGCACCGGGTGCATGACCTGGCCGAGCTGGCCGACACGCTGGAGCTGTTCGCGGTTGGCCGACGCGCGGCCGGCCAGGGCCGCGCCGCAAAAGGCACCGCTACAGGCGCCGCAAAAGGCACCGCTACAGGCGCCGCAAAAGGCA
>PLDT01000320.1:0-8756 GCA_003136255.1 Actinomycetota bacterium
CGTACTTGGCCGTCTTCAGCGCGAACTCGGCGCTGGTCCCGCCGACCACGATGGCCAGGTGGTACGGCGGGCAGGCGGCGGTGCCCAGGGACCGGATCTTCTCCTGCAGGAAGGTCATCATCCGGGCCGGGTTCAGCACCGCCTTGGTCTCCTGGTACAGGAAGGACTTGTTGGCCGAGCCGCCGCCCTTGGCCATGAACAGGAATTTGTACTCATCCCCGGCGGTGGCGTAGATCTCCACCTGGGCGGGCAGGTTGCTGCCGGTGTTCTTCTCCTCCCACATGGTCAGCGGCGCGAGCTGGGAGTACCGCAGGTTCAGCGTGGTGTACGCGTCGTAGATGCCGCGGGAGATGTGCTCCTCGTCGCGCCCGTCGGTGAGCACCTGCTGGCCGCGTTTGCCCATCACGATGGCGGTGCCGGTGTCCTGGCACATGGGCAGCACCCGGCCGGCCGCGATGCACGCGTTCTTCAGCAGGTCCCGGGCCACGTACCGGTCGTTAGGGCTCGCTTCCCGGTCGTCCAGGATGGACCGTAGCTGGCGGAGGTGGGCGGGCCGCAGCAGGTGCGCGATGTCGCCCATGGCCGTGGCGGCCAGCCCGGTGAGCAGCTGCGGCTCTACCTCAAGAAAATTTCGGCCGAACGAGACGTGCCGCGTCAGTCCGTCACCTGTCAGCTTCCGGTAGCTGGTGCCGTCCGCGCCCAGCGGCAGCAGGTCGGTATAGGTGAACTCAGGCACGCCCTCAGCCTCTCGTGTGTTCCCCGGCCCTGTCTCGTGCTGGCCCTGTCTCGTGCTGGCCCTGTTTCCGGTGCCAAGCTTAGGCCGCCTCAAGCGCAGCCGAACCGGCTAGGGGGCCGGAGAACTCTGACCCCGGCAGAATCTGCAAGCCCACCGATTCCGAAGGCCCCAGCCGTGAATTAGGCCGGAACCGACAGTGACCAGCCGGAAGTCGGGAGAAACAAACTGCGTGCCTTGATGATCACGACTTGTATCGGTATGAGAGAACTTGTATCGTGACGCTATGCGGCGGCGCCGCGCCGCGCGGTGCCCCCGTCCGCGCGATGCATGCTAAGCACGCGGTGCCCCCGTCCGCGTCCGGCTGAGCTGCGGCGCCGCCGCCGTATCTTTTTCTTCCCGTTGTCCCGGTCGCCGGGCGCCTGCCCCGGCGGCGACGCCCGCGGCGACCAGGACCGCCCCGGCGATGTCGGCCAGCCCGATCCGCTCCGCGCCCCGCAGCAGCGCCGCGGATGCCCGCAGGCACCCGGATAGCGGCCCGGTCGCACCTCCACATCAGGCAACCTAAGGCCGCGGAGGCCGACTTCAGCAGCGTGCTGAGAAATTGCTCCGGCTGGGCTGGATTGTTGCCGAATTCGTGGGTAAACGGCCGATTGGGCGGCTTGGGCCGCATGTGTAAAGCGCGAGGAGGGTGGGATGTCAGCATCGCCCGATACGGTCAGCAGTCCCGCGATCCGGAGCCTGATCCCAGCGCGGATCGACCGGCTCCCGTGGTCCCGGTTCCACACCAGGCTGGTGATGGCGCTCGGCGTGGCCTGGATCCTGGACGGCCTGGAGATCACGATCGCCGCCGCCGTCGGCCCGGACCTGACCCACAACAACACCTTGCACATGTCGGCCGGCTCGGTCGCCGACATCGCGACCTGGTACCTGATCGGCGAGGTCATCGGCGCGCTGTTCTTCGGGCAGCTGTCCGACAAGCTCGGCCGGAAGAACCTGTTCATGGTCACGCTGGGCGTGTACCTGATCGGCAGCGGCCTGACCGCGGCGACGCCGGCCGGCGGCTACTGGTTCCTCTTCCTCTACCTCACGCGGGTGGTGGCCGGCATGGGGATCGGGGGCGAGTACGCGGCGATCAACTCGGCCATCGACGAGATGATTCCGGCCAAGTACCGTGGCCGGGTCGACCTGGCCGTCAACGGCACCTACTGGGCCGGGGCGTTCCTGGGTACCGTCGTCACCCTGGTCGCGCTGAACCACATCTCGGTCACGCTGGGCTGGCGCATCGCCTACCTGGTCGGACCGGTACTCGCCCTGGTGATCATCTTCGTCCGGAAGCACCTGCCCGAGAGCCCCCGCTGGCAGATCATGCACGGCCGGGAGCAACAAGCCGAGGCCTCCATCGCCGAGATCGAAGCCGACGTGGAAAGGACCAAGGGCGCGCTCCCGCCGGTGGATCCGAGCCAGGAACTGGAGATCCAGCCGACCGAGAACATCGGCTACCTGGCGCTGCTGCGCACGCTGTTCCGGCATTACCCGGCCCGGTCGGTGTACGGCGGGACGCTGATGATCACCCAGTCGTTCCTCTACAACGCGATCTTCTTCACCTACGGGCTGGTCCTGGAGTACTTCTTCCATGTTCCGACCGGCGACACCCCCTACTACTTCATGGCGTTCTGCGTCGGGAACCTGCTCGGGCCACTGACTCTCGGGCGGCTGTTCGACACGATCGGCCGCCGCAAGATGATCTCCGGCACCTACCTGGTGTCCGGCATCCTGCTGGTCATCACCGCGCAGCTGTTCAAGGCGGGCACGCTGAACGCCGTCACCCAGACGCTGTGCTGGTCGGTGATCTTCTTCTTCGCCTCGGCCGGCGCCTCGGCCGGGTACCTGACCGTCTCCGAGATCTTCCCGCTGGAGGTCCGAGCCAAGGCCATCGCAGTGTTCTTCGCCATCGCCCAGTGCTTCGGCTCGCTCGGCTCGCACCTGTACGGCCACCTGATCGGCACCGGCCAGGACAAGAACAGCCTCTACTGGGGCTACCTGCTCGGCGCGGGAGCGATGATCCTGGGCGGCGTCGTCGCGGCGTTCCTCGCCGTCGACGCCGAGGGCAAGTCCCTGGAGGACATCGCCAAGCCGCTGTCCGTCATCGCCAAGCCCGCCCAGGCGATCTTCCGCTCCGGCGACCACTCCGGAGGCCTGGCCCCCACCGCCGGCGACTAGCCCAAGGACCCCCCGCCTCAACCCCGCCGACGACCAACCCAAAGCCTCCAGCCTCAACCCCTTCGTCCACTCCAGCCCCACCAACCACTTGCGTCACACGCGTGCCGCTCACCCAACCTCATGGATGTGACACCCTAATGGATCTTCCCGTTACGGTGCCACTGTCATTACGTTCCGGCGGCCGGGACTGCGACCCGCCGGACAGCGGCCTGCGCCGGCTAAATCTTCGTGAAGTGCTGGAAGCACTCGTAGTAGGGGTCGGTGGAGTGGGCGAAGTGGGCCGCCTCGGAGCGCTTGACGGCTAGGTAGGCGGTGCTGCGCAGCGGGCCCAGCGCGTCCATCAGCATCGAGTCGGCGCTCAGCGCGTCCAGGGCCGCGTTGAGCGAGGCGGGCAGGCGGTGGGCGCCGCGTTCGGCGCGCTCGCTCTCGCTCAAGGTGGACGGGTCGACGTTCATGGCCTCCCCGGGATCGATCTTGCCGCGGATGCCGTCCAGGCCGGCGTAGATGAGCCCGGCGAGCGCGAGGTACGGGTTGGCGCTGGAATCCGACGGCTTCAACTCCAGGTTGACCGAACTACCCGGGTCCCCCCGCAGCGGAGAGCAGATCCGGATCGCGGCCTCGCGGTTGTCCATCCCGTAGCAGGTGTACGCGCTGGCCCACATCTGCGGCGCGAGCCGCCGGTAGCTGTTCACGCTGGCGCAGGTCAGTGCGACCAGGGCGGGCAGGTGGGCGAGCAGCCCGCCGATGAAGTAGTAGCCGGTCTGGGACAGGCCGTTCCGGTCGGCGGGATCGGCGAACACGTTCCGCCCGCCGGCCTCGGCGTCCGTGGTCAGCTCGATGAGCGAGGCGTGCAGGTGGGTGCCGTTGCCGGCCTGGTCGGGGATCGGCTTGGGAGCCAGGCTGGCCCACAGGCCGTGCCGGAAGGCCACGCCGCGGACGGTTTCCCGGTACAGCACGTGGTTGTCGGCGGCGCGCAGCGCGTCGGCGTACCTGATCGACATCTCGTGCTGGCCGTGACCGAGCTCGGGGTAGTAGTGCTCGACGACCAGGCCCTGCGCCTCCAGCGCCTCGACGAGTTCCATGGTGAAGTCGTGGGCGAGGTGAAAGCCGGTGGCGGAGTAGCACAGGCTGTCGTCGATCGGGATCAGCCGGTCCGGGATGGACGGCCCGGCGGGGGAGGACTCGCGGCGGCCGATGGTGAACTCGGGCTCGAACGCGGCCTGCATCGCGTACCCCTCGCCCGCCAGCTCGACGATGGCCTGCTTAAGGAAGGTCCGGGCGCACGCCTCCCACGGCGATCCGTCCGGCTTGACCAGGTCCGCGAGCATCGCCGCGGCGCCCGGCGCGTAGGGGAGCGGGACGAACGTGCTGGGGTCGGGCAGGATCCGGACCTCGCCAACCGGCCCCATCCCGGGTACCGGCTGCAGCTGGTCGAGCATGGACATGGCCATCATCGCCACGGTGTGCCCGATGCCGCTGGCCATGCGCTCCCGTAGATGCCCGGTACCGGACGCCTTGCCGCGGATAATCCCGCCGTGGTCGGCGTACAGGAAGCGGACCAGGCGAATCTGCTCCTGGCTGGTCCGGCCCATCACCGTTTCGATCGCTCCGTCTGTCATGGAAAATGGGTAGCACGTTCCCCCCCGTCACGTACAGCAGAGCGAGTCAGAAAGCAAAGCTCATGAGCACACGGCCGGCACCGCGTAACCTGCGGGCATCAGATGCTGACCGAGACCGGGTGCTGGCCCTGCTCACCGATGCGGTGAGCGACGGGCGGCTCACTCCCGACGAGCACGCCGAACGAGTCCAGCGGGCCTGCACGGCCCGGACCCTCGGCGAGCTGGCCGACCTGACCACCGACCTGGCGGTGGCGTCCGCTCAGCCGGTGCGCCTGGACGGCGGCCGGGTGATCAGCGGGATCTTCGGCCCGGCCACGCGGGGCGGCCGCTGGGTGGTGCCGGAGACCCTCACCGTGACCGCCATGTTCGGCGAGGTGGAGGTCGATTTCACCCAGGCCATCCTGCAGGCCCGGCACGTGCAGCTCTACGCCACCGTGGTCGGCGGCCGGCTGCGGCTGGTCGTGCCGGACGGGGTGTCCGTCGTGGTGAGCGGGCACCTGGTGCTCGGCCGCAAACGCGGCGGCACGCCGCCGCCAGCCAGCTCCGATACGCCCCTCATCGAGGTGAAGGGCCTGGTCCTCGGGGGCGAGATCATCGTCCGCACGCCGCCCAGGAGCCGCCGCTTCCGCCTGTTCGGCAGCCGCCGCTGACCCCCGCGGCCAGCACAGCTCAGTCGAACCGAACTGAAGAGTACGCGCGGAGCTTCCAGAGCTGGTGCTCGCTCTTGATACTGCGGATCGTCCCGGACCGGGAGCGCATGACCAGCGAGTGAGTGGTCGCGTGGCCGCGCAGGTACCGGACGCCGTCGACCAGCTCCCCGTCGGTGATCCCGGTAGCGGCGAAGAACACGTCGTCCGACGTGACCAGGTCGTCGGTGGTGAGCACGCGGTTCAGGTCGTGGCCCGCGTCGAGCGCGCGGCGGCGTTCGGCCTCGTCCCGCGGCGCGAGCTTGCCCAGGATGACCCCGCCCAGGCACTTCAGCGCGCACGCCGCGATGATGCCTTCCGGCGTCCCCCCGATGCCGAGCATCAGGTCGATCCCGGTGCCCTCGCGCGCGGCCATGATCGCGCCGGCCACGTCGCCGTCGGTGATCAGGTGGATCCGGGCGCCGCTCGCGCGGACCTCGGAGATCAACTCGGCGTGCCGGGGCCGGTCCAGGATGACCACAGTAACGTCCTTCGGGGAGCAGCCCTTGCCCTTGGCCACGGCCAGGACGTTGGCCGCCGGCGGCGCGTCGAGGTCCACCATCCCGGCCGCCTCGGGGCCGGTGGCCAGCTTGGACATGTAGAACACCGCGGACGGGTCGTACATGGATCCGCGGCCCGCCACGGCCAGGACCGAGACCGCGTTCGGCATGCCGTTGGCGCACAGCCGGGTCCCGTCGATCGGGTCGACCGCCACGTCGCAGGCCGGGCCGGTGCCGTCGCCCACCTCTTCGCCGTTGAACAGCATCGGGGCGTTGTCCTTCTCGCCCTCTCCGATGACCACCACGCCACGCATCGACACCGAGTTGACCAGCATCCGCATTGCGTGCACGGCGGCGCCGTCGGCTCCGTTCTTGTCGCCGCGACCCACCCAGCGCGCGGCCGCCATGGCCGCGGCCTCGGTCACCCGGGCGAGCTCGAGGGCCAGGTTGCGATCGGGGGCGTGACTGTCTGGCTCGGGGACCTGCTGCTTAGCCGTCATACGGATCGCGGCGCGGAACCCTGGCCTTCAGGCTGGGGAGGACACGCCGCGTCACCTCCCCTGAAATGTCGGTACCGTCGAGTACGGTTTTAATTGTCCGCGAAAACCAAGCGGGCACATGCACGACCCAGCACCAAACCGCGGCAGGGCATGCCGTGGCTGCGCGGGGAGGCTTCGGGATACCCGGCCGATGAACCGCGAACCTAAAGCGTGACCGCAAGTCGCGACTGGAATCCTCGTCCATCAGGGCGGTGGAGGATGTCAAGTGGGGTTCCTTCCCGCTGGGCCCGTAAGCCGATCCTATGCAGGCCCCCGCCGGGCTAACCTGGCCGGCGACGAACAGGCCGGTGGTGGCCCGGGGCCAGCGGTCGATGTACCTGACCAGCCCGGCCGGATTCACCCTCGTGGTCACCGGCAACGCGACGTGGGCGCAGCGGCGTGAGCTAGCCGCCGCGCTATACCCGGTCGCTCGCTGAGCTCGGATCCGGCTCGCTGGGGGCGTCNNGCGTCTGGCTCGCTGCGCCCGTCCGGCTCGCTGCACGGTTCGGGCACCTTGGCGCGCCGCGGTGTCCGCTTGGGCCGCCGCATCCGCGCCCGTGCGGGCGGTGCCACCTGGTCAGGCGTCTGCGGGGTCCGGACCGGCTCGTCCGCACCGTCTGGACGATCGTCGAACGTCACCTCGATGTGCTGTTCAGGGCGCCGCTGGTTCTGCAGGGCCTGCATCGCCATGCTGGCCCGGTCGGCCTCGGTCAGCGGCGGCTGAACGATGGCCCGCGGCCACAGCCGGCGGGCCAGCACCACATTGATCTCGGCGCTGTACACGGTGACCTCTACCGCGATGTAGATCCAGGCGACCAGGCCGAGCACATCGGCGAATACGCCGTAGACCGAGTCGCTGTGCAGGTAGTGGTGCACCAGCCAGGTGCCGAGGACCTGCAGCACCGTGTACAGGATGCCGCCGGTGATCGCGCCCGGGAGCAGCCTGCCGGTCGGCACGCCCTTCGGCGTCAGCACGCGGAACGCGCCGAGGTACATGCCGACGCTGAACGCCGCGGTCACCAGCTCGAGCGGGATCTTGACCGCCAGCCCGCTGTGCAGGTAGGTGCCCAGGCTGAACAGCCCGGTCGTGACGATCACGCCCGCACCGAGCAGGGCGAGGAACAGGACCGCTCGCCCGAGCCGCGGGACGTACCCCGGCCTGGCCGGCCCGGGCAGGTTCCACACCTGCTCCATCGTGAACAGCCCGGCCTGAGCCAGGCCGGTCGCGCCGTAGACCAAGGCAATGAGGCCCACGACCAGCCCGATGATGCTCGAACGATGAAGCGTATGCACGTTGCCGGTGAGCGTCTTACCGAGCAGCGGGACCTGGCTGGCCACCGCGTTCAGCACGTCCGTGCGGAACGCCTGGTTGATCGACGCGACATAGCCCAGGATGGTCACCAGGACCAACAGCAGCGGGAACAGCGCGACGAATGTGGAATAGGCCAGGTTGGAGACCAGCACGCCGCCGTTGTCGTCCCCGAACTTCTTGATCACGCCGAAGACGAACGCGGTCGGCGTGTACCGCCGCTGGGTGGCGTCCACCGACCTGATCGCCCGCTCGACGGGATTCATCGCGCCTGCCTTGCTGGTGCCTGCTATCCGCTTGCCCAGCAAAACGGCAGGCAAACCGGCCGAGCCGAGGTCAGAAGGGCGCGTCGTCCGCAGCGGCGGGCGGGTCGGAGTCGTCCCGCTTGGCCATGGCCGCCGCGAGCCGGGCCCGCGCGCCGGCCAGCCATTCCTCGCACACCACGGCCAGCCGCTCGCCGCGCTCCCACAGCTCGAGCGACTGCTCCAGGGTCAGGCCGCCGGCCTCCAGCCGCTTGACCACCGCAGCCAGCTTGTCCCGGGCCTGTTCGTACGACAGGGTTTCCTTGGGCGCCGCCTCGGTGCCGCTATCCGTCACGGCATCACACCCTATCGTCGGCGCGGACGGTGAGCTGATCCGCCGCGAACCGGACCGTCAGCGTCTCACCCGGGTCCACTTCGGCCGCGCCGCGGACCACCCCGTCGTTCAGATGCTGCACGATCGCGTAGCCGCGGCTGAGCGTCGACGCGGGCGAGAGGGCGAGCAGTCGGGCCCGGGTGTGCCCGAGATCGTCGCCGCCGCGGGCCAGGCTGGTGGACAGCGACAGCCGGGCCCGCTGCAGCAGGGCGTCGACCCGCTCGGCCTGGCGTTCCACCTCCCGCACCGGGTCGGCCAGGGCCGGGCGCGACCTGGTGGCCTGCAGCCAGGCCGTCTCCCGGTCCAGCCAGCCGGTCACGACCCGCCGGGCCCGGTCACGCAGCTGGCCGATGAGCGCGAGCTGCTCGCTGACGTCGGGCACCACCCGCTTGGCCGCATCGGTCGGCGTGGACGCGCGCAGGTCGGCCACGTAGTCCAGCAACGGCGTGTCCTGCTCGTGGCCGATCGCGCTCACCACCGGAGTCCGGCACGCCGCGACGGCCCGGATCAA
>PLDT01000320.1:8793-15879 GCA_003136255.1 Actinomycetota bacterium
CGCTCGGCCGCCGAGTCGCGCCCGCAGATGAGGCCGATGACCCGGGGCAGGAAGGGAAGAGCACGTTTTCGTTCGGCAGAAAAGAGGCCTTCCGCACCGAGCTGGCGGCGCAGCCGTTCCAGCCGGGCCAGCAGCTCGCCCACGCCCACCGCGCGGATCTCGAGCGCGGTCAGGGCGAACGAGCCCCGGTTGGCGTTGAAATCCGGCCGGGCGAAGATCACCACCCGGGCCCCCTCGGCGGGTGTCGGCTCGGCCGCGTCGAACACCTGCCGGGTGCAGATAACCCGCACCGATACGGCCGCGACCGGGTCGCGCAGGGTCAGGAACACCGCGTTGCCGCGGACGGCGGCCTCGGCGATCTGCCCTTCCACCCAGATCCGGCCGAGCCGGCCGATCCACCCCCCGACCAGTTGCAGGACGGTGCGGACCGGAACGGGCGACTCCGCCGACGTGTCCAGGCTCACTACTCCTCGCCCTCCGCCTCCGGTCCTACGTCGTCCTGCACCTCCGCCTCCACGTCTTCCCGCGCTTCGATCTCGGCTTCGGCCTCTGCTTCTCCCCGTTTGTCGGCGCTGGTCTCGTCCTCCAGCTTGGCGATCCGCCGCTCGAACATGGCGATGACGTCGGCCCGGTCCGCGTGCGCCTGCTCGTACCCGACCAGCTGCCTGAGCTCCGCGGGATCCAGGTTCCGCAGCCGCGCGCGCAACGACGCGATGGACAGCTCGTCGTAGTTCGGCAGCGGCGCCACCGCCGCCGGGGCCGCGGCCTCGGCCCTCTTAGCGCGCCCGGCTGCCGGAGCACCGACGGCCGGGGCCGGGGCCTTGGCGTCGGCCGCCGCTTCCGCACTGGTGAGCAGCCGCACGTTGCCGGTCTTGTCGAAGTTCCTGGCCGCCGGAACCCGCGCGGCCGCCGGAGCCGAAGCCGCCGGAGCCGCCGCGGCCGAAGCCGGAGCCGCCACGGCCGGAGCCGGAGCCGAAACCGCCACGGCCGAAGCAGGAGCCGCTGAAGCCGAAGCCGCCACGGCCGAAGCGGGAGCCGCCGCCGGAGCTGACGGCGCCGAAGAAACCGGGGCCGGGGCCGGGGCGGTGTCGGCGCGCGTCTGCGATGGCTCGGGCGCGCGGGCCGGCGGAACCTGCTGGCTGGCGGACGTCTTGTTCCTGAGCTTGTCCGTGATGAGCAGGAGCTGGCCGATCCCGGCGAACACCCCGCGCAGCGCCTGCGCCGGCGCCTCTTTAATACGTTCACTAACCTGCGGGACGCGCATGTCGCTCTCTCCCTTAGGGAACTGGTACCTTGCAGCGCCCAGGCAGGCTTTCCCGACATCCCGGGCGTGTGTCGCTGTTAGTCAGCGCGTGTTCCCTGCCGGGTAATCTTCGCGCCTTGAGCCGCCAGGCCGCAAGAGCGCAGCTGACAGGCGGTGGGCCGGGCCCCGGACATGCTCGCCTACCATGGGCATATGCCTTCAAGTCTGCGACGGGTCCTGCTCGCCAAGCCGCGCGGCTACTGTGCCGGCGTTGACCGGGCCGTGCAAGCAGTCGAGATGTCGCTGGACAAATTCGGCCCGCCGGTCTACGTGCGCCGGCAGATCGTGCATAACACGCACGTGGTCGCCGAGCTGGAAAAGCGCGGTGCGATCTTCGTCACCGAGGTCGACGAGGTGCCATCCGGCGCGGTCGTGGTCTTCTCCGCGCACGGCATCGCGCCTGAGGTCCGCCGGGACGCGGAACAAAGGGGCCTGCGCGCCATCGACGCCACCTGCCCGCTGGTCACCAAGGTGCACAACGAGGCACGGCGGTTCGCGGCCAAGGACTACGACATCCTGCTGGTCGGCCACGCCGGCCACGAGGAGGTCGTCGGCACGTCGGGCGAGGCCCCGGACCGGGTGCGGCTCGTCGACGGCGCCGACGGGGCGGCGAACGTCCAGGTCACGGACCCGTCCCGGGTGGTCTGGCTGTCACAGACCACGCTGTCGGTGGACGAGACGGCCGAGACGGTCAGCGCGCTGCGGGAGCGCTTTCCGAACCTCATGGACCCCCCCAGCGACGACATCTGCTACGCGACCCAGAACCGGCAGGCGGCGGTCAAGGTCATCGCGGCCGAGTCCGACCTGGTCATCGTGGTCGGCTCGCCGAACTCTTCGAACTCTGTCCGCCTGGTCGAGGTGGCTAAGGACCATGGCGCGCCCGCCTACCTGGTCGACGACGCGAGCGAGGTCGACGAGCGGTGGCTGGACGGGGTGGCCACGGTCGGCGTGACCAGCGGGGCCTCGGTGCCGGAGGAACTGGTGACCGCGGTGCTCGGCAGGCTGGCCGACTGCGGGTTCGGCACCGTCGAGGAGGTCGAGGCGGTCCCGGAGAACATGACGTTCGCGCTGCCGCGTGAGCTGCGGCCCTCAGCGGCCGCCCGGGCGGCCGCCGCGCGCTGAGCCGCCCGGTCGCCAGATCGCAGACCGCCAGATCGCAGGCCGGTAGCCGCGGCCGATGGCCACCACGATGGTCAGCGCCGTCGCGGTGAACAGCCAGGGCGCCGACGTGCCCAGCGTGACCACGATCCCCTCCGCGGCCAGGAACGTCCCGGACGCGGTAATCACTTCCGCGCAGGCCGACCCGACCAAGAACAGCAGCGGCGGGGCCACCACCACGGCGCGCAGGCCGCTGGTCCTGGTGTAGTAGGCGACAGCACCGCAGCCGCACACGAACGCCGCGCCGGCCAGCGTTCCCCAGCCGGTCCAGTCCGCGATCAGCTGGGTGACAAAGCACAGCGTGAACAGCGCCGCGACCGCCCCGCGGCCGGTGAGACGCACCGAGGCCCGGGGCTCCAGGCGCGGCGCGGTCCGACGGTCCGGTGTCGGCGCCCGCGCTGGCGCAGGTGTTGGTGTCTGCGCCCGGGTCTGCGTCATCGACCCGCGCGCACCAGGCCCACCGGCCGGCCACTCTCGGACGACGGGGCCTCAACCGAGGCCAGCTCAGCCGGGCCGCTGGCCAGCAACTCGGGCGCGGACAGGGCCCGGCTCGTCTCCTGGATCGGCGCCAGCGGCTCGAGGTCGCCGTCGACGACGCCCAGGTCGTTCAGCCGCCTGGCGGTGACCAGCACCCGGCTCTCCAGCGAGCCGACCGTTTGGTTGTAGGCGGACACCGCCTTGGTCAGCGTGCGGCCCAACTGGTCCACGTTCCGGCCCAGCCCGCCAAGCCGTTCGTACAGCTCACGGCCGAGGTCGAACACGGCCCGCGCGTTGTCCGCCAGCGCCTCCTGCTGCCAGGCGTACTGGGCCGTGCGCAGCATCGTGACCAGCGTGGTGGGCGTGGCGATGTGGACCTTGCGGGCCAGGGCGTACTCCAGCAGCCCCGGGTCGTGCTCCAGCGCCGGCGCCAGGAACGCCTCGCCCGGGATGAACAGGATGACGAACTCCGGCGACGGGCTCATCGCGGCCCAGTACGCCTTGCCGGCCAGCCGGTCCACGTGGTCCCGCAGGTGCCGCGCGTGCGCCTCCATCCGGGCGGCGCGCACGTCCTCGTTATCGCTCTCCGCCGCCTCCAGGTACGCCGCGAGCGAGACCTTCGAGTCGACCACGATGTTCTTGCCGCCCGCCAGGCGCACCACCATGTCCGGGCGCAGCGGGCCGTCCGCCGAGGTCACGACGACCTGCTCGTCGAAGTCGCAGCGCGCGCTCATCCCGGCCAGCTCGACCACCCGGCGCAGCTGGAGCTCACCCCAGCGGCCCCGCGCCTCCGGCCGCCGCAGCGCGGTGACCAGGGCCTGGGTCTGCACCCGCAGCTGCTCGGAGGTCTGCCGGGCGATGGCGACCTGCTCGGCCAGCGCGGCGTGTGAGCGGGTCCGGGCCGCGTCGGACTCCCGCAGCTGGTCCTCGACCCGGGCCAGGGTCTCCTTCAGCGGCCCGACCAGGTGCTCGACCGCCGCCCGGCGGCTCTCGAGCTCGCCGGCCGCGTTCGCGTTCGCCGTCCGCAGCCGCCCCTCGGCGACCTCCAGGAACCGGGCCGTGCTCGCGTCCAGCGCCTGCGCGGACAGCGCCTCGAAACGCTCGGCCAGGTGCCCGTCCACCAGCGCGGCCCGCTGTTCGGCGACGCGCGCCCGCGCGCTGGCGTCCGCGCTGGCCGCCGCGAGCCGGCCGCGCGCGTACAGGAAACCGATCGCTGCCCCTATGACGATCCCGAGCAGCAAGCCGAGAAGCAACGAGATCGCACTCATATGCAGCGATGATCGCACCCTGTCCGCAAATACTCCCGCCGACACGCCCGGCATCCGGTATGAAACCAGACGCCGGGGGCGAACTGATCACGGACCGTGGACGGGAAACCACGGACCGTTCGGCAAAAAGAGAATTAGTCCGAACGGCCGTGGTAGCCACCGCCAGGGCCCCGGGTCAGCAGCGCAGCCGCGGCGCCAGCCCGTCGCGGCCGGGCTCCCGGTCGCGGTAGGTCCGCTCGGCGAAGTCCAGGAAGTGCTCGACGTCGCCGATGCTCGACACCAGCCCGAGCGAGACCCGGACCGCGCCGCCGCTCGGCAGGCCGGTCAGTTCCAGGTAGTCATCTACCGTCCGCAGGTCGCGCCGGCCAAACTCGCGCCAGCCCTGCCGCACGACCCGCCGGGTCAGCCCGAACGCCCGCTCCGAGGCCCCCGGGTTACAGAAACAGCCGGCCCGCAGCGAGATGCCGGCCGCGCTCGCGTCCCGCACGACCGCGCGTTCGTCCACCACCGCACCCTGGGGGTCGAGGAAATTGAACGCCACGGTCCCGCCGCGGGCCTCGCCGTCGGCTGGCCCGTACAGCCGCACCATGGGAGCCCCGTTGCCGTGCTTGAGGCCGGCCAGGCAGCCGAGCAGCCAGCTGGTGAGATAGCCGACCCGGCGGTGAATGAGGTCGATCCCGATGTCACCGATCCAGGCCAGGCCGGCGGCGACATCGGGGATGCCGAGGAAATTGACCGTGCCGTCCTCGAACGCGGTCTCGTCGTCGGCGAGCCGGTGCCAGCCGCCCAGCACGCTCGCGCCCCAGACCGTGCCCCCGGAGAACCACGGGCGCCGCAGCCGGGCCAGCGCCTCCCGGCGGGCCAGCAGGCAGCCGATCCCGGTCGGGTAGCCGAACATCTTGTACCAGCTCACGGTCACGAACTCGGGCTTGACCACGGCCAGGTCGAGCCGGTTCGTCGCGGCGAAGGCCGCCGCGTCGAGCAGCACGTCATAGCCGGCCGCCTGGGCCAGGTCCACCCAGGCCAGCGGGTGCTGGACGCCGCTGAAGTTGCTCTGCGCCGGGTAGCCGAACAAGCCCCGCCGGCCGCTGCCGCCGCTGCCGCCACTGCCGCCGCTGCGGCCACTGCGGCCGGGGCGTTCGGCGCGCCCGAGCGCCGCGACGACCTCGGCCTCGGCGATCCGCAGATCCGCCGCCGGCATGCCCACGTAGCTGACCTGCGCACCGCCGGCGCGGGCGAACTCCCTGATGCCGATCATCGCGTTGTGGTTATCGGCGGTCAGCACCAGGCGGGACCGGCGCCGGAACGGATACGCCTCGCCGACCAGGCGGCACGCGCCCGTGGCGTTCGGGGTGAAGATGACCGCGTACTCCTGCTCGGTGGCGTTGAAGTAACGGAGCACGGCCTGCCGGGCCTGGTCGATCAGCCGGGTGGACGCGGCCGAGGCCGGGCTCTCCGAGTGCGGGTTGCCGAAGTACCCGCCGCGCACCCGCGCCATGTGTGTGCGCAGCTGGGCGTCGGAGGCCAGCCCGGCACCGGTGTAATCCAGGTAGACATGGCCGCCGGAGTCGAGGTAGGAGTACTCGGCCGCGCGCAGCTCGTCCAGCCGGGCCGTGGCGGCGTAGTCCGGGTAGGCGGCGAGGAAATCGGACATGGGGCCCCCTTGCGAACCGAACACCTGGGGATCCCGCCGATGCCGTAGCCCGGTTGATCCCCCCTGGGCAATGACTGTACGTCACCGTCATTAACTCTGCGTTAAGCCTGAGCTGCTCCGAAGCTGCCCGTGACGAGCCTGCCGGTCCGGGCTCGCGGGGCCACTAAACTCACGGGGTGAGCTTGTCTATCGGCATCGTCGGCCTGCCCAACGTCGGAAAGTCCACCCTGTTCAACGCGCTGACCCGGGCGGGCGCGCTGGCGTCCAACTACCCGTTCGCCACCATCGAGCCGAACGTCGGCGTGGTCGGCGTCCCCGACCCCCGGCTGGCCGAGCTGGCCAAGCTGTACGATTCGGCGCGGATCGTGCCCGCCACGGTGCGCTTCACCGACATCGCCGGCCTGGTCCGCGGCGCCTCGCAGGGCCAGGGCCTGGGCAACCAGTTCCTGGCCCACATCCGGGAGACCGACGCGATCTGCCAGGTGGTCCGCGTGTTCGCCGACCCGGACGTGACCCACGTGGACGGNNCGCGACATCGAGACGGTCGTCACCGAGCTGATCCTGGCCGACCTGCAGACGCTGGACAAAGCCCTGCCGCGGCTGGTCAAGGAGACCAAGTTCGCCAAGGATCCCTCGCGCGCCCAGACCGCCGAGGCCGCGACCAGGGCCCAGCAGCTCCTGGACCAGGGCACCACCTTGTGGGCCGGCGCCGCAGCNNTGCGCGAGCTGCAGCTGCTGACGGCCAAGCCGTTCCTGTACGTGTTCAACATGGACACCTCCGAGCTGGCCGACGAGGACTTGCGCAAGCGCTTGTCCTCCTTGGTCGCTCCGGCCGAGGCGATCTTCCTGGACGCCAAGACCGAGGCCGACCTAGCCGAGCTCCCCGAGGACGAGGCCGCGGAACTGCTCGCCGAGGCCGGCCTGGGCGAGCCGGGGCTGGCCCAGCTGGCCCGGGCCGGGTTCCGCGCCCTCGGCCTGCAGACCTTCCTCACCGCAGGCCCCAAGGAGACCCGCGCCTGGGAGATCAAGGCCGGCGCGACCGCCCCGGAGGCGGCCGGCGTCATCCATACCGACTTCCAGCGCGGCTTCATCAAGGCCGAGGTCGTCTCCTACAACGACCTGATGGCCGCGGGCTCCCTCCCCGCCGCCCGCGCCGCCGGCAAAGCCCGCATCGAAGGCAAGGACTACATCATGCGAGACGGCGACGTAGTCGAGTTCCGCTTCAA
>PLDT01000056.1:0-6896 GCA_003136255.1 Actinomycetota bacterium
GACGTGGTCAAGGAGGCGCTGCAAGGCGTGGCCGAGGCGCACGGGGACCGGCTGAGGGTCCTGACCGATCCCTACGTCGTGGTCCGGGCGGACGCGCCGGTTCAGGGCAAGGTCGGCCTGGTATCCGGCGGCGGGTCGGGGCACGAGCCCATGCACGGCGGCTTCGTCGGCCCGGGCATGCTGGACGCGGCCTGCCCCGGCGAGGTGTTCACCTCGCCCACCCCGGACCAGATGCAGGTCGCCACCAAGGCGGTGGACGGCGGCGCCGGCGTGCTGCACATCGTGAAGAACTACACCGGCGACATCCTGAACTTCGAGATGGCGGCGGACCTGGCCCGCGAGGACGGCATCGAGGTCGAGTCGGTGGTCATCGACGACGACGTGGCCGTCCAGGACAGCCTGTACACCGCGGGCCGTCGCGGCGTCGGGGCGACCGTGCTCGCCGAGAAGATCTGCGGTGCCGCGGCCGAGCAGGGCCGGTCGCTGGCCGAGGTGGCGGAACTGTGCCGCAAGGTGAACGCCAACGCGCGCAGCATGGGCATGGCGCTCACCTCGTGCACCGTGCCCGCGGCGGGCAAGCCCACCTTCGAGCTCGGGCCGTCGGAGATGGAGATCGGCATCGGCATCCACGGCGAGCCTGGCCGCGAGCGCAGGACGGTCGCGCCCGCGCGCGAGGTGGTGTCGCTGCTCGCCACGCCGATCGTGGAAGACCTGCCGTTCAGCTCGGGTGACCGGGTCCTGGCCTTCGTCAACAGCATGGGCGGGACGCCGCTGATCGAGCTGTATGTCGTCTATAACGACCTGTACCACTTCCTGGCCGACCGCGGCATCGAGATCAGCCGTAACCTCATCGGCCCCTACATCACCTCGCTGGAGATGCAGGGCGCCTCGATCACGCTGCTGAAACTCGATGACGAGCTGACCGCGCTCTGGGACGCTCCGGTCAACACGGTTGGCCTGCGGTGGGGAGCCTGAGTGCCGGTTTCCTACGGTCAGGTTTCCGACTGGATCAGGGCGTTCGCCGCGGTGGTCGCGGAGAACAAGGAATACCTGACCGAACTGGACTCGGCCATCGGTGACGCGGATCACGGGATCAACATGAACCGCGGCATGGCGGCCGTGGTCGGGAAGCTGGACGAAGGTGAGGCGGCCGATATTGGCGCCTTGCTGAGGACCGTCGGCATGACCCTGGTCTCCAAGGTCGGCGGTGCGAGTGGCCCGCTGTACGGCACCTTGTTCCTCGAGATGGGCAAGTCGGCCGCGGGCCAGTCGGAGCTGTCGGACGAGGGCTGGGCGGACGCCCTGGCCGCTGGAGTGGCCGGCGTGCAACGGCGGGGCAAGGCGGAGCTCGGTGACAAGACCATGGTCGATGTCCTGGTGCCCGCGGTGGAGACGGTCAGGGCCGCGCTGGCCGGCGGTGCCCCGCTGGACGAGGCGCTGCGCCGGTCGGCGGAGGCCGCGCAGGCGGCCATGACCGCGACCATCCCGCTGGTGGCCCGCAAGGGACGGGCCAGCTACCTGGGTGAGCGGAGCGCGAATCATCAAGACCCTGGGTCGACGTCCTCCTGGCTGCTCTTGCGGACAGCAGCGGAGACGTTCACGGCCAAGGACGGCTAGTAGCTCTTAGCGATTTTACGAAGGAGAGAACAAATGGCTGATTACGTAGGAGCGCTCGACCAGGGCACGACCTCGACCCGGTTCATGATCTTCGACCACCGGGGCCAGGTCAAAGGGATTGACCAGAAGGAACACGAGCAGATCTTCCCGAAGCCAGGCTGGGTCGAGCACGACGCCAACGAGATCTGGACGCGCAGCCAGGAGGTGACGCAGGGAGCGCTGGACAAGGCGGGCCTGTCGCTGTCGGACCTGGCCGCGGTCGGCATCACCAACCAGCGCGAGACCACGTTGGTCTGGGACCGGAACACCGGCGAGCCGGTGTACAACGCGATCGTCTGGCAGGACACCCGGACCGACCAGATCTGCAACGAACTGGCGGCCGACGGCGGCCAGGACCGGTTCCGGGCGAAGGTCGGCCTGCCCATCGCCACCTACTTCTCCGGCCCGAAGGTCAAGTGGATCCTGGACAACGTCGAGGGAGCCCGGGCCCGGGCGGACGCCGGTGACCTGATCTTCGGCAACATCGACAGCTGGTGTATCTGGAACCTGACCGGCGGGACCAACGGCGGCATCCACATAACCGACGTGACGAACGCCAGTCGCACCATGCTGATGGACCTGTCCACGCTGGCCTGGGATGACGAGATCCTGGCCATCATGGGCATCCCGAAGAGCATGCTCCCGGAGATCCGGTCCTCCAGCCAGGTCTACGGCGAGGCGACCGGCGTCCTGGCCGGCATCCCGGTGGCCGGCGACCTCGGCGACCAGCAGGCCGCCCTGTTCGGCCAGACCTGCTTCTCCGCGGGCGAGGCCAAGAACACCTACGGCACGGGCAACTTCCTGCTGCTCAACACCGGCACCTCGCCCGTCCAGTCGAACAACGGCCTGATCACCGGGGTCGGCTACAAGATCGGCGACGCCCCGGCCTCCTACATGCTCGAGGGGTCGATCGCCATCACCGGGGCGCTGGTCCAGTGGCTCCGCGACAACCTGAAGATCATCTCCAGCGCCCCGGAGGTGGAGACGCTGGCCCGGACCGTCGAGGACAACGGCGGCGTGTTCTTCGTCCCGGCCTTCTCCGGGCTGTTCGCGCCGTACTGGCGCAGCGACGCGCGCGGCGTGATCGCCGGGCTCACCCGGTACGTCAACTCCGGCCATATCGCCCGCGCCGTGCTGGAGGCCACGGCCTGGCAGACCAAGGAAGTCGTCGATGCGATGGACGCCGACTCGGGCGTCGCCCTGACCGCCCTGAAGGTCGACGGCGGCATGACGGCGAACGATCTGCTCATGCAGTTCCAGGCGGACGTCCTGGACGTGCCGGTGATCCGGCCGGTGGTGGCGGAAACCACAGCCCTCGGGGCTGCCTACGCGGCGGGCCTGGCGGTAGGTTTCTGGGCAGAGATTGAGGATCTGCGGGCCAACTGGGGTATCGACAAGCAGTGGGAACCGCACATGGATCCCGCTACCCGAGACCGGGAGTATGCCCTGTGGAAGAAGGCCGTGACCCGGACGTTCGACTGGGTCGAGTAGGGGCTACGGTGCCAGCCGCCGCCGAGTGCGAGGTTCTCGTGATCGGCGGCGGTACCACCGGGGTCGGCGTGGCCAGGGACGCCGCGATGCGCGGCTTTTCCACCATCTTGGTGGAGCGCGGCGACCTGGCCACCGGCACCACCGGCCGGTTCCACGGCCTGCTGCACTCCGGTGGGCGGTACGCCGTGAAGGACCCGCAAGCGGCACGGGAATGTATCGGAGAGAACAAGATCCTGCGCCGCATCGCGGCCGACTGCATCGAGGACACCGGTGGCCTGTTCGTCACCACGCCTATCGACGACCCCGCTTACGCGGATCGCTTCATTACCGCGTGCCAGGACACCGGCATCCCGGCCGAGGAGATCGGTGTGGCGGAGGCGCTGCGCCGCGAACCCCGGGTGAACCCGAGGATCACCCGCGCGCTGGTCGTGCCGGACGCCACCATCGACGCGTGGAAGACCGTGTGGACCTGCGCCCGGTCAGCGACCGAGTACGGGGCCAAGATCCTGCCCTACCACGAGGTCACCGCCGTGACCAGGGACGGTGACCGGGTCACCGGCATCGTCGCGCGCGGTCGCGGCGGCGAGCAGGTGCAGATCCGGGCGCAAGTCACGGTCAACGCGGCCGGGGCCTGGGGCGGCCGCATCGCGGCCATGGCCGGCTGCCAGGTGAAGATCAGCCCGGGCAAGGGGATCATGGTGGCCGCCAACCACCGGCTGGTGCAGACCGTGGTGAACCGGTGCGACATGCCGGCCGACGGCGACATCCTGGTGCCGATCAGGACGGTCAGCGTCATCGGCACCACCGACATCACGGTCTCCGATCCCGACCACTGGGAGATCACCCGCGCCGAGATAGACCAGATGCTGCAGTCCGGCGAGAACCTCGTGCCCGGATTCGCCGCGTCCCGGATGCTGCGGGTCTGGGGCGGCGTCCGGCCGCTGTTCCAGGACGACGCGCCCGCCGAGACCAGGGACGTCACCCGCGCTCACGCCGTGCTCGATCACCGCAAGCGAGACGGCGTGGCCGGGTTCCTGACCATCACCGGCGGCAAGCTCTGCACCTTCCGGCTGATGGCGCAGGACGTCGTCGACGCGGTCTGCACCGTGCTCGGCACCACCCGGGCCAGCCGGACCGCGGACGAGCCGCTGCCCGACTCGCAGGATCAGCGCTTCTACCAGCTCGGCTCGCGGCTGGCCGAGCGCGAGCAAACCCTGCTAGATGAGCAGCTGATCTGCGAATGCGAGCTGGTCCGCCGGGGCCGGCTCGAGGACGAGATGGCTCGCCGGCCGGCGCCGAGCCTGGACGACCTGCGCCGGGCCCTGCGCCTGGGCATGGGACCATGCCAGGGCGGGTTCTGCATGTACCGGGCGGCCGGGATCTTGCACCAGCTCAAGCACCTGTCGGCGGCCGAGGCCGACCAGGCGCTGATGGCGTTCCTCGAAGAGCGCTGGAAAGGGGTGTACCCGCTGTTGCACGGAGACCAGCTGCGGCAGGCCTGGCTGGACGACTGGATCTTCCAGGGCGTGCTGGACGTGGAGCACCTTCCCCCGACCGCACCGGCCCCGCCGCAAGAAGCCGCGCCGCAAGAAGCAGGTCCGCAAGAAGCAGGTCCGCAAGAAGCAGCGCCGCAAGAAGCAGGCCCGCGGGAGACGGCGACCGGACGGGCGACGTGAGCGAGCAACTCCACACGTCGCCGGTCGACGTCATCGTCCTCGGGGCCGGGATGGCCGGCCTGGTCGCCGCCGTCCGGCTGGCCGAGGCCGGGCTCCGCGTGACCACGGTGGCCAAGGGATACGGCTCGTTGCGGCTGTCCCCGGCCACCATCGACATCCTCGGCTACCGGCCCGACCCGGTGGACAGCCCGGCCCGCGCGCTGCCCGGCTTCGCGGCCGCGCACCCGGAGCACCCCTACGCGCAGATCAGCCCGGCCCTGCTGGCCGAGGCCGTGCAGTGGCTCAAGGAACACGTAGAGACCTACGCCTACGTCGGCGACCCCGACGCGAACATGCTGCTGTCCACGGCGATCGGCGTGCCCCGGCCGAGCGCGGTGGTCCCGGAGACCATGGCCGCCGGTGACCTGCGCAGCGCCGGGCCGCTGCTCATCGCCGGGATCGGCGTGCTCAAGGACTTCCACCCTTCGCTGGTGGCGGAGAACCTGGAGGCGGCCACGGCCGCCCGGGGCCGGGCGGTGCGGGCCAGGCCCGTGCTGCTGAACCCCCCCACTGACGGCGACGCCGACGTGGGCGCCCTGGCCCTGGCCCGGCGGTTCGAGGACGCGGCGTTCCGTGCCGCGGTGGTGGCCGAACTGCGCGCCGCCGTGACCGGCGAGGAGGCGATCGGGCTGCCGGCGGTGCTGGGGCTGGATCAGGCCCGATCGGTCTGGGCCGAGCTGCAGCAGGCCACCGGGCGGCCGGTGTTCGAGATACCCACCCCGGTCCCGCCGTCGGTGCCCGGCCTGCGGCTGGCCCGGGCGCTGCAGGACCGGCTGCGCCGGGTCGGCGGACGGTTCGTGCTCGGCGCCGAAGCCGCCGGACCCGAGCTCCGCAACTCCGAACTGGTCGGCGTGCGGATTCGCGCGGCCGCTCGGGTGACCCCCCGGACCTGCCGGTGGGTGGTGCTGGCCACCGGCGGCCTGTCCGCCGGCGGGATCGGTGTTGACGCAACGGGTGCGCTCAGCGAGCCGGCCCTCGGGCTGCCCGTGCACGGACCCAGCCCGGGCGAAACCGGCTTCCTGCCCGGCTACCTCGGTGACCACCCGATGGAGACGGCGGGCCTGCGGGTCGACAGCAGCCTGCGCCCGGTCGGGCCGGACGGCGAGCCGGTCTACCCGAACGTGTACGCGGCCGGCGCGGTGATCGGCGGAGCCAGACCGTGGCGGGAGAAGTCCGGGGATGGCATTAGCCTGTCCACCGGCTACCTGGCCGCCGAAGCGATCCTGAAGGAGGCCGGATGACGGCGGAGCACGAATTCGACTTCGACACCATCCGCGACTCGCTCGATCACTGCGTCAAGTGCACGATCTGCGAGTCGGCGTGCCCGGTCACGGCCGTCACCCCGCTGTTCCCGGGACCGAAGTACGTCGGCCCGCAGGCCGAGCGGTTCCGCGACGCCGGGCCGTCGGTCGACGCCTCCCTCGACTACTGCTCCTCCTGCGGCATCTGCACCCTGGCCTGCCCGCAGGGCGTCCACGTGGCCGAGATCAACTCCCGGGCCCGGGCCGTGATGAAGGCGCAGAAGGGCATGCCGCTGCGCGACCAGATACTCTCCCGGACCGACGTCCAGGGCCGGCTAGGTACCCCGGTCGCCCCGCTGGCCAACTTCGCGCTGTCCAACCGGCTCGGCCGGCTGCTCGTCGAGAAGGTCGCCGGCATCCACCGCAACGCCGCGACGCCCAAGTTCGCCGGCCATACCTTCCAGCGCTGGGCGCGCCGCCACGCCGCGCCAGCGACCGCGACGAAGCAGGTCGTGTACTTCCACGGCTGCAGCACGAACTACTTCGAGCCCGAGCTGGGCAAGATGACCGTCGCGGTGCTCGAACACAACGGCTTCCGGGTCGTCGTGCCGCCGCAGGGCTGCTGCGGCCTGCCGCTGCAGTCCAACGGGATCTTCGACGCCGGGCGCAGCTACGTCCGGCGGCTGGTGGGACACCTGGCCCCCTACGCCCAGCGGGGCGACGTGATCGTCGCCACGTCCACCAGCTGCGGCCTGATGCTCAAGCGCGAGGCCATCGAGATCCTCGGGGTGCA
>PLDT01000651.1:0-2830 GCA_003136255.1 Actinomycetota bacterium
GCGGTCGCGTTCTCGCCGATGCTGTCGGCGCCGAACAGCAGGAATACGTACTGCCCGGCCACCTGGGCCAGGCTGGCCATGACCAGGACGTCGGCGGCCACGATGGCCCAGCCACCCGCCCAGCCGGTCTTCGGGCCGAACGCCCGCGTCCCCCAGGTGAACGTCGTTCCGCAGTCCGGGTCGGCCTTGTTCATCTCGCTGTAGCCGATCGAGCACAGCAGCATCGGGATAAAGGCCAGCACGGCGACCGCGGGGGACTTGAGGCCGACGGCGGCCACGACAAAGAACAGGGTCGCCGCGAGGCTGTAGGCGGGCGCGGTCGAGGCGACCCCCATGACGACACTGGAGACCAGGCCGAGGGCGCCGGCTTTGAGGCCCTTTTCCTCGTACTGCTCCGTCGGCTGGACCTGTGACGTAGTGGCCATCCTCGCCCTCCTGCAAGTGAGCCGGTCGCTGGGAACGCCGCCCCGTACCTAGATGCTAGACCGGGCAGGGAAAAAGTGACCGATCTCGCAGGCCGGTGCCACGGTTCTAGCACATAATGTGCCGGTTAGCAACGATTTCAGTTGTGTAAAATGCCGATAACAACTGGTCTCGTCGGTCGGTCGGTGCAGGCAGAGAGGATAAGCGCATGCGCATACTCCTGGTAGGGGCGGGCGGGGTCGGCTCCGCGCTGGCCCGGATCGCGGCCCGGCGGCCCTTCGCGGAGCTGGTCATCGCCGACTACGACCTGGCCCGGGCACAGCACGCCGCCGCGGCCCGCGACGGGTACGAGGCCGTACAGCTCGACGCGCGGGACGAGCGGGCCGTCGCCGAGCTGCTCACCCAGCGCCGCTGCGACGTGCTCATGAACGCCACCGATCCCCGGTTCGTGATGCCGCTGTTCCGGGCCGCGCTCGGCGCCGGCGTGCACTACCTGGACATGGCCATGTCGCTGTCCCATCCCGACCCCCAGGACCCGTACCGCAGGACCGGCGTCAAGCTGGGCGACGACCAGTTCGCGCTGGCCACGCAGTGGGAAGAATCCGGCCAGCTCGCGCTGGTCGGGATGGGGGTAGAGCCGGGGCTGTCCGACGTGTTCGCCCGGCACGCCGCCGACGAGCTATTCGGCGAGATCAGCGAGCTCGGCGTGCGGGACGGCGCGAACCTGACCGTGGCCGGGTACGACTTCGCCCCCACCTTCTCCATCTGGACCACGATCGAGGAGTGCCTGAACCCGCCGGTCATCTGGGAGCGGGGCCGGGGCTGGTTCACCACCGAGCCGTTCAGCGAACCAGAGGTCTTCACCTTCCCGGCCGGGATCGGCCCGGTGGAGTGCGTGAACGTGGAACACGAAGAGGTGCTGCTGATGCCGCGGTGGATCCAGGCGCAGCGGGTCACCTTCAAGTACGGCCTCGGCGCGGAGTTCATCGGCATCCTGCGCACGCTGCACCAGCTCGGCCTGGACCGGACGGATCCGGTCCAGGTGGGCGCGGTGAGTGTGTCGCCGCGCGACGTGCTGGCCGCGTGCCTGCCCGAGCCGGCCACGCTGGGGGACAAGATGAGCGGCCTGACCTGCGCGGGCACCTGGGTGACCGGGACCGGCCGGGACGGCGCACCGCGCGAGGTGTACCTCTACCACGTGGTCGACAACGCCTGGTCGATGGCCGAGTACGGCTCCCAGGCGGTGGTCTGGCAGACCGCGGTCAACCCGGTGGTCGCACTGGAGCTGATCGAGAGCGGCGCCTGGTCCGGTTCCGGCGTGCTGGGGCCCGAGGCGCTGCCACCGCGGCCGTTCCTCGACCTGCTTTCTGAGTACGGCGCGCCGTGGGGGTGTGAGGAGCGCAGCCCGGTGTGTGCCTAGCTGATCCGGGGGCGCGGCCGCCGGGGCGGAGGACTGGTGTTCTGCGCCAAACGAATATGCTGATCGGATCGCGGCGGGATCCGATCAGCCGAACACCGCTAGCACCAGAGAGAGTGACGTACCGATGGCTATGGAGCTCGACCACTCCTTTACCGTGCCCGTCCCGCCCGACCAGGCCTGGGATGTCCTGCTCGACGTGGAACGGATCGCGCCCTGCATGCCGGGCGCGACCGTCGACGAGGTCGACGGCGACGTGGTCAACGGGCGGATCAAGGTCAAGGTCGGTCCGGTCTCGCTGACGTACAAGGGCACCGCGAAGTTCATCGAGCGTGATCCGGAAGCTCGTGTGGCGGTGGTGGAGGCGTCCGGCAAGGAAACCCGTGGCGCGGGTACCGCGTCGGCCACGGTCCGGGCCTCCATGGTCCCGGACCCCTCGGGGTCCGGCACCCAGGTCAGCATGCACACCACGATGAACGTGACCGGCCGGCCGGCCCAGTTCGGCCGCGGCGTGATCGTGGAGGTCGGCGGCAAGCTGGTCGAACAGTTCGCCGCGAACCTGGCCCAGTTGATCACCGGGGACACCGGCGCCACGGCCTCTGCCGGTTCCGGCGGAGACGCCGCCCCCGGTGCGCCCGTCGCGACCAGCGCCGCCGGGACCAGCGGTGGCGGGACCAGCGGTGGCGGCGCCGACGGGGCGAGCGCGCCGACCGCGACGTTGGACGTCCAGGCCGGGAACGGCAGCGGCGGCGCGGCCGCCAGCACGGCTTNNAGTGTGCCCGCGCAGGAGAACTCGCTCAACTTGGTCAAGCTGGCCGGCCCGGTCATCCTCAAGCGGGTGGTCCCGGTGGCGATTGGCGCGGCGGCTTTGGCCCTGCTGAGCCGGCTGTTCTGGCGGCTGCGGCGCCGGCCGGGGCGGGCCAAGAAGGCCTAGGCGGAGGGCGGGCAGGCGATGGACTTCGACGAGGTCGTGCGGCGCCGGCACATGGT
>PLDT01000434.1:0-3352 GCA_003136255.1 Actinomycetota bacterium
CTCTACCCGTTACGGTGCCACGATCACGTGTTATCCGGAGGGTTTGGGGCGTGATGGCTGGGAGGCTCTGGTGCGGTCGAGGCTGGTGTTACGGGCCGGCGGGTCTAGGTCGGCGTGGGCGTTCCGATCAGGACGGTTGCGCTCAGGTCGGATGAGCTAACGACCCAGGCGGTCAGGCCGCCGGCCTCGAAGGCGGCCGCGGCGGTCGGGGCCTGGCGCTCGCTGGTCTCGATCAGCAGGTGGCCGCCGGGGGCCAGCCAGTCGGGCGCCCCGGCTGCCACGCGGCGCAGCACGTCGAGCCCGTCCGGTCCGCCGTCCAGCGCGACCAGCGGCTCGTGCGTCCTGGCCTCCGGCGGGAGGAACGCGATCTCGCCGGTGGGTACATAGGGCACGTTGGCGGCCACGATCCCGACCTGACCTCGTAGCCGGTCTGGCAGCGGCTGGTAAAGATCGCCCTGGTAGACATGCCCGGGGACGTTTCGCCGGGCGCAGCGCACGGCGGCCGGGTCCAGGTCCGCCGCGTGCACCTCGGCGTCCTCTACGGCCGCGGCGAGCGCGGCGCCGATCGCGCCCGCGCCGCAGCACAGGTCGACGACGATCGCCCCGGGCCGAGCCAGAGCCGCAGCCTGCTGGACGAGGAACTCGGTGCGGCGGCGCGGGACGAACACCCCGGGATCCACGGCGATGCGCAGTCCGCAGAACTCGGCCCAGCCGAGGACCTGCTCGAGAGGCAGGCCGACCGCCCGCCGCTCCACCATGGCGTCGAGCTCCTCGGGGGTCCGGGCCGTGGCCATGAGCAGCTGGGCTTCGTCCTCGGCGAAGACGCAGCCCGCCGCCCGGAGCCTGGCGACGATGAGCGGTTCAGCCACGCTGGCCGCGAAGGTAGCGAAGGTAGAGGACCCGGGAAGCGAACGTCCGGGTCTCGAGCAGCTCGAGCTCGATCGTGCGGTCCAGCGCTGGAAAGTACGACGTGCCGCCGCCCACCACGACCGGGATGACGAACAGCCGGTACTCGTCGATGAGGTCCAGCTTGATCAATGTGGCGGCGAGGCCCGCGCCGCCCACTGCCACCACGCCCGCACCCGGTGCTTCCTTGAGCTTGGCCACCTCGCCAGCGACATCGTCGGTGGCCAGCCGGGCGTTGCCCTGGACCTGCTCGAGCGTGGCGGAGAACACGACCTTCGGGATGGCCTTCCAGATCCGGGCGAACTCCAGCTCGTCCGGGCCGAAGCGGGGTGCCTCGGCGGTCTCCCAGACCAGCATCGCCTCGTACAGTCCACGGCCGCACAGGTGCGCGCTGACCTCGCGCGTCTGCTCGACATGGAACCGAAACAGCTCCTGGTCCGGCACGGTCCAGCCGATGTCACCGCCGGGTCCGGCGATGAAGCCGTCCAACGACACGCTCATCGAATAGATCACCGTGCGCATCAGGATCCTCCTGCTGTTCCACCAGCCGCCGAGCTACAGCCGGTTACCCGGCAGCGAGCAGGGACCGCAGGACGTACTGCATGATGCCGCCGTGCCGGTAGTAGTCCGCCTCGCCCGGGGTGTCGATCCGCACGATAGCGCGGAATTCCTTGCCGTCGGCGGAGACCACGACCTCGTTCGGCATATGTCCTGAGTTCATTTCCTCGATGCCGCGGATGTCGAACGTTTCCCGCCCGGTCAGGCCCAGCGACGCGGCCGAGTCCCCCGGGCGGTACTGCAGCGGCAGGACACCCATGCCGATCAGGTTGGACCGGTGGATGCGCTCGAAGGACTCGACCAGGACGGCGCGTACGCCGAGCAGCAGGGTGCCCTTGGCCGCCCAGTCGCGCGACGAGCCCGAGCCGTACTCCTTACCACCGAGCACGATCAGCGGGGTGCCCTCCGCTAGGTAGCGGCGGGAGGCGTCGTAGATCGGCATCTGCTCGCCGTCCTTGACCGTGACGCCGCCTTCGGTGCCCGGCGCGAGCTGGTTGCGCAACCTGATGTTGGCGAACGTGCCGCGGATCATCACCTCGTGGTTGCCGCGCCGCGAGCCGTAGGAGTTGAAGTCGCGCCGCTCCACGCCGTGCTCGGTCAGGTATTTGCCCGCCGGGCTGTCGGTCTTGATCGCGCCGGCCGGCGAGATGTGGTCGGTCGTCACCGAGTCGCCGAGCATGGCCAGGACGCGGGCGCCGGTGATGTCGGTCACCGGCTCGGGCTCGGCCGGCATGCCGTCGAAGTACGGCGGGCGGCGCACGTAGGTCGAGTTCTCGCCCCAGTCGAAGGTGTCGCCCTGCGGGATCTGCAGCCCGCGCCAGTTGTCGTCGCCCTTGAACACGTCGGCGTAGTCACGGGTAAACATCTCCTGCGCCACCGCGGTCTGGACCACGTCGGCGATCTCCTGCGCCGAGGGCCAGATGTCGGCCAGGTAGACCGGCTTGCCCTCGGCGTCAGAGCCGAGCGGCTCGCGGTTCAGATCGATGTCCATCGTGCCGGCCAGCGCGTAGGCGACCACGAGTGGCGGGGAGGCCAGGTAGTTCAGCTTCACGTCCGGGTTGATCCGGCCCTCGAAGTTCCGGTTCCCTGACAGCACGGCCGCCACGGCCAGGTCGGCCTCGTTCACCGCCTCGCTGATCGCGGGCGGCAGCGGGCCGGAGTTCCCGATGCATGTCGTGCAGCCGTAGCCGACCAGGTTAAAGCCAAGTTTGTCCAGGTAGGGCACCAGGCCGGCTCGCTCGAAGTAGTCCATGACGACCTTGGAGCCCGGCGCCAGCGAGGTCTTCACCCAGGGCTTGCGGCTGAGGCCCTTATCGACCGCGTTCTTGGCCAGCAGCGCGGCGCCGACCATGACCGAGGGGTTGGAGGTGTTCGTGCAGGAGGTAATGGCGGCGATCACCACCGAACCGTGGTCGACGGAGGTCCGCGTGCCGTCTTCGAGCGTGACCTGGACCGGATTCGACGCCCTGGTGCCGTCGCCCGCGGCCACCGGGTCCGAGGCCGGGAACGTGCCGTCCAGGCCGTTGTCCAGGCTGGCTTCGTCTACGTAGTTGGGCAGCACATCACGGAAGGCCGTCTTGGCGTCGGCGAGCGCGATCCGGTCCTGCGGGCGCTTCGGCCCCGCGATCGACGGGACCACGGTGGATAGGTCGAGGCTGAGCTCCTCGGAGTACCTGACGTCGTGGTTCTGCGCCTGCGGGTCGTGCCAGAGGCCCTGCTCCTTGGCGTACGCCTCGACCAGCGCGACCTGCTCGTCCGGGCGGCCGGTGAGCTTGAGGTACTCCAGCGTGTTCGCATCGAGCGGGAAGATCGCGCAGGTGGAGCCGAATTCCGGTGACATGTTGCCGATGGTCGCGCGGTTGGCGACCGGAACCGCGGCCACGCCCTC
>PLDT01000512.1:0-5747 GCA_003136255.1 Actinomycetota bacterium
CTCGGCCCGGTGTCCGCCGCCGACGTCGCCCTGCTGCGCCCGCCCACGGCCCTGTGGGGCTACAACATGCAGGTAACCGACGAGGCGCTGGAGCAGATCGCCCAGGCCGTCCGCGACCGCGACGTCACGATCGCCTTCCTGCAGCAGCGGCTCGCGGACCTGGCCACGCAGGCCCGCCCCGGGCTCCAGCCCGCCGAGCCGCCCCTGGTCCACCGCGCCCAGCACGCGCGTTCCGCGGAGTCCGGCGACCCGGCCAGCCTGGAACGCCCGCCCAGCCCAGAACGCTCGCCCAGCCTAGAACGCCCGGCCGACCTGCCCGGCCAGGACGATCACGCTGACGCCCGGCCCGCCGACGACGCGCTCGACGCCGATAGCGCGCTTGCCGCCGAGGAACAGGCCCGGTGACGGACCAGGGTCCGGTCCCCGGCCCGGACGGCCAGCTGCGCTGCCCGTGGGGCCTGAGCGCGCCGGAGTACCTGGCCTACCACGACCAGGAGTGGGGCCGGCCGGTCCGCGGCGACACGAAGATCTTCGAGCGGCTGTCCCTGGAGGGCTTCCAGTCCGGGCTGTCCTGGCTCACGATCCTGCGCAAGCGAGAGAACTTCCGCGCCGCCTTCGCCGGCTTCGACCTGGCCGCGGTGGCGGCCTTCGGCGAGGCTGACGTGGCGCGCCTGCTCGCCGATGCTGGCATCGTGCGGAACCGCGCCAAGATCAACGCCGTGATCGTCAACGCGCGGGCCGCGCTCGGCCTGCCCGACGGGCTGAGCGCGCTGGTCTGGAAATACGCGGGGGAGCCCGCCGCCGCGCCGCGGACCCTGGCTGACGTGCCCGCCACCACCCCGGCGTCCAAGGCACTCAGCGCCGAACTGAAGCGCCATGGCTTCACCTTCACCGGTCCGGTGACCGCCTACGCCACGATGCAGGCCTGCGGCATCGTCAACGATCACCTGGCCGGCTGCTTCGCCCGAGAGCCGTAGGGCCGCGTAGGCCTTATCCTGCACGGCATGAGCACGGACGAACCCCCTGCGGAGCCCGACGTCGCCAGGCTCTTCGCCCCCGTGGCGGTGGAAGAGACCTTCGCGGGCGTGCTGACCGAGGCGGCCGGCCTCCTGGACCAGATCGATGACCCGGTGGACGCGGAACTGTGGGGCTCGGACCTGATCGGCGCGCTGGCCGCCTCGGCCGCGGGCCAGGCCTCCCTGATGCAGACCCTGACCCGGTCGCTGGTGCCCGCCGCGGAGGCGGCCGGCACCCCGGAGTCCCTGGCGCTGCTGCGGGTCCTGGCCGCGCTCGGCTCGCCTGGCTTGCGGGCCGCCGCCGGCCAGGCCGCCGCCCGGGTGTCGGCCCGCGGCGTGGCCGACCCGCCCTGGGCCGCCGCGCTCGGGACCCCCCGGGTCGGTGACTGCTGGCACTACGCCGACGTCAGCGGCCGCCAGGAGTCGCTGACCATGACCTTCTCCTACGGCGACCGGCAGCACGCGGTGTCCGTGCTGATCGACCACGGGCGCGGCGGAAAGATCAAGGACGCCTGGGTGGCCCAGGCCGCCGGGCTGCGCGCGGAAACCGAGCAGGCGGCGCAGGACCACCCGCTGGTGGTGTTCGAGATGCTCGGCCCCGCCGACGCCGGCCGCACCCTGGCCCGCGCCATCGGCGCGGGCGAGTGCCCGGAGCAGCCCGATCAGGTCGACGACGTGGTGGCCCACCGGGCCCTGCTGCACGCCCGCCTGGAGCTCCTGTCCCGCTAGCGGGCTACGGGGTGAGCGCCAGGGTCGCGCCGCCCGCGTCGAGCAGCCGGTGCAGGCCCGCCGCGCCGGGCAGCCGGGCCAGTTCGCCCCGGACCCTGGCGCACGGCCCGCCCGGCCCGGCCAGGACCGTCCCGTCGGCCTGGACCGCGACGAGATCGCCGTCGTGCCGCAGCAGTACCGGGCCGTCGCGCCCGGCCGAGATCGCCACCCGGCCGGCCCGCAGGCCGTCGAGTACGTCGCCCGGCTCGCGGCCCGCGCACTCGACCCAGGTGGTCGGGCAGCCCAGCGGGGCGTCCGACCCGGGCCGGTGCCAGTCGCTGCCGCCGACCGGGATCGCCCCGGCGTCCCAGGCCAGCCACCACGCGAACGGGGTGGTCCAGCGCTTGTCGAGCCAGCTCCAGTGCCACACCTCGGCCAGCGGCGGGCGGCGAGCCATCGGGTGCGTCCAGCTGACCGGCCCGGCGAACGGGTGGTTGACCGAGAGCAGCCCGCCCCGGGCCTGCGTCGCGTCCAGCCAGTCGTCCGCTGGGCGGCGGAAGTCAATCCAGCCGACATCGCCCAGCGCGCCGGCGTGCCCCCCGTCGGTCGTCACCTCCTGCCCGGGCAGCAGCGTGATCCCGTACCGCCGGGCCGCGCCGGCCAGCTCCGCGTGGTGGCTGACCGTGTTGTGGTCGGTGACCGCCAGGAAGTCCAGCCCGCGCTCGACCGCCAGGACGGCCAGCTCGGGGACGGTCAGCACGCCGTCGGAGTGCACGGTGTGCGCGTGCAGGTCGCCCGCGAGCCACCGCCTGCCAGATCCGGCCGGCAGCTCCCGTCGCGCCGGGCGCTCGGCTGGCACCGGCGGCGCCGGGACCGCGGCCGGCAGCAGTCCCGCGCCGCGGCCCGTGGTCTGCACCGTGACCCGGTAGGGGACGCCGTCCGGCGGGACGCGGTGTACGCCGATCATCACCTGCCACAGCCCGGCCTCGAGCTCGCCCGGCAGGTACCCGGGGGTGGCCGCCTCCCCGGTGATGGCGAACCAGCCGCGCGCACCCCCCGACCAGCCCCGGAACCCGCCCGGTCCGAGACATCCCAGGTCGAGCACGGTCCCGTCGTCCGGCGCGTACTCCAGCTCGACCCGCAGCCCGGCCGTTCCCGGCGCCACCTCGGCCGGCAGGTAGTGCCACGGCGACTCGAACCGGTGCTCCAGTGTCCAGCGTCCCTCGTGTACCGTCTGCCGCGAACCGTCTGCCATGGGCAGATCGTAAGTCCGCTCACGTGGTGGCGGCGTAACCGCCGTCGATGACGATCGTCTCGCCGGTGACGAACGGGTTGGCGGCGACCAGCGAGTAGATCGTCTCGGCCACGTCTTCCGCGGTCACGTTCCGCTTCATCGGGGTCCAGGTGGCCCGGCGCTCCATCAGCCGGTCGTAGTCCTCGCCGAGCGTGCGCTGCATCCACTCCCCGGCGATCCAGCCCGGCGCGACCGCGTTGACCCGGACCTCGGGCGCCAGCACCCGGGACAGCGTCCGGGTCAGGCTGACCACGGCCGCCTTGCTGGCCGCGTAGGCCAGCGGCTGCGGGCCAGGGCGCAGCCCGACGATCGAGGCCACGTTCACCACGCTCCCGCGTGCGGCCCGTAGCCGCTCCGCGCAGGCCCGGGTGACCTGGAACAGCCCGCGGACGTTGACCGCGAACACCCGGTCCCACTCGGCTAGGTCGACGCCGTCCAGGTCGTCGGGCGGGGTCGAGCTGGTCAGGCCCGCGTTGTTCACCAGCACGTCCAGCCGGCCGTACGCGTCGCCCGCCGCCGCTACTATCGCCGCCACCGCGGCGTCGTCGCTGACGTCACCGCGCAACGCCAGCGGCCGGCCGCCCAGGGCCTCCAGCTCGGCCAGGGTACGCCGGGCGTTGTCCTCCGAACGCCGGTAGTTGATCGCCACGTCATAACCGGCCCGGGCCAGCCGTAGCGCCGCGGCCCGGCCGATGCCGCTCGCCGACCCAGTCACCAGCGCCGCCGGCCTGTCCTCCGCCATCCCCGCAGCCTAGCGACCCGCTCAGCGCGCCGGCGCCGGCCCCGGTCGGCTCAGCGCGGCAGCGCGGGTGCCGGCCCGACCGCGTCGGCGGGCCCGGCGAGCAGCCAGTCGGCGCCGTCCAGCCGGACGGACCGGGCGTACGGGTCGTGCCCGCCCCCGTCAGGCCGGACCGAGCGCCGGGCCAGCCGGGCGCTGACGAACTCGCCCGGGCCGGGACGCGGCAGGTCCAGGGCCGAGGCGAGCCGCTGGTCGCTGGCGTAGTCGCCGAAGATCACGATGCCCTCGGCCCGCAGCTGGTCCCGCGCGCCGCCGCCGTCCCGCACCCGCTTCATGTAGTCGTCCTGCATGGCCACCGTGGCCACCACCGTCCGGCTGACCCTCATCCGCTGCGCCCGCCGGAACAGCTCGTTCACCCGCTGCTGCCCCGAGGACAAAGCGAAGATCGCCGCCACGTCCCGTTCCGGTAGCCTGATCAGCGCGTTCTCCTGCAGCGCGGCCCGGTGATGCAGCCAGCAGACCGCGGCCCGGCCGCGGTCGTTGAGGGCGCGCTTGCCGTCCCGGTTGCCTGCCGGGCTCAGGTGCCCGGAGACCGTCCGGACCAGGCCCGCCGACCAGGTGCCGTCCTCGTCGCTGGCCTGCACGAGCAGCATGAGCTGCCCGTCGGCCTCGGGCGGGATCATCCAGCCGCCCAGCCGGTGGGAGAACTTGCAGTCCACGTCGGCGCCCGCGATCGTGTAGTCCAGCGCCGTGCCGTCCGGCAGCGCCAGCTCCCGGGCCAGCGCGATCTCGACCAGCGTCCCGGCGTGCGTCTTCTCCGTCTTGTGCAGCTGATCCCACCGGTACCGTCCGGTGTGCTGCCCGTCCAGCAGCATGTCCAGCGCGCCGCGGATCGCGGCCGCCATCCGCGTACCGCCGGAGTCCAGCGCGGTCAGCGCCGCGGCCACCGCGGCCAGTTCCGGATCGTCCCCCGGCCCCGGACCGCGAAGGTCGTCCAGCCCCGGCAGCGGCGCCTGCCCGGTACCGGGCTCCGGGGCCGGATCCGGCATGCCGGGCAGCAGCAGCTGACCGGGCAGCGGCTCGAGATCCCCGCCGCCGCCCTCGGCCGGCTTCATCCGGCCGGCCCCGCCGGTCCCGCGGGCTCGACCGCGCCGCGCAGCACGTCCATCAGCATGGTCACCGCGGACGGGTCGGGCGGGTCGCCGTACCGAACCGCGAACACCTGCCGGTGCACGCCCGGCAGCGGCACGGTCTTGATCCCGGGGTGCCGCGCCGCCCGCAGGCACAGCGCGGGCAGGGTCGAGACGCCGAGCTCCGCGGCCACCAGCGCCTGGACCGCCACGTAGTCGTCGGTGGTGAACGCGATCTTAGGAACGAACCCGGCCTGCGCGCACTGCCGGAGCAGGTTGGCCCGGCAGCGGTCGCAGCCCGCGATCCAGCGGTGGCGCGCGTACCGGGACAGGTCCGGCGGACCGTCGGCCGTGTGCGCGGAGATGACCAGGTGCACGGGCTCGTCCAGGATCAGCCGCTCGCGCAGCCCCTCGGTGATGTCGATCGCGCCGTCCTCGTCCGTACCGAAGCCCGCACCGAAACCCGCGCTGTCCGTGCTTTCCGCGTCCGGCCCGTCCGGGCCCGGATCGTCCGGGAGGTACCGGAACACCAGCGCGACGTCGACATACCCGGCCCGGAGCATACGCAGCGCCTCGGGCGGTTCGGCCTCGGTCAGCCGCAGGTCGATGCTGGGCTGCTTGGCGCGCAGCATGGCCGCCGCGGTCGGCACGATCGTGCCCAGCGCGGACGGGAACGCCGCCAGCCGCAGCCGCCCGGCCCGCAGCCCGGTGTAGGCGGCCAGTTCGTTCTCCGCGGCGTCCAGCCGGCCGATTACCTCGGCCCCGCGCTCGGCCAGCAGGCGGCCCGCGTCGGTGAGCCGGATGCCCCGCCCGGCCCGCTGGATCAGCTTGATCCCGGTTTCGGCCTCCAGCCGGGCCAG
>PLDT01000061.1:0-24278 GCA_003136255.1 Actinomycetota bacterium
CGGGTCCGGCGCGTAGCCCGGGTACTGGGCCTCGGGTACCTGTCGGGCATCGAGCGGGTGCCCGTACTCCGCGGCCGGCTCGTTCCAGCCGTCGTGCGGGTAGCCCAGGTCGTGCGCGTAGTCCGAATCCGGGGCGTAGCCGGGGCCGGGCGGATACCCCGGGTGGTCGGACACCAGCGGAGCGTACCCCGGTCCGCGCGGGTACTCCGGTTCCTGCCGGTACCTGGGCACCTCCGGGTAACCCGGGGACTCTGGTTCGTCGTGACGCCCCTCGTCCCCGTAGAAGGACGGCTGCGGGTAGCCGTCCGCGTCGGACGGCTCCGATTGCTCCTCCCAGCCGAACCACGGCCCGTAGGATCCGGCGTCGGCGTCGTCGCGCCACTGGCGGCCGAACGGGCCGTCGTCGTTCGCGCCGTCGCTCAATACCTGGGGCGTATCGTTATTCGCGGTCACGGGGTCATCCCCCTTGGTCCTCATCGGTGGGCGCATGCGGGCGGGGTTCGTCTGTCAATCCGAGCGTAGGACAAATCCCGCGTAATTTCGATACCCAGTGCACATGTTTGGTGGCTCTAAGTGTTGAGCCCGGGTGGCACAGGTGCCGTTGCTACCTGACCCGGTGGTTCGCAACGGCCGGCCGGGGGGACAGACTAGGAGGATGAGTAACCCTGAAATACAAGAGCACCCCCAGGTCCTCGTGGTGGGTCCCGACGGTATAGCCAGATCAGGGAACCCCCAGGACGAGAGCGGCGAGCACGAGCGCCCGGTCACCGAGATGGTCGAGCAGCCGGCCAAGGTCATGCGGATTGGCAGCATGATCAGGCAGCTGCTGGAAGAGGTCAGGGCGGCCCCGCTGGACGAGAAGAGCCGGGCCCGGCTGAAGGCGATCCACGAGAGCTCGATCAAGGAGCTCGAAGACGGGCTCGCGCCCGAGCTGGTCAGCGAGCTGGAACGGCTGTCGCTGCCGTTCACCGAGAACGAGCTGCCCAGTGAGGGCGAGCTCCGGGTCGCGCAGGCCCAGCTGGTCGGCTGGCTGGAGGGCCTGTTCCACGGCATCCAGACCACGCTGTTCGCCCAGCAGATGGCGGCCCGGGCCCAGCTCGAGCAGATGCGCCGCGCGCTGCCGCCGGGCATGATGCAGATGCCGCCAGGCGCCGAACAGGAGCCGCCCCGTCCGGGCTCGGGTCCGTATCTTTAATCCGAACGACCGGGCCGCGTGCGCTGCCTTTTCAGCGACCTCACCCTGCTTTTCCCGCGAGCCCACTGTGCCGTTCCCGCGAGCCCACCCTGCCTTCCCCGGCTAACCCGCCCTAGGGACGGCCGAAGCGCAGCCGTCCCAGCCACGCGGCGGCCTCGGCGAACTCGGTGTCGGAGGTGCCCGGCCGGACCTGGGTGACGCCGCCGTCGCAGCGGGCGTAGCTGCCCAGGAAGCGCACGTCGCGGCAGACCCGGCGCAGCCCCATCAGCGCCTCGCCGACCCGCGCGTCGTCCACGTGCCCTTCACAATCGACGAAGAAGTAGTACTGGCCGAGCCGGTCGCCGGTCGGGCGGGACTGGATCGTGGTCAAGTTGATGCCGCGCACCGCGAACTCACTGAGGATCTCGAGCAGCGCGCCGGGCCGATCCTCGGCCAGGAACGCGGCCACCGAGGTCCGGTCCGTCCCGGTCCGGGCCGGCAGCGGGCCGCGCGCCGCCACCACGACGAACCGGGTCACGGCGTTGGCCCGGTCGTGCACATCGGGCACGAGGACCTGCAGGCCGTACCGGTCGGCGGCGAAGGCGCCGGCCAGCGCCGCGTCGAGTTGCCCGTCGGCGGCCTGCCGGGCCGCCTCGGCGTTCGACGCGACCGGCACCCACTCCGCGTCGGGCAGGTTGGCCGCCAGCCAGCCCCGGCACTGCGGCATGGCCTGCGGGTGACCGCCCACCCGTTTGACGTCACCGAGCGCGGTACCGGCCTGGGCCAGCAGCGCGAACGCCACCGGAACCTGCAGCTCGGCGACGATGACCAGGTCGTTCCCGGCGGCAAGGTCGTCCAGGGTGGCGGTAACGACGCCCTCGACCGAACTCTCGATGGGCACCACGGCTCGGTCCGCCGCTCCGCTCCGGACCGCGGCGAGCGCGGCCTGGATGGTCGGGCACGAGAGGGGCTCGGCACCGGGATCGGCGAGGCGTAGCGCCGCCTCGGAGAAGGTGCCCTCAGGCCCCAGGTAGGCAACTGGCATAGCCCACATCATGCCAGCCCGGCCCGGCTGCGCCGGCCAGGTCAACCGGACTTGGCACGCCGGGGAGCGGCCCGGTGGTCATAGCCGGGCGGCGAGAGCCCTGGCCACGTCGGTGAGCTGGTGCGCGCGGTGCAACTGGGCCCGCATCCCGGTGCCGGTGGCCCGGTGCGCGAGCTCGACCTCCACCTCGGTGACCCGCAGTCCCTTACGCAGCAGGTCGATACTCAGCGCCGTCTCCACGCCCCAGCCGCGCGCGAGCGGGCGGGCGGCCTCGAACGCCGCGCGGGTCAGGCAACGCTGCCCGTTCAGCGGCTGCGCGGGCCGCCAGCCGGTGGCCCGGCGGATGCCGGCCCCGGACAGGCCCACGACCAGGCCATGCCCGCCGAGCTTGACCGTGGTGGTGAAGACGGCGATCGTCATGTCCGCCGCGCCGGCCACGACCGGCTCGATCAGCGGCCCGGCCAGGGCGGCGGTACCGCCCAGGTCGGCGTCCAGGAACAGCAGGTGCCGCGCGGGCTCGCGCTGCTCGCGCTGGTCCAGCAGGCGTACCGCCTCGGCACCGGTCTCCAGCGCGGCGCCCTTGCCCCGGTTCCGGGCGTGCCGCGTCACGACCGCGCCCGCCCGCCGCGCCGCGGTGGCCGTGGCATCCTTCGAGCCGTCATCGACCACAACGACCAGCGCCACCGCGGGCAGTCCGAGCGCGGCCGTCACCGTAGCCGAGATGCGGTCCGCCTCGTTCAGCGCCGGGATGACCACCGCGACCTCGCCGGAGACCGACCCTGACATGGGCCCGATCCTAAGTCAACGGGCCGGTGCCGGGTCCGGCGTTTACTGCGGGACGGCTGGCTTAGGGCGGCTGAGCCCTCGCGGGTCGGTGTCCTCCACCAGCGTGAACACCGAGTCGAGCCCGGTGACCTGGAGGATCTTGCGCACCGCGGGCTTGGGCGCGGCGATCTCCAGCTCGCCGCCGCGCTCGCGCGCCCGGCGCAGGCAAGACAGCAGCACGTTCATGCCGGTGGAGTCGCAGAACTCCACGCCGGACATGTCGATGATCACCCGGGCGGGCATACCGTCGGCAAGCAGACCGACCAGCTCGCTGTGCAGCCGCGGAGCGGTGTAGAGATCGATCTCCCCGCAAATAGTCACGATCGTGTGATCATCGTGAAATCGACTCGAGACATTAAGCTCCACGAGCCGAACCTTACCGCGCCGCGCGCCCGGAAGCCAGGTGGCTACGTTGAGCGCATGCTGAGAGTTAGCTGACGCCCACGGATCCGCTGCGCTAAGGCGCCCTCCGCCGCGGCGGCCGGCACCGCCACCGTCTCCAGCGGCATGATCAAGACCTCCGCCCACACCGTGGTGCCTTCGTCGTCGCAGCGCGTCCCCCAGCGGCGTGACAGCCGGGCCACGATCCGCAGGCCGCGGCCCCCGGTCGCGGTCGGGGTCGGCTCGCCGAGCTCAGGCCGGGTGGCGCCGCCGCCGTCGCTGACCGAGACCCGGACGCTGCCGGCGTCCAGGTCCCAGGCGACATGCAGGCGCGAACCGGGCAACGGCCCCCCGTGCCGCAGGGAGTTGCTGAGTAGCTCGCTGATCACCACGGCGGCGTCGGCCACGGCGGACGTACACACGCCGGCGTCGGCAAGGTCGGACACCAAGAGCCGCCGGGCCATACCGACGCTTGACGCGGTGAACGGGAGCTGTAGGACGCTCGACTCAGTCACCTCCATGCCAGCCCGGCTATGCTGTCCCACCGTGCGCGAACCTGGTACGAGCGGGGAAATGCCCCGTTCAGCGGCCCTGGAAACCCGTGGACACCGCTGATATCGCAGCTCTAACTGCGTCTCAGGCAAATCTCTCGGTGACGCCGCCCCTAGGGTGGGTTCGGGGGAAGAGCAGGGTGGGCCCGGGGGAAGAGTAGAGCACGGTAACGTCTGGAGTATGTCCACCGGCACCGACTTCGCGCCGACCGTGATCGTCGACGATCTTCATGTCGTCTACCGCGTGTTCGGCGCGGGCGGCGACAAGGGCACCGCGGCGACCGCGCTCATGCGGGTGGTCAAGCGCCAGCGGCGCCCGTCGGTCCGCGAGGTGCACGCCATCCGGGGCATCTCGTTCGTGGTCAACCACGGCGACGCGATCGGGATCATCGGCCGGAACGGGTCGGGCAAGTCGACCCTGCTGCAGGCCGTCGCCGGCCTGCTCCCGCCCGAGAAGGGCTGCGTGTACACCAGCGGGCAGGCCGCCCTGCTCGGCGTCAACGCCGCGCTGCTCGACGACCTGACCGGGGAGCGGAACGTGGTGCTCGGCGGCCTGGCCATGGGCATGAGCCCGCAGGAGGTCAAGGACAGCTACGAGTCCATCGTGGATTTCTCCGGGGTCGGCAACTTCATCGACTACCCGATGCGGACGTACTCCACCGGGATGGCCCAGCGGCTGCGGTTCTCCATCGCCGCGGCTAAGACCCACGAGATCCTGATGATCGATGAGGCGCTGGCCACCGGCGACGCGAACTTCCGGGCCAAGAGCCACGAGAAGATCATGCAGCTGCGCGGGGAGGCGGGCACGGTGTTCCTCGTCGCGCACAACCTGGGTGAGATCGAAGCCAGCTGCAACCGGGTCATCTGGCTGGAGAAGGGCCAGATCATGATGCAGGGCCACGACGTGCCCGGAATCATCGACGCCTACCTGGAAGCCACCGGCGGCGAGCCTCGCCAACGTGGGTCGGTCGAAGTCGATCACACCGCCGGGTGATCAGGCCGGGTAATCAGCACTGCGCGGGCCGCAGCCGCAGCCGCATGACCGTGCCCCCCGCCGGGCGCGAGCTCGCCGTGACCTCGCCGTGCTGGGCCTCGGCCAGGCTGCGGACGATGAACAGGCCGATGCCGATGCCGCCGAACCGGCGCCGGTCGCCCGTCTCGCCCTGGTAGAACCGGTCGAAGATGCGCTCGTGATCCCCGGCGGCGACGCCGATGCCCTCGTCCTCCACCGTCACCTCGATCCAGGCGCCGGTCACCTGGGCCCGCACGACGACGGTGCCGCCGTGAGGTGAGTACTTGAACGCGTTCTCCAGCAGCTGCCCGACGATGATGTCGGTGGCCATCGTGTCGCCGCTGGCGGCCGGCAGGTCGTCGGGGATCTCGGCCAGCACGGTGTGCTTGTCCGACAGCGGCCGGAACGCGGTGGCGGCGCCGCGCAGCACCGCGCCGAGGTCGAACGGGCCGTTGCTGACCGGAAGCTGGTCGGCCCCGGCCCGCGAGCCGAGCAGCAGTTGCTCGACCAGCCGGCCCAGTGAGCCAGCTCGCTCGGCGATGGTCCGCACCGCGGCCCGGCGTTCGGCGTCGCCGAGCTGATCCCACCGCCTGGCCAGCGTGCTGGCGAAGCCCTGGACCACGGTGATCGGCGTGCGCAGCTCGTGGCTGGTAGTGGCCAGGAACAGGTCCTTGGCCTCCTCAAGCTCCTTGGCCGCGGTCACGTCACGGAAGTCGATGACCTGCTCGCCGTCGTCGGCCAGCGCGGTGCGCAGCACGTCGAGCCAGCGCCCGTTGGGCAGCTTGCAGTTGAGCATCGCGTCCGGCTCGGGCAGCGGGAACGGCGGCGGCTTGCCGATCGCGTCCGGCCCGGGGATGCCGGTAATCCGGTGCGCGGCCGGGTTCCACTGCCGGACCAGGCCCGCCTCGTCCAGCACGGCGATGCCGTCCGCGCTGCCGTCGATGACCGCCCGTTCGTGGGCCCGCTGGCGGACGACCTCTTCGAACGCCATCGCGTTGGTCAGCGCCACGCCGGCGTGTCCGGCCAGCAGTTCGAGCAGTTCCAGCTCCACGTGGCTCAGCTTGCGCCGGCTGTACAGCGCGTACAGCGCACCGTAGGGCTTGCCCCCCACGTGAGACAGGCTGAGCGCGATGGTGTGCAGGCCGGGCAGGGCGGACCAGATCAGGTCGTCGAAGCCGCCCGATTCCCCGGTGGCCATCATGACCGTCTTGCCCGAACGCATGAGCTCCCCGACCAGGCTGGCGGACAGGGCCGCAGTCCGGCCGCGCAGCCGGGCGGGCAGGCCGGCCGTGCTGACCAGCCGCAAGGTGTCCTCTTCGATGATCACGAAGCCGCCGCCGTCGGCGCTGGTCAGCTCGCGCAGGCTGGCCGCGATGCGGTCGAGGACCGATTCCAGGTCGCGCTGGGCGTTCATGTCGGCGACCACGTCGCCGAGCCGGCGCACCACCCGGGCGCGCTCGGCCATGTAGTGCCGGGCCAGGTCGTCTTCGCCGGCCTGATGGCAGATGTTGACCCAGCCGGTCACCTCGCCGGCGCCGTCGATCAGCGCGCTGGTGTCGATCCGCAGGTCGATGACCGTGCGGTCCTTGCGGATCCGACGGGTGGCGAAGGAGATCTGGCCGCCGGCGCGGATTCGCTCCAGGACCGCGTTGTGCTCGGCCTTCAGCTCCTCGGGGATGATCTGCGGCTCCAAGCCGACGACCTCAGCCGCCGTCCAGCCGAACATCCGCTCGGCGGCCGGGTTCCACAGCATCACCTTGCGGTCGGTGCCGAACGCGATGATCGCGTCGGCCGCGCACTCGATCACGGCCCGCGCCATCGCGTCGGTGCGGCTGCTTATCATCCCCGCTGGCTCCGCGGTCATCTCAACATCGTCCCACCACCCAGCCAGGGCCGAGCAGGTAAACCGGTATGCGCGGACCAAGGCCAGGCCTGGCGGCCATGAGTACTCACCATATGGCGCTCCGCTGATCTATAGTGCTCTTCAAATACGAGTAAGGCCGTTGATCCGGGGCATTCATCACCGTATGGCCGGAGAAACGGTCTTGCGCTAGGACGCGGAGCATGGACCAGGCAGAGTCAAGCCCGTCACCGGGCCAACCGGAACCAGGCCAGCCGGCCCCGGGTCGGCCGTCCCGGCCCGGTCGGCCGACCCCCAAGAGAGATCGCCGCCCCGAGCGCGAGGTACCCGCGCTCCGGCTCGAGCATCCGGTCGTGGCCGGCTACGACGGTTCAGCGTCCAGCCGCAACGCCTTGGCCTACGCGGCCGGGCTGTCCATGCGCCTCGGCCGGCCCCTGCTCATCGTGTACGTCTGCTCGTCCGGCGTCTACTGCGAGCCCCTCACCGGCCAGGTGGTAGGCGTACCGCGCGACGCCGACGCCCTGGAGCGCTGGCTCTTGGCCGAGCTAGACCAGGTGACCGGCAATGCCGAGGTCGACGTCCACGTCCGCACCCGGCGCGGCAGCCCGGCCCGCGAACTCGCCGCCGCCGCCGAGGAATACAGCGCCGACGCTCTAGTAATCGGCGCCCCCACCCACATCTGGCACCGCATCGCCGGCTCCGTATCCGGCTGGCTAGCCCGCCACGCCCGCTGCCCCGTAATAGTCGTCCCCTAACCCAGCAGGAACAAGAACAACCAGCAGGAATAAGAAGAGTAAGAGCAAAGCAAGAGGAAAGAGCAGAAGAGGAAGAAGAAAGCACCAAGGGCACCGCCCACCGACGCAGAACCAGGCCGTCGGCGGGCACCTCAGCAAAAGAGGGAGCCACGCGGGGGGTCCGGGGGGTCGCCCCCCCGGGTCAGTACTCCGAGGTCCACCGCGAAGCTGGCCCAAAAGGCCAGCGAAGACGGTAAGCCGACTCGTGGGCGAGGAGGGATTTGAACCCTCACGTCCTTTCGGACACACGGACCTGAACCGTGCGCGTCTGCCGTTCCGCCACCCGCCCCGGGCAACGAGTAGGTTAGCACGACCCCGAGCGCTCCCGCGCCACAGATACGATCGGGTGATGAGACGGGAAGGGAGGTGGCACGTTGGGAGTTCTGCAGCGCTTCGAGCGCCGACTTGAAGGAATGGTAGAGGGTGCCTTCGCCCGCGCCTTCAGGTCTGAACTGCAGCCCGTCGAGGTGGCCAGCGCGGTACAGCGGGAGATGGACGACCGCGCCGCCATCGTGGCCAAGGGCCGCACCCTGGTGCCGAACGATTTCGTCGTCGAGCTCGCCGAGAGCGACCACGACCGTCTCGATGTGTACGCCGAGAGCCTGGGCGTCGAGCTGGCCAACCTGGCCCGGGACTACGCCAAGGAACAGGGCTACTCCTTTGTGGGCCCGGTGCGGATGCGGTTCGAGGGCGTACCCGACATGACCACCGGCACCTTCCGGATCCGGTCCGGCGTGATCCGCGGCTCGACNNCGGCTGCTGGTCTCCGGACCGCGGACGCCCGAGGGCGACGGCGGCCAGCACACCTATGAGCTGGTGACCCCGGTGACGTTGCTGGGCCGCGGGACAGACTGCGACCTGCGCCTGGTGGACCCCGGCGTCTCCCGGCACCACGCCGAGTTGCGGGTCGAGCACGACCAAGTCGTGCTGGTTGACCTAGGCTCTACCAACGGCACCTTCGTCAACGGCCAGCCGGTCCGGCGAGTCGCGCTCAGTGANNTCCCTCACCATCATCAGGGTGGCTTTCCTGGCCGCGCTGTGGCTATTCGTCATCGCCGCGATCGGCGTAGTACGCACTGACCTGCTCGGCGGGCCGGCCACGTCGCCCCGGCGGAACCGCGGCCGCCAGACCCAGAACGCGCGGCCGCCGCGCCAGGCCCGGCCCCAGCGGGCCGGCCGCGGTTCACCGCGCCTTCTGGTAGTGACGGCCGGCGCGCTGAAGGGCACTAGCCTGGATCTCGCCCAGCAGCAGATCACGCTGGGGCGGGCGAATGATGCCACGCTCGTGCTGAACGACGACTACGCTTCAAGCCGACATGCCCGAATTTTCCCGCAGGACGGCCAGTGGATCGTCGAGGACCTCGGCTCGACCAACGGCACCTACCTGGACCGGCAAAAGGTGACGCGGCCGATGCCCGTTCCGCTGGGCGTGCCGATCCGTATCGGTAAGACCGTTCTGGAACTGCGCAGATGACACTTGAACTCCGCTTCGCGGTACGTTCGGACGTCGGCCTCCTCCGCGAAGGAAACGAGGACTCGGCGTACGCGGGGCCGCGCCTGCTCGCGGTGGCCGACGGGATGGGCGGCCACGCGGCCGGCGAGGTGGCCAGCGCGCTGACCATCGCGTCGATGGCGGAACTCGACTCCGCGCAGGCCACCGGCGACATGCTGCAGGAGCTGGCGATGGCGGTGGCCATGGCTAACGCCCGGCTGCAGGAGAAGATTATCGCCAACCCGGCCGTCGAGGGCATGGGCACCACGCTGACCGCGCTGCTGTGGTCCGACGGACACGCGGGCGTCTGCCACATCGGCGACTCCCGCGGGTACCTGCTGCGCGACGGCGAGCTCTATCAGATCACCCACGACCACACGCTGGTGCAGTCGCTGGTCGACGAGGGCCGGATCAGCGCCGACGACGTCTCCACCCACCCGCAGCGCTCGCTGCTGCTGCGGGCGCTGGACGGCCGGTCGATGGCCGAGCCCGACCTGTCGGTGCACGAGAGCCTGCCCGGCGACCGTTACCTGCTCTGCTCGGACGGCCTGTCCGGCGTGGTCAGTGACGAGACGCTGCGAGACACGCTGTCGAGCATCGAGGACCTCGAGATCGTCACCCGCCAGCTGATCGACCTCGCGATCCACGGCGGCGGCCCGGACAACATCACCTGCATCGTGGCCGACGTCGTGGACGCGGCCACCACCCGGCTGCCGCCGAATGCGCCGGTGCTGGCCGGGGCGGCCGCCATGCTGGGCGACCTCAGGCTGACCGACGGTACGGGGCCGTTCGACCGCTACGAGGACCACCACGAGGACGACCCCCGGACCGCACCGCAGCCAGCCGTGGACGACCTGGACCCGATGATGACCTCCGCGGTCATGTCACTGCCGGCCAGCGGGAACGGCGCCGACCCGCGGTTGACGCAGGCCCGGCGCAGCCACCGCGCGCAGCCCCGGCGAGCCCGGGGCGCCGGGCCCGGCCGCCGCCGCCGCCGCTGGCCGATCGTGACGACCGCGCTGCTGGTGCTGGTGGCGGTGGTCATCGGCGGCGGCTACATCTTCTACCGGGTGAGCCAGGAGCAGTACTACGTCGCGGCCGACAGCGGCGGCCAGGTCGTCATCTACCGCGGCATCAGCGAGCACATCGCCGGGTTCAGCTGGTCCAGCCCGTACGAGCAGACCGGGATCGCGCTGGCCCAGGTGCCGTCGAACTACCAGCAGACGGTGAAGACCGCCTACAGCACGGGCGGCCTGACCCAGGTCCGTCAGGTGGTGGCGAACATCCGCGCCGCCGTCCAGAACTGCAGCAGCGCGTACGTTGCGCTACAGAACTGGGCGAACGCGCAGAACAAGTACAACATCGAGGTGGCCCAGGCCCACAAGGCGAAACCCGCCAGCAAACCCCCCAAGCTCCCCAAGCCACCCGTGCAGCCGGCCCCTGCGGGGGCGATGTGCCCGTCGTCGGCGGCGTTCGGCATCCCGGCCAGCGCCCTGGCGCCGACCGGCTCGGGGTCCTCTTGACCGGGGGCGCGGGCTCGCGAGACGCCGTGAGGCGCTGGTGAGCAGCATCACCGCCCCGTCACCGGCGGTCGACCCGGACAGCCCGCTGATCCCCGCGTCGCGGAGCAGGCGGCGCACCGAGCTGACCATGCTGATCTTTGCCTTCGCGCTGGTCGCGTTCGCCTTCGCGAACGTGGGCTACAGCCTGCAGGGCAAGCTGCCCGCGTCGCTGGCGGAGTACCTGGGCGCGTTCGTCGTCATCACCGTCGCCGGCCACCTGGCGGTGCGCCGGCTAGCCCCGTGGGCCGATCCGCTGCTGCTCCCGCTCGCGGCCCTGCTGAACGGCCTCGGCATCGTGATGACCTACCGGCTGGCGCAGCAGGGCAACCTGCTCAGCGCCCCGCTCAGCTCGTCCGCGACAGCCATCCAGGTGGTCTACACCGCCATCGGCGTCGGATGCTTCGCGGCGGTCCTGCTTCTGGTCCGCGAGCCGCGCGTGCTGCAGCGCTACACCTACACGCTCGGCGCCATCGGGCTGGGGCTGCTCGCACTGCCCGCGCTGCTCCCGGCCTCGATCAGCGAGGTGTACGGGGCCAAGATCCAGATCCGGCTCGGCACGTTCACCGTCCAGCCCGAGGAGTTCGCCAAGCTGGCGCTGGCCGTCTCGTTCGCCGGCTACCTGGTGGCCAAGCGTGACGTGCTGGCCCTGGCCGGCCGCCGGGTGCTCGGCATCGACCTGCCGCGGGCGCGCGACCTGGGCCCGATCTTGGTTATCTGGGTGGCCAGCCTGCTGCTGCTGGTGTTCGAGAGCGACATCGGCACCAGCGCGGTGTTCATGGGCCTGTTCGTCGCGATGCTGTACATCGCCACCTCGCGGACGTCCTGGCTACTGCTCGGCTTCGTCATGTTCGTCGCGGGTGCGTACGCGGCCAGCAAGCTGTTCAGCCACGTCGGCGAGCGGTTCCAGATCTGGCTGCACCCGTTCAGCGGGCTGAACCCCAGCCATAACGCCTACCAGCTGGTCCAGGGCCTGTACGGGATGGCGAGCGGCGGGCTGCTCGGCAAGGGCCTGGGCGGCGGCCAGCCGTACATCACGCCGCTGGTGCAGAGCGACCTGGTGTTCACCGCCTTCGGCGAGGAGCTGGGCCTGGCCGGGCTGATGGCCATCCTGCTGATCTACGGGCTGATCGTGCAGCGCGGGCTGCGCACCGCCATGTCGGTCAAGGACCCGTTCTCCAAGCTGCTGGCGGGCGGCCTGTCGTTCATGCTCGCGCTGCAGGTGTTCGTGATCGTCGGCGGGGTGACCCGGCTGATCCCGCTGACTGGCATCACCACGCCGTTCCTGTCCCAGGGCGGATCGTCGCTGGTGGCCAGCTGGATGCTCATCGCTCTGCTGATCCGGATCAGTGACAGCGCCCGCCGCCCGCCGCCCCGTCCGATCCAGGAGGAGGGGCTGACGCAGGTCGTGACGCTGCAGTGAACCGCGCGCTGCGCCGGATATCGATCGCCGTCCTGGTGATGTTCCTGCTGCTGCTGATTAACATCAACTACCTGCAGGGCTTCGAGCCGGCCAGCCTGGCCACCAAGCCGAACAACGCTCGTGCCTTCGAGGCGCAGTTCCAGTACCAGCGCGGCAGCATCGTCACCTCGGACGGCGTGACGATCGCCGAGTCAACCCCGAGTAGCGACATCTACAAGTTCCAGCGGAAGTACCCGTACGGCCCCGAGTACGCCCCGGTCACCGGCTACGACACCCTGTACAGCGAGAGCGGCATCGAGTACTACGAGAACTCGGTGCTGAACGGGAGCAACTCCTCGCTCACGGTCCGGAACTTCATCGACCTGCTCACCGGCAAGCCGCGCAAGGGCGCCAACGTCACCCTGACGATCAACTCCAAGGCCCAGAATGCGGCCTGGAGCGCGCTGCAGACGCAGACCGGCGGCAAGCCGGGCGCCGTGGTCGCGCTGAACCCGCAGACCGGCGCGATCCTGGCCATGGCCTCCTACCCGAGCTACAACCCCAACGTGCTAGCCACTCATAACGGCAAGCAGCTCAACGCGGCCGACCAGACCCTGCTCCGGGAGGCCGACAACCCGCTGCTGGACCGGGCCATCAACTTCACCTGGCCGCCCGGCTCCACATTCAAGATCGTGACCAGCTCGGCGTACCTCACCCAGAACCCGGACAGCACCCCGCAGACCAGCGTCAACTCACCCACGCAGCTCACGCTGCCGCAGACGACGCACGTCCTGACCAACAACGACGGCGAGGTGTGCGGGACCGGCAGCGGCCAGGCGCCGCTGATCACCGCCTTCGCCCAGTCGTGCGACACCACCTTCGGCAGCCTCGGCCTGACCCTCGGGGGGTCGACGCTCAACAACTTCGCCCAGTTCTTCGGCATGAACAGCAAGACGCTGCGGATCCCGATGCCGGTGACGCCGAGCAACTATGTCATCCCGCCCAGTAAGGCGCTGACCGCGTTCTCGGCCATCGGGCAGTACAGCGACACGGTGACCCCGCTGCAGGAGGCCATGTTCGCGGCGACCGTCGCCGACGGCGGCAAGCTGATGACGCCATACCTGGTCAAGCAGGTCACCGCCAGCGACCTGAGCACGGTTGAGACGACCTCGCCGGCCCAGCTGAGCCAGCCGGTCTCGCCCACCGTCGCGTCTGACCTGGGCCAGATGATGCTCGCCGTGGTCCAGGACTCCGACGGCACGGCGAACGCGTACAACACCGCGGCGGTGGGCTTCACCATGGCCGGCAAGACCGGTACCGCGCAGAACGGAGTGAACAACACCGGCCTCAACGACGCCGTTTTCACTTGTTACGCGCCCTACGACAACCCGCAGATCGCCGTCGGCGTCATAATTCAAGGCGGGGGCTACGGAGCAACCGCGGCCGCACCCATCGCTGTCCAGGTCATCAAGGCCTACCTGGCATCCCTCGGGAAATAGTGTGACCGATTACCTGCTCGCGGGCCGCTACCGGCTGACCGACCGGATCGCGGCCGGCGGCATGGGAGAGGTCTGGCGCGGTGAGGATGTGCTGCTCAACCGCGCCGTCGCGGTGAAGCTGCTGCCCACCGGCCGGGCCGGCGACGGGTCCTTCCTGGCCCGGTTTCGCGCCGAGGCCCGGTACGCGGCCAGCCTGTCCCATCCGGGCATCGCCCGGGTCTATGACTACGGCGAGTCGGCCGAGTTCGGTGGCGCGTACCTGATCATGGAGCTGGTCAAGGGCGAGCCGCTGTCCGCGATCTTGGCCCGGGCGGGCCGGCTCTCGCCCGATGCCACCCTGGACATCATCGGCCAGGCGGCCCGGGCGCTCGACGCGGCGCACCAGGCCGGCATCGTGCACCGCGACATCAAGCCGGGCAATCTGCTGGTGGCCGGCGGCGGCACGACGAAGATCACGGACTTCGGGATCGCCACCGCGGTGCGCGCCGCGCAGGCCTCGCACCTGACCGAGACCGGCATGGTGATGGGCACGGCTATGTACGTCTCGCCCGAGCAGGCCACCGGCGCGCCGGTGGACGCCTCTTCCGACATCTACTCGCTGGGGGTGGTGGCGTACGAATGCCTGGCCGGGCACGTGCCGTTCATGGCCGCCGAACCGCTGGCCATCGCGTATGCGCACAAGCACGCGCCGGTGCCCGCGCTGCCGCCGGACGTGCCGGAGCCGGTCGCCGACCTGGTCTACGACATGCTGGCCAAGACCCCGGCCGGGCGTCCGGTCAGCGCCCAGGTGGTGGCGGACCGGGCCGACATGCTGCGGGAGGCCCTGGCCTTGGGCGCGTCCGGCCGGACCGGCGAGTTCCCGCGGGGGACCAGAGCTGACCTGCCGGCCGCCCTCACCGGGGCCCTGCCCGCGGACGACTTTGGCCCGGGCCGCCCCGGCCCGCGCCCGCCCGGCAACGGCCGCCGCTGGGTGACGGCGGGCCTGGCCGCGATGCTGTGCGCCCTGGCCGCTGCCACCGGCCTGTATCTCAGCGGGCACATTCACGGCCAGACCAGCGGGGATGTGGGCAATAGCGCGATACAGCAGCTGACCTCGTCGGCCGTTCGGTCGTCCTTGTCCATCAGTCAGTCCGTCACGACCAGTCCGAGTCCGAGTACGGTGGAACCGGCGTCCACGGTGCCCCCGACCTCGGTGAGTCCGAAGCCCAGTAAATCAACCAAACCGACATCATCTCCCAAGATCTCACCATCGTCGTCGAGTCCCGTCTCGTCGTCGGCGAGCAGTTCCACATCGGCAAGTGCTTCTTCATCGTCTTCGGCGTCGGCGTCGGCGAGTGCCTCGTCGTCGCCGTCGTCGACGTCCTAGAAACTGGCAATAACGCAGGGTGGTTTGGCAGAGTGCGAGACATGACACAGCCCCGTCTCCTCGGCGGCCGCTATGAGCTCGACGGCGTGGTCGGCCGCGGCGGCATGGCGGAGGTGTACCGTGCGCGCGACATCCGGCTGGACCGGATCGTCGCGATCAAGACGCTGCGCGCCGACCTGGCCCGGGACCAGATATTCCAGGCCCGGTTCCGCCGCGAGGCGCAGTCGGCGGCCTCGCTGAACCACCCGTCCATCGTGGCGGTCTACGACACCGGCGAGGACATGGCGAGCGGGTTCCCCGTGCCGTACATCGTGATGGAGTTCGTCGACGGCCGCACCGTGCGTGACCTGCTGCAAGACGGTCACCGGCTGCTGCCGGAGCGGTCGCTGGAGATCATCGACGGCGTGTTGCGCGCCCTGGACTACAGCCACCAGGCCGGCATCGTGCACCGGGACATCAAGCCGGGCAACGTGATGGTGACCCGCAACGGCGACGTCAAGGTCATGGACTTCGGCATCGCCCGCGCGATGAGCGACGCGCAGGCCACCATGACCCAGACCGCCCAGGTGATCGGCACCGCCCAGTACCTGTCGCCCGAGCAGGCCCGGGGCGAGCGGGTCGATTCCCGCAGCGACCTGTACTCCACCGGCTGCCTGCTGTACGAACTGCTCACCGGCCGGCCGCCGTTCACCGGCGACTCGCCGGTCGCGATCGCCTACCAGCACGTCCGGGAGAACCCGATCCCGCCGTCCCGGGTGGACCCGGACGTCCCGTCCTGGGCCGACGCGATCGTGCTGAAGGCCATGGCCAAGTCTCCCGCCGACCGGTACCAGACGGCCGCCGACATGCGCGCTGACCTGCAGCGCGCCGCGTCCGGCCTGCCAGTGACGGCCGCGCCGCCGACCCGGGTGGAAATGTACCCGAACACCCAGCGGATGGGCTCGGACCCGATGATGACGGGCCGGACGTCCGCGATCCCCCCGGTGTCCGACTACGAGTACGCCGGCCAGGGCTATGACCGTGGCCGCGGCGGCGGCGGGCACCGGTGGATACCGTGGGTGCTGGGGCTGGTGCTCGTGCTCGGCGTGGTCATCGGCGTGGCCTACTACCTGCTGGCCGGGGGCAAGACGTACTCGGTGCCGCTGGTGAACAACCAGCCCGTGGCCGCCGCAGAGCAGGACATCGCCCAGCAGCATCTGCGTTCGACCGTGGTCGACCAGCCCAGTAGCAGCGTCGGCAAGGGCCTGGTGATCAGCTCCAATCCGCCGGAGGGCAACAACGTGGCCGCCAACACCCTGGTCACGCTCTACGTCTCTACCGGAGCGGCGCCGGTATCGGTTCCGTACGTGGTCGGCCAGCAGGAGAACCAGGCCCAGTCCACCCTCCAGGCCAAGGGCTTCCAGGTCACGGTCAAGACCGACCCCACCTCCACGTCACCATCGGGGACGGTGGTCAGCCAGAGTCCGAGCGGGGGTACGGCCGCGCCGGGTTCCACGGTGGCGCTGACCGTCTCCGGCGGAGCCATCTCGGTGCCGTCGGTCATCGGCGATTCCCAGCAGACCGCCAACCAGATCCTGACCACGGCCGGGTTCGCGGTCACCGTCCAGTCAGGGTCGGGTCCGTCCCAGTACGCGAACGGGACCGTGTTCTCTCAGCAGCCCAACGCCAGCAGCATGGAGGCCAAGGGCTCCACGGTGACCATCTTCGTCCAGAACGGGGCCTCACCGTCCCCGTCCCCGCCCACCACGTCGCCCTCAACCACCCCGAGCCCCACCGGCAGCCCCGGGTTCGGCACAGGGTTCTGACCCCGCGGGCACCGGCACGCGAGGATGCCCGTCGGTAACCATCCCGGTCCGGAGCACGGCAATCGAGGCGACCACCGCCAGGAGCGGCTACGCTTAGGTTCCGCATCGCTGTTGCTTGCCCGGGGGACGGCCCCCCGGACCCCCGCGGGGTTTGCCATGCAGGAGGCCGTCGTGCCCAAGTCGCGTGTCCGCAAGAGGACGGTCTACACGCCGCCGCCGCCGAAGTCGGCGCGACGGAAGGTCAGCGCGCCGTGGGTCGGGCCGGCCATCGCGGGCAGCCTGATCTTCGGCCTGGCCTGGATCGTGGCGTATTACATCACCAACGGGAAGTTCCCCGGCATGTCAGCGCTGGGCGCGTGGAACCTGGTGGTGGGCTTCGCCTTCATCATCGCCGGCGTTACCTTGTCCACCCGCTGGCGCTGACGCCGCGCGCTGACCTCGCGCGCTGAGGTCAGGCCCTCAGCCGCCCGCCCCGGTCAGCTGCCCGTTCCTGATCGCGATCGCGATCACCAGCAGCACCACGACCGCGACGGTCGCGAGCACCTGCAACGCGGGGCGGTACTTGCGCGGCGCGTACGCGTAGGCCGCGGTGAGGAGCACGCCGGTCAGCAGCCCGCCGATGTGGTCCTGCCAGGCGATGACGTTGTGCCAGAAGAAGCTGAGGGCCAGGTTGATGGCGATCAGCACGAGGATCCCGCGGGTGTCCAGGCGGAGCCGCCTGGACACGACGAACCATGCGCCGAACAAGCCGAAGATGGCGCCCGACGCGCCCACCGCGGGAGCGTTCTGCGCCGCGAGGAAGTAGTACATCACCCCGCCGCCGACCGCGCTGAGCAGGTACACGCCCAGGAAGCGCAGCCGGCCGAGCAGGCCCTCCAGGGCCGGGCCGACGAAGATCAGGGCCCACATGTTGAACGCGATGTCCAGGAAGCCCAGGCCGCCCTGGCCGGTGGCCGGGGCCAGGAACGCCGACGTGATCAGCCGGTACCACTGGCCTGCGGCGACGCCTTGCAGCGGGCCGCCGTATCCGTACGTGGCGTACCCGACCATCTCCAGGTCGTTGACGATGCCCGGGCGGACCCAGGTGACGAGGAAGATCGCGACGTTGATCGCGACCAGCGTCCAGGTGACGACGGCGCCGGCGGCCGGGCGGCCGCCGAACGCGGTCCGGGCCGGCCGGCTAGCCCGGCTGCCCTCACCGACGCAATCCACGCACTGCTGACCCACCGCGGCCGATCGCATGCAGTCCGGGCACGCGTGGCGCCCGCACCGGACGCACGAGACGTAGGTCTCCCGGCCAGGGTGCCGGTAACAGGTGGGGACCTGCGGTGTGCTCGGTCCTGGATGGTCCGGCCCACCGGGCTGGTCCCACTGACCCGCTGCGCCCGATCCGGGGTCCCTGGGCGTGCTCACGGTTGAGGGTCCGATCAGCTCTCGACGCGGTCCACGGTGACCGACTCGACGATGACGTCCTCCGCCGGCCGGTCCTGGCTGCCGGTCTTCAGCCGGCTGATCGCGTCCACCACGTCGGCACCCTCGATGACCTCGCCGAAGATGGTGTGCTTGCCGTTGAGCCAGGGCGTGGCGCCGACCGTGATGAAGAACTGCGAGCCGTTGGTGCCGGGCCCGGCGTTGGCCATGGCCAGCAGGTAGGGCCGGTCAAAGCGCAGGTCGGGATGGATCTCGTCGGCGAATTTGTAACCGGGTCCGCCGCGGCCGCTGCCGAGCGGGTCGCCGCCCTGGATCATGAAGTCGGGAATGACCCGGTGGAAGATGGTCCCGTCATACAGCTTGCTGGTGGTCGCGCGGCCCGTGCGCGGGTCGGTCCACTCCTTGCCGCCCTCGGCCAGTTCCACGAAGTTGCGCACGGTCTTCGGTGCGTGATCAGGGAAAAGGCGGATGACCACCCGGCCCTGGTTCGTCTGCAATGTCGCGGTCAGCGTCTCTGCCATGCGTGTGACTCCATCCGATGGCCTTACAATCCGTTATATTTCGTGGGCGTAAAACATCCTTCAATCATCACCGTACCGGTAGCGCGCGATGGTTGAAGACAGCCGGGACGGGAAGTCTGTGATAACGGCATTACGCTCGGGAGGTTTACTGTGTCCCTCATCAAGACCAACCGCACCAAGGCCGGGGCGGCGGCGATCGGCGCGCGCGCGAAGGACGCCGCTGCTCAGGCCGTCCCGATAGGAAAGCGCGCGGGAACGACAGCGGTCCAGGGCGCCCTCCAGGGCGCTACCGGCGCCAAGGAGTGGGCCGCGCCGCACGTCCAGGACGCCGTCCGGGGCGCCCGGGAATGGGTCGCACCCCGGCTCGAGGACGCCGCGGAAGCGGTGACCGCCTCGGTCGCGCCAAAGGTCTCTTCGGCGCTGCGCTCCACCGCCAGCCAGGTCAGGCCGGCCAAGACCAGCGGGCGGCGGCGGTTCGACCGCCGCTGGCTGTTTGGCCTGGGCGCCCTGCTGGCCGCGGCCGGCGCCGGGGCGGCCGTCGCCATGCGGCGCCGGTACGCGAGTGCCACGGCCGACGCCAAGGACGCCACCGAACCGGAAGCCGCGGAGCAGGCGGCGGCCGACGACTCCGCGGCCGAGGCCTCCTCGGCCAACGGGCGGGTCACCACGCCCGAAAGGTAGCGGCACAACGGGAAGGCGCGGCGTCCAGCCCGGACGCCGCGCCTGCCTGCGCCTGATCCGGTACCGTCTAGACACGGACCTACGGGTTCCGTAGTCAGGGATCATGATCGGCAGGCGGGCCAAGTGGTGGGCGAGCACGACGGCGACGAAAGGATCAGTCGTTCCGGCTCGCCCGAACTGACCCGCCTCCTCGGCTGGCTGGCCGCGGCGGCCATCGCCATCTCGACGCTTATCATCATCGCGATCTCGGCCGCCGGGCCGAACGTCTCCGTGCCGGCCCTGCGCCACCCGGCCGGCAGCCCGCCCTGGTGGCACGCGCTGCACCTGACCGCCACGTTCGTGACCGTGTCGCTGTGGGCCGCGATCGTGCTGGGCTGCGCCGGGGTGATCGCCGGGCTGCTCGCCGTGGCCCGCGGCGCGCGGCCGCCGGTACGCGCGGTCATCGCGGCCGCGTTCCTGGCTGTCGCGGTGGTGACCGTGCTGCCCGCGGCCGGTTCGACCGACGCCATCTCGTACGCCGCCAATGGACGGATGGCGGTCATCGGGCGCAGCCCCTACGTCATGACCCCGCTGGAGTTGCAGCGCAGCGGTGACCCGATCGGCCGGCAGATCCCGTTCAGTGAGATACCGTCCACCTGGACGACCACGGTGTCGGTGTACGGCCCGGTGGCCACCGGGGCCGAGTGGGCCGCGGCCGAGCTGGGCGGATCTTCGCTGGCCCGGATCACGTTCTGGCTGAAGCTGGAGGAGGCGCTGGCCTTCGGCGCGGTGATCTTGGTCCTGGACCGCCTGCTCCGAGCCGATCCCGCGCAGCGCCTGCGCGCGCACCTGCTCTGGTCGGTGAACCCGCTGCTGCTGTGGGAGATCGTGGCCAGCGGTCATATCGACGGGCTGGCCGCGCTGTTCGGCCTGCTGGGCGTGGTCGCGCTGCGCATCCGCCCCAGCCAGAGCAGCCGCCCAGGCAGCGAAACGGCCAGCGAGCCAGGCAGCGAACCGCGCGCCGAGCGGGGCGGTGGGCAGATCGGGCTGCGTGACGCGGTCCTGGCCGGGCTGGCGATCGGCGTGGCCACCGGCATCAAGGCCGAGTACGCNNCGGCGGGCACCCCCGCGATCAAGATCCTCCTCACCCGCAGCCCCGGGATCACCTGGGACACCATGTACCAGCTTTTCTGGCGGCCGGTGCTCGGCTACACCCAGTTCAGCGTGACCAGCGTCCCGCCGCACCTGGAACTGATCGCGTACCTGCTGTTCGCCGCCGTAGCGGTGCTGGCCGTGCTGCGCTTCCCCGACCCGGTGCCGCGCCTGCCCGCCGTGACCCCGGCCCTAGCCCTGAGCCTGGCCTGGCTCTTCCTCACCGCCTTCCAGCGGCCCTGGTACGACGTGATGGCCATCAGCTTGCTCGCGCTGTACTCGGCCTCGCGGCTGGACTGGGTGGTGCTGATCCGCCTGCTGGCCGGCGCGACCGTTTACGTCCAGGCCGTGCAGAGCCCGTTCCAGCCTCATTGGCTGGCTAACCTCGGCCAGTTCGACGGCGCGTGGCTGACGCCCGGCGTTCGCCTGCTGGCCGCCGTGGCGTTGGTCTGGCTCTGCTTGTCCGGGCGCTGGGGCTGGCGATCGGTGTCCACGGCGTCCCCTGGCAGGCTTCCCGAGCTGCTGCCAGCGACCTGACGGACGTTCTCCACAAGCACGCGCTGTGGATAACTCAGAACGTAACGTCCCAGTATGGACGGGGCCCTGGCAACTGAATGCACATGTCTGTGGATTCAATTGTGGACAACGCGCGGCTACAAAGGCTGATCCGGAGGGTCACCGAGCGCGTCCCCGGCCAGGTAAAGCCGAGGCCAACGGCAGTCGACAAACTGGTCGAGGTATCCGGTGAGCCGTTCCTCGAAGTCGTCGTCCTCCGCGGCGGCCCCGACGGCCCGTTCCGCGGCGGACGGGACCTCCACCCCGAACGCCACCGCCCGCACTTCCCAGGCATCGCGTTGCGCTCCGTCGTACCAGCGCTGGACGGTGCCGACCTGCCGGGCGCAGGTATCTCCGGCGATGGCTTGCCCGTACGTCCGCTCCCATTCCGAGCTGCGCGGGTGCGGGCCCGCCCCGGGATTCTGCCGGTCCGCGGTCTTGAGCACGTCCAGCACCAGCGTCCACTGGTAGGCGGGCGCGAGCCAGCGAGGCTCCTCCCGCTGGCAGAGCCAGCTGCCCAGCGATACCCGGGCCCGGATCGCGGTGCTGACGTGCGCGGCCAGCCCGACCGGGCTGACCCGCCCGGCGATGACCGGCACCCGGACGCTCACCGCCGCGTCCACGCCGTGCGAGATGGCGCAGTCGCGCAGCCGGGACGGCATCATCTGCAGCAGGGACAGCAGCGCGGTCCGGGGCACCGGCATGGGCCAGCCGGTCAGGTGCCCGAGGACCGACAGCTCGGCCCACAGCCGGATGGCGGGGTACTCGTCCAGGGCCCGCTGGGCGACTCGCATATCCCGCAGCGTGCACGGGCGTGCGGTGCAGTCCCCGCCGCACGTCGTGCTACGCGACTGGACCACCCCGGCGGGGGTCGCGGTGGCGACCTCGGCCGCCGCCTCCCGGCCGGTGCCGTCGGGCATCTGGGCCAGCAGCGGGTAGTCCATGCCGTCGGCGAAGACCGCAGCCTCGCCCGGCCGCAGGGTGACCAGGAAGCGGTTCTGCGCCCGGGTCATGTTCATCGTGGCGCCCACCGCGTCCCGGTCGTCGGCCGCCGGGAGGCGGTGGGTGATCTTCACCGCCGTGTTCTTGATCACGTCCGGGACCAGGTGCTCGGGGATCTGCTCGACGATGATGAGCCCCTCGCCGTAAGCGCGGATCTCGGCCAGCAGGCCGGCGAACATCTCGACCGCGCGGGCGGCCGCACCGCCTGGGGCTTCCGGGCGGCGCAGCAGCCGGCCGGCTTCCTCGATGACGGTCAGGTGGCGCAGCCGGACCTGGCCGGCCGGCTGGGCCTTGTGCTCCATCCGCAGGTGCTCGGCCAGCCGGACCAGCACCGTCCCCATGAGGAATGCCTTGTCGCTGTCGTCGCCCACGTCCTGCATCTCGAGCACGGCGTTGGTCCGCAGCAGCCGGCCGAAGTCGAGCTGATGGCCGCCCTCCAGGAACCGGCCGGTGGTGCCCCGGCGCAGGCTAGCCAGCCGTACCTTGATGAAGCCGAGCACGTTGTCGGTGATCTGCTGGCTGTAGCCGACCTCCCGGACCATCCTGATCGCGGCTCGCTGCAGTTCGGTCAGGCCCGGATAGCCGGGGTTCGGGTCCGCCGTGATCGTCTCGCCCAGCGTCATGTCCCATCCGGCGTCCTCGTAGACCCGGGTCAAGGCCGCGCTGAGGACCTGGGAGAACGGCTCCTCGGACCGGAACGACGCGAGGAACAGCGCCTTGACCAGGTCCGCGTGGGTCTGCAGCGGGAACCGGCGGCCCGCGGCGTCCGGGGCCGGCTCGAGCGGGTTGAGCCCGGCCGCGATCGCATCGGATTCCCCGGGCCGGATCCGTACCACCTCGACCGCCCCGGCGCCGAGGCGCGCCGCCATCAGCCGGTACTCGGCCTTGGCCGGCTCCACCACCAGCCACGGAATCCCGGCGCGGGTGGCGGCCTCGAGCAAAGCGCGCACCGTCTGCGACTTGCCCGTCCCGGTGGCGCCGCAGACGAACACGTGCCGGTTCAGCGAGTCGAGCGGCAGCACCAGCGGCCCGGCAGGCCGGCGGCTGCGGTCCAGCACCTCACCCACCTCGATCGCCTCGCGCTGGGCGGCGGCCGGCTCCTGGGTCACGTCGAAGTCGGGCCGCAACGCCAGCCGCACCCCGGGGATCTCACGCTCGGGCGGCCGGGCCAGCGCCGCGACCAGCTCGGTGCTGGCGTAGCAGGGATAGCCCAGCACGGCGTCCCCGCCGGCCGGGGCCGGGCTGGTGTCCTGCATAAGCTCGGGCAGGCCGCGGGCGTCGCCGTCGGCCGGGGCCACGGCGTAGGGCAGTTCGGCCAGATCGGCGGAGGCGCAGACCAGCCCGGCCACCCGGGCCGCGGCGTCCGCGTCGGCGCCCCCCGCGGCCAGCCGGAGCCGCCACAGCCCGGTCGACAGGCCCTGGCGCAGTTCGGCGTGCCGCAGGCGGAGCCGGTGAGCCTGCACCGCTCGGTCCGGGAACCCCTCGCCCTGACCGGCGACCTGCTCCTCCCGCCGGGCTACCTGCTCGGCGATCGCCCCGATCTCGGCACCTCCGGCCGGCTCGGCCACCAGCAGCCAGCCGAACGCCCCCGGCCACACCGCCAGCAGGCACTCTTCCAGCGACGGCGGAGGTCGCTGCCCGGTGCGGCGCCCGGCCTCGGGCCGGAGCCCGTCGCTGATCCCGCCGATGGCCCGCCAGCTCGGCAGCTCGGACATGAGGGTGGCCAGGGCGCCGCGGTCCAGTGGCTCGGCCCGGGCGCCGCCGGGCAGGGTGAGCAGGACGTCGCGGTCGTCCTGGCTGCCGACCAGGCCGGGGCCGGCCGCGAGGAACTGCACCGGACCGCCGGCCCGGTGCCGCACCCAGCCGAGGGCCAGCGCGCCCGGGCCGTTGCCCTGGGCGGCTACGCTCGCGTGGTAGGCCGCGATCAGCGCGGCCAGCCGCTGCGTGCGGCCGGGGTCGTTCGGCTGGCCGACTGGTGCTCCGGTCTCGCCCGGGCCGAGGCGGCGTGGTATGTCGGTAATCCGGTACGCGTCAAGCGCGGTCAGCTCGGGCCAGCCTAAGGTCACGAGGCGCCTTTCCACATGTTTTGTTACGTCCCGACACAGATACCTTAAACAGGACGGGTCACGTAGTAAAAGGCCGCCGCCCATCGCCTCGGCCGCTTCCCGAGGGCGCCGCTAGGGCGCCGCTA
>PLDT01000319.1:0-7450 GCA_003136255.1 Actinomycetota bacterium
GCCGCGGCCGCCGTCGCGCTGCTGGCCGGTGACCGTCCGGAACCCGGCGCGATGACCCTCGCGTGGCTGTTCACCGGGCCGCCCGGGTCGGGCCGGTCGGTCGCGGCCCGGGCCTTCGCCGCGGCGCTGCTCTGCCCCGACGGGGGCTGCGGGGAGTGCGCGTGCTGCCGCCAGGTCCAGGCCGGCACCCACGCCGACCTGCTGCTGGTCCGCCCCGAGGGTCTCTCCTACGGCGTCAGGCAGACCCGTGACCTGGTCCTGCGCGCGGCGGGCGCGCCCACCGGCGGGCGCTGGCTGGTCGTGGTGTTCGAGGACGCCGACCGGTGCACCGAGCAGGCCGCCAACGCGTTGCTCAAGGCCATCGAGGAACCCGCGGCCCGGACCGTGTGGCTGCTGTGCGCGCCGTCGGCCGAGGATCTGGTCCCCACGATCAGGTCCCGGTGCCGGGTTGTCACGCTTGTCGTACCATCGTCGGCCGCAGTGGCTAAGGTACTGGTGACGCGGGACGGAATCGAGCCCGCTGCCGCGCTGGCCGCGGCCCGCGCGGCGCAGGGACACGTGGGCCGCGCCCGGCGCTTGGCCGTGGACGCCTCGGCCGCCGCCCGCCGGGCCGACGTGCTGCGCGTGCCGACGCAGGCCACGTCGCTGGGCCCGGCGTTGTCTGCGGCTGCTTCGCTGGTCCGGACCGCGGAGGACGAGGCCAAGGCGGTCACCGAGGAACTCGACGAGCCGGAACGGTTGTCGCTGCGCCGGGCGTTCGGTGAAGGGTCGACGGGCAAGGGCGTGGCCAAGGCCATGCGCGGCATGGCCGGCGCGCTGAAGGACCTGGAGGACCGCCAGAAGTCCCGCGCCACCCGGGTCAAGCGCGACACCCTCGACCAGGCCCTGCTCGACCTGGCCGTCTTCTACCGCGACGTGCTGATGCTCCAGCTCGGCGCCGACGTCGAGCTGGCCAACGGCGACCGCGAGGCCGACCTGCGCTCCGTCGCCGCGGCTTCCACCCCGGAGTCCACCCTGCGCCGCCTGCAAGCCGTCATGCACTGCCGCGAGCGCCTCCCCCTCAACGTCGCCCCCCTGCTAGCCGTCGAAGACATGACCCTCTCCCTCGTCGAAGGCTGACCCCGCCCCGGCCGCCCCATCCGCTTCCTGCCCCCTCGCTCGCCGTCCGGCTCCGTATCCCGCCAGGCCCGCACCTCCCGTATGCCTCGTATGCCTCGTGTGCCTCGTGTGTCCCCTGTGTCCCGCTCCCCGGTGCGGCTCGGAACGTATGAACGTGGCGTTCTAATGGCTCTTCCCGTCAGAACGCTACGTTCATCGGTTGAAAACCGCCCAGCCGCCCTCGTTTTATTGGTTGCCAATCGCGGCAGCTGCCCTCGCGGCCGGGCTGTCCGCGCACGTGATGGTGCGGATCGGAAGAGGGGGGCGGTTGAGGCCGCTGGCCAGGGCGTCCTTGATCAGCCGGATCACCTCAGCTCGCTCGCGGCGGACCTGGCGGGGTGAGAAGTGCAGCGGGATGATGCCAGCCGCGCCCATCAGATCATGACGCATCCGGGTCCGGTCGGCGTCTGCAGGCGACAGGTGCCACTCGTACGAATCGACCTCCGCGCTGACCCCAGCGTCCGGCCACCACGCATCGGGCCTGGCCAGGAAGGTATTGCCGAGGTAAAGGTCCGCGTTGAATAGCGGCGTCGGCAGCTTAGCCATCCGGATCAGGTCGCGCAGGTCGCCCTCGGCGGTCGACCTGATACCGTCGGCCACCTCCGCGAGGACCGAGCGGAACATCGCCGAACCCTTTACCGGCCCGTCACGAAGTTCACCTGCCAAGTCGGGCACCGTGCACCGGCTCCGCTGAACCGCGTCGGCGACCACGGCCCGCACGTCGCGCAGCTCGGTAAGCACCCGGGCCGTGTCTGCCACGGCCCGGGCCGCCATGACGAGACGCAGCGGGCCCGTCATGATGACCTGCGACGGCATCCGATACGTTCGGTGCAGCCTGGCGAACCCGGTGCTGACGCGCTGCCGTCCGCCCGGCACCAGCACGTCAACGACCTCTAGCGCAATCGGGTTGCGAAGGCCATGGTGCATCAGGGCCGCTGGCCCGGTAATGAAGCTGCCCGGCCCGGCGTAAAGCAGGGCCGCCATCTCCTTCTGGAGCAGGTTGGGCGCTCCGGTCTGGCCCAGGTAGACGCCGGGCAGCAGCGCCTGCCACGGCCCGCCCGCCCGGACGCGCCACTGCATCGCGGTGTCCTTCATGCCTAGGTCCAGCAGCTGCCCGCGGCTGACCACGCAGAGCTGCTGGTCCAAGAGTTGACCCAGACCGTCGATCCGTACCGTAACTGGCATGGCACAGAGCATGACATCGCACTCTGACAAAACCAGGCAACCGAACGGCCCGTGGTTCGTGCACTAGGTATGGGACATACTTCGGTTCCTGAGCCAGCCACCGGATGGGCGGAAGCGGTGAGAAACAGACGCCTGGTGCCGGCGGAACCCGCAGCGGATCGGCCGGCGGCTCCGGTCGCCGCGCTCTTCCGCGAGCACCACGGCGAGCTGGTCCGGCTCGCCCTGCTCATGGTGGGGGACCTGCCCACCGCCGAAGACGTCGTGCAGGACGTGTACGCCCGCCTGCACTCGCGCTGGAGCCAGATCGCCGCGCCGGACGCGGTGCTGCCCTACGTCCGCTCGGCGGTGCTCAACGGCTGCCGGTCGGTACTGCGCCGCCGCGCCGTCGCCCGCCGCGTCGGTGCGGCGCACCGGGACGAGCCAACCGCGAAGAGCGCCGAGAGCGAGGTCATGCTGTCCGAAGATCGCCGCCAGGTGCTGGCCGCGCTGGCCCGCCTGCCCCGCCACCGCCGCGAGGTCCTGGTGCTGCGCTACTACCTCGGCCTGTCCGAGGCCGAGATCGCGGCCGTGCTGGGCATCAGTCCCGGCACGGTCAAGTCCACCGCCGCCCGGGGCCTGGCCGCGCTGGCCCGTGAGCTGGGGGAGCAGTCATGACCAGAACCCAAGACCGCCTCCGGGACGCCCTGTCCGCGCAAGCCGCGCAGGTCCGCGACGATCGCCTACGCCCGCTGCCCGTCCGGGAACCCGACCCCGGCGCCGAACGTAAGGCCCGCCGCCGCCAGGTCTGGCGAGCCTGGCTGATCCCGGTGGCCGCCGCGGCCAGCGTGGTGCTGGTGATCGGCCTCGTCCTGACCGTGACCAGGCACGCCACCCCACCCCAGCGGCAGCCCGTCAACCAGCAGGCCCCCCTGCCCAGGTACTTCGTGAGAATCGTGCCCGGCGGCGGGACCCCGCCCATAGAAGTGCAGAGCGTCTCGACCGGGGCCGTGATCGCGACCGTTCGGCCGCCGAAGGCGCCGCGCGGAGGAACGCTGAACGTCGGTGCCGTAGCCGCCGCGCCGGACGACCGCACGTTCTACGTTGAGTACGGCGTGGTCTCGCCGAACATAAACGTCACGCAGACCTGGATTCTCAGCTCCAGCATCACCGCCTCCGGCTCGGCTACCCCGCTGACCACGGTCAAGGGCGGAATGCTCAGCCATCAGCCTCCTGACCTGCAGACGTGGGGAAGCCTCGCCGTGTCCCCCGACGGCAGCAAGCTCGCGCTCACCGTCGACAGCAGCGACCACATTTCCAACACCAGCCCGGGCTACTCGGACAAGATCATCGTGATCGACCTGCATACCGGCCGGCGCACGCAGTGGCAGGGCGGGCTGTACCGGCCGGGTAAACAGTTCTCCATCCCGGACCTGTCCTGGGCCGCCGACGGGCAGTCGCTGATCTTCCTCGGCCAGTGGTGCGATCCTGCCGGGGAGGGCACTACCTGCGACGGCACGCCCGGGCCGGGCGGGTACCGCGATGCCCAGGTCTGGTCGCTCAGCACCGCGGCCGGCGGCGGCTCGCTGAACCACGGCCGCCTGCTGCTGGGGGAATCGGCACGGTACCCTCTCATCGCGCAGGCGCTCGGCGGCCCCCAGGGTTCGGACCTCACCGTCGCCGTCACCTCCGGTCCGGCGAACAAGCTCGGTGAACGGCCAGAACTCACCGCCGAGGACGTCTCGGCCGCCACCGGAGCCGTGCAAGGCGTCGACTACCGCGTTTCGCGGGCCCAGGGGTTCGGCGGCGACCCGCAGCAGGTCTGGCTCGCCGCCGACCCCAGCGGGCAGCACCTGCTCGTCTCCTACGCGGTGGACGGCGGGTTCATCATCGGGTGGATCGGCCAGGGAGCCCTGCACCGGCTGCCGATCACGCAGCCCTACCTGCCCAATGACCCCACGCTCATCATCGCCTGGTAAGTCCGCAATAGCCCGACCGGGCTCAGCGGCGCCCGGGCACCGTAGTCTGGCCTTGTGGGCATGATGATGGCGGTCAGCTTCGAGCGTTACGGACGGCTGTACTACCTGGACCCGGGCACTCACGAACCGCGCATCGGGGACAAGGTGCTGGTGCCCACCGACTCCGGGCCCGAGGTGGCCGAGTGCGTGTGGGCCCCGCAGTGGGTGAGCGAGGAGATCGGCGGGCTGCCGGTCTGCGAGGGCCTGGCCACCGACGGCGACCTGGCCCGGGACGAGGAGAACCGCCGCCGCCGGGCCGAGGGACGGCTGGCCGCGCGCCGGCTGGTCCGCGAGCACCAGCTGCCAATGAAGATCACCGCGGTGGACTACATCGGACCGGAGAACGTGTTCATCGTCTACTTCGGCGCGCCGCACCGGGTCGACTTCCGCGCGCTGGTCCGTGACCTGGGCGGCCGGCTGAAGGCGAGAGTCGAGCTGCGCCAGATCGGCCCGCGCGACGAGGCCCGGCTGCAGGGCGGGATCGGCCCGTGCGGCCGCGACCTGTGCTGCGCCACGTTCCTCAAGGACTTCGAGCCGGTCTCGGTCCGCATGGCCAAGGACCAGGACCTGCCGGTGAACCCGCTGCGGATCGCCGGGGCCTGCGGCCGGCTGATGTGCTGCCTGAAGTACGAACACCCCTTGTACCAGGACTTCCGCAAGGACGCCCCGCCGGTTGGCAGCGCCGTCACCACCCTAGAAGGACCGGGCACGGTCGTCGGGCACAACGTCCCGTCCGACACCGTGGTGGTCAAGCTGTCCGCTGACGGCCGGGCACACGCCTGCCCCAAGGCCAGCGTGTGCGGCTCCCGGAAGGCCTACGAAGAGATGCACGTCAAGGGGCCGGACGCCTGAGCGTGCGCCGGGCCGGGTGGGCGGCCGCGGCCGTCGCGCTCGCCTGCCTCACCGGCTGCACGACCGCCGCCGCGCCCGCTCCCGCCGCGTCGCAGGAGCCCACCACGCTGGCCGCCTACTACGCGCAGCGGCTGGACTGGCAGCCCTGTGACGGCGGCTTTCAGTGCGCCGAGCTGGTCGTGCCCTTCGACTACGCCCAGCCGGACGGCCGCCGGTTCACCCTGCCGGTGATCAAGCTGCCCGCCGCCGACCCGGCGCACCGGATCGGCGCGCTGGTCGTCAACCCGGGCGGGCCGGGCGGGTCCGGCGCGGCGTACGCGCTCGGCGCCGCGCAGGAGTTCCCCGCCGCGGTGCTGGCCCGGTTCGACATCGTGGGCTTCGACCCGCGCGGCGCCGGCGCCAGTCAGCCCGCGCTGAACTGCGAGAACGGCCCGCAGCTCGACACCTTCTTCGGCACCGACGACGAACCCGCCGACCCCGCCCAGCTCGCCCGGGTGGTCGCGGCGAGCAAGCAGTTCGCGGCCCGGTGCGAACGCAACTCCGCGGCCCTGCTGCCCTACGTCGGCACGCCCAACGCGGCCCGGGACCTGGACGTACTCCGGGCCGCGCTGGGCGAATCCGGACTCACTTACTTGGGAAAGTCATACGGAACGTATCTTGGTGCGTGGTACGCGCAGTTGTTCCCGCACCGCGTGCGGGCGCTGGTCCTGGACGGTGCCGTCGACCCGGCCGCGTCCTCGCTGGCGGCGACCGTCGCGCAGGCGCAGGGGTTCCAGGTCGCGTTCGGGTCGTTCGCGGCCTGGTGCCTGGGCACGGCGGGCTGCCCGCTGGCCGGCTCGGTCGCCAGCGCGGAGACGAAGGTCGACGCGCTGATCACCCGGGCCAACTCCACCCCGCTGGCCAGCCGGCTCGGCGACGGGCAGGTCGCCGACGGCGCGATGCTGCTCTACGGGGTGGCCGACGCGCTGTACAGCCGGTCGAGCTGGCCCACCCTGGAGGCCGCGCTGGCCAGCGCGTTCGCCGGCGACGGGACCGGGCTCCTGGCACTGGCCAACCAGCTTTACGGGCGCAACCCCAACGGGACCTACAGCACCCTGGCCAGCGCGGTCACCGCGATCGACTGCCTGGACCGGCCCTGGCCGCGGTCGCTGGCCCCCTGGCAGGCCGCGGCGTCGGCGGCCGCCAAAGCGGCCCCGATGTTCGGCGCGGCCCTCGTCTGGGGCAGCCTGACCTGCGCCTACTGGCCGGTCCCTTCCTACCCGCAACCGCAGATCCGGGCCGCCGGCGCGCCGCCCATCCTGGTCGTCGGTACGCTGCGCGACCCGGCCACGCCCTACCGCTGGGCGCAGGCCCTGGCCGCAGATCTGGCCTCCGGCGTGTTGCTCGGCTGGAACGGCGACGGTCACACCGCCTACGGCGAGGGCAGCGCCTGCGTGGACACGATCGTCAACGACTACCTGATCGACCTGGCCGTCCCGCGCAGCGGTACGGTGTGCCAGCACTAGCGCTCGCTGTGTAACGCGGCGGCCTCCCGCGCGACTAAAGGGCGCACAGTCGTAAATCCCAACGCGCGAGGAGTTACTCAGTGAGAGTCCCGATTCGCCTCGGATCGGCCATCGCGGTCGCGGCGGCAGGCTTGGCCACGGCCGTCGCCCTGCCCTTCGCCACGCCGGCCTTGGCCAGTACGGCTGTCCCCGCCTTCAGCTCCGGCGGGGCCAGCCACGCCGTGTTCGCGGCGACCGATAACACCTCAGGCAATCAGGTCGTGGCCTATCACCGCGCCTCGGACGGCACGCTCAGCCCGGCCGGCACCTACGCCACCGGCGGGCTCGGCGGTGTCCTGGCCGGATCCGTCGTCGACCACCTGGCCTCGCAGGGCTCGCTCAGCTACGACCCGGGGCACGCGCTGCTCTACGCGGTCAACGCCGGCAGCGACACCGTCTCGGTCTTCGCGGTGAACGGCGACCGGCTCGCGCTGCGCCAGGTGCTGAGCTCGGGGGGCTCGTTCCCGGTCAGCGTGGCCGTGCACGGTGACCTGGTCTACGTACTCAACGCGCTGGCCGGCGGCCGTCTGGCGGGCTACCGCGTCCTGGGCGGCGGCCTGGTCCCGATCCCCGGCTCCGGCCGCGCGCTCGGCCTGAACCCCTCGGCCAGCCCGCAGTTCACCAACACCCCCGGGCAGGTCGCCTTCACCCCAGACGGCAGTCAGCTCATCGTCACCACCAAGGCCAACGGGAACGACATCGACGTGTTCGGCGTCC
>PLDT01000319.1:7560-20965 GCA_003136255.1 Actinomycetota bacterium
CCGGGACGGTGGACGCGGCCGCGGCGGCCGGCGGCCGGTTCCTGTACGTCCAGACCGGCGGGTCCGGGATCGTGGACGAGTTCGCCGTGGGGGCCGGGGCCTCCCTGACCGAGATCGGGGCGGTTACCGTGCCCGGCGCGGTGGGCGGTGAGGGGATCGTGGCCTTCTGATCGAGGCGACCTCCGGGACAGCCGGCTGCGGCCCATGCGCGGGCCGCGGCCGGCTCATCCTGTCGTCCGATGCGACGCCTGCAGCGCGGCGCCCAGCACCGCAGTCACAACTGAGGCACCAGGGCACGAGCCGGGGCTTCCGGTGATGGAAGCCGACGGCGAACTGCTGGTCCGGCTGCGTTCGGGGGACGAGCGAGCATTCGTCAGCCTGGTGCAGCGCTACCAGGAGCAGATGCTGCGGCTCGCGACGTCGTTCGTGCCGAACCAGGCGGTGGCCGAGGAGGTCGTCCAGGACACCTGGCTGGCGCTGCTGCGCGGCCTGGATCGCTTCGAGGGACGGTCTTCGCTGAAGACCTGGCTGTTCAGCATCCTGGTCAACCAGGCGCGGACCACCGGGACCAAGGAGCATCGCAGCGTCCCCGTCCCGGACCCGGAGCCCGCCGTCGACCCGGCCCGGTTCGACGCCGCCGGGGGCTGGGCTGATCCGCCCGAGCAGTGGGTCGAGGCCGCTGAGGGCCGCCTGGAGGCGGGCAAGCTGGCCGACCGCCTCCGGGCCCTGATGGACGAACTGCCCGCCCGCCAGCGCCAGGTCGTCCTGCTGCGCGACGTCGACGAGCTGACCAGCGAAGAGGTCTGTTCGGTGCTGGCCATCAGCGACGGCAACCAGCGGGTCCTGCTGCACCGCGGCCGGAGCCGGCTCCGGCAGCTGTTCGAGGATGAGTTCCGGGGAGTGCGATGAGACTCCTCCCACGGCGTGATCTCGTCTGCCGGCAGGCCGTCGAGCTGGTCACCGACTACCTCGAAGGCAGCCTGCCCCGGCGGGCGAGAAAGCGGTTCGAGGCGCACCTGGCCGGCTGCCCGCACTGCACGGAGTACCTGGCCCAGATGCGCGAGACCATCCGGCTCAGCGGCCGCCTGGAGCCCGAAGACCTGACCCCGCAGCAGCGTGACGAGTTCGTCGACCTCTACCGGCGCTGGCGCGACGAGCCGGACTAAGTGAGCGGCGCCTACCAGGCCGCCACTCCGATGTGCGGCGACCACGGGATGAGGGTGGACCGGCCGTCGTGCACGATCGCCGCCTTCGCGCCGGGCCGCTGATAGGTCAGGACCAGCACGCTGCCGTCGTCGTTGGTGTAGAGGATCTGCTCGTAGTCGTCCAGGTTCCGCGCGTTGAGGTTGTTCAGCACGGCGATCTGCTTCCCGGTGGCGGTGGACCAGCTGACCAGGTGTTCGCGGATCGGGCCCCTCAGGTTCATGCCGCCGAGTTCCTCGATGCCGAGCACGGTCCGGCCGTCCGGGGTGATGATGGCCCCGCGCCACTGGTTCAGCCCGGTGACGCCGCCGGTCCAGGTGGCCACCGTCGTGCTGTCGGTCAGGAGGTCGGAGCCCGCGGCGCGGGTATCCAGCAGGCGGACGGTGTTATTCCAGGTGAACGCGACGTGCTGGCCGTCCGCGGCCCAGGACAGCGCGTCGGTGTTCACGCCAAACCAGAGGTTGCCGCCGGCGTTCGGCATGCACTCGGCGCAGGTGCGGGTACTCCAGGCCTGTTCGGTCCCGGTGGCCAGGTCGAACACGTCGAGCTCTTCGGCGTACCCCAGGTTCTCGCCCACGCCAGCGGCTAGATGGGTTCCGTCCGGGGACAGGGCCATTTCGCGGATCCCGTACCCGGCGGGGACGTATCCGGCGGGCAACGCGGTCAGGGTCATCCGGGCGCCTGCCCGGGCCGCCCGGTCGATGCGCAGCAGGAAGAAGCGCTGGGCGGGGTAGGGCGGCACGGCGGAGGGTTCTGGGCCCTGCGCGGACAGGACGAACGTGCGGTCGTCGGATGCGCCGGTCACCCCGGTGAACGACACGTACGGCTTGGGCGGGGTGATCGTGGCCAGGACGGCGCCGGTTTGGGTGGATCTGAGCTCGGCGGCGCTGTAGGCCAGGGAGGAGGCGCCGAGATCGTTTGCGACGTCGGATTGGGGCTTCGCGGCGGTGAAGAGCGCCACGTAGTAGGCCGGGACGCCGTCCAGGCCGGCCTGGACGGCCTGCGCCCTGGCGGCGGCGGGCTGATGCTTGAGGTTTGCGGCCACGGCCAGGGAGACGCCGACCGCCGCGAGGACCAGGGCCGCGGCGGCCAGCGGCGCGGCCCAGGCGCGCCACCTGGCGTTCCGGCTCGCCCGCGGCCGGGGGCTCAGGTCCAGCGGGGGCGGCTGCGCGGGGATCTCGTCCGCCGTCTCGCGGAGTGCGTCGCGGAGCTTGTTCTGCAGCGGAGTCATGGGGTGCTCTCCAGCAGATGGCCGAGCGCCTTCAGCGCCCGGTGGGTAGCGGACCTGACCGTGCCCGGCCGGATGCCCATCACGCGGGCGATCTCCGGCTCGGGCAGGTCGAGGTAGAAGCGCAGCACCAGGGCCTCGCGCTGACGGTCCGGCAGCTGGCGGACCGCGCGCATCACCTCCTCGCGCTCCTCGCGGCTGAGCACGGCGGCCTCGGCGGATCCCGACGGTGGCTGGTACTCGGTGACCCGGCGGCCGAGCGCGCGGCGGCGCAGGGCCGTCCGGCAGCCGTTCAGCACCGAGGATCGGACGTAGGGTAGCGCGCTGCTGGGGTCGGTGAGCCGGTCCCAGCGCCGGTACAGGCCGCAGAAGGCGTCCTGGACCACGTCCTCGGCCGCCGCCCGGTCGCCGAGCATGAGGTACGCAAGGCGGATCAGGCCCACGGCCTGGGCCCGGTACAGCGCCCCGACCGCCGCCTCGGCGCCGCTTCCGGTGCCGGCGTCCACGGCCGGGTCGAGCCAGCGCAGGGCGGCGGAACCGGCTGGGTCATCTGGCTCCATGTAAGTAGAGACGCTCAGCCCGTCTGGTTGCTGCTCGCTCCCAGGGACGGATTTCTTGATTGGGGTCATGGCGTCTGAGCAGCCAGGCGCTNNTCGAGCCGTTTTCATGATCGCGGGCAGAAAAGGCCGAATACGGACCAAAAGTACCCGCGATCATGGTTGACGCCACGGGCATAACCGGATCGGTCGCGCGACTTGTGAGCCCCGTCACGGATTCGAACCGTGCACCTTTCCCTTACGAGGGGAATGCTCTGCCGAATGAGCTAACGGGGCGTGGTGCCTGTCGGCATACCTGGGTTGACCCGTCGAGTGTACCGGAACCCCGGCCCGCGCTCGGGCCGCCGGTCAACCTGCTCCTAGGTCACGAACCCTAGCTGTAGTAGCTGGGTGTCTTGGTGACCGTGATCGTCTGCTGGACCTGGGGCGCGGCCGTGTATTGGCTGTTGCCGGCCTGGTTGGCGTCGATGACGCACTTGCCCGTTGCGCCGTAGGTCACGGTGGTCCCGGACAGATAGCACGCCTCCGCGCTGCTGGAGGAGGCAATAGAGAACACGACCGGGTTGCCCGAGCCGCCGCCGGTGGCCCACAAGTTCGCCGAGGAAAACAGCGCCCCCGACGGCGGGGCGGTGAAGGAGATCGACTGGGATTTCTTGCCGACCGTGATCGTGCGCTGGACCTGCGGTGCGGCCGTGTAGCGAGCGGTGCCGGCCTGGTTGGCGTCAACGACGCACTGGCCCGCGGCGACGTAGGTCACCGTGCTCCCGGACACGGTGCACACCCCCTGGCCGCCGGCCGAGAACACGACCGGGTTACCCGAGCCGCCGCCGCGGGCCGACAAGCCGGCCGAGCCGTGCACGGTACCCGAGGCCGGGGCGGTGAAGGAGATCGACTGGGGTATCCCGTTGACCGTAATCGTGCGCTGGACCTGGGGTGCGGCCGCGTAGCGGCCGGTGCCGGCCTGGTTGGCGTCGATGACGCAACTGCCCGAGCCGGCGTAGGTGACCGTGGCGCCGGACACCGTGCACACGCCCGGGCCGCCGGAGGGATCAGCGGAGAACACGACCGGGTTACCCGAGCCGCCGCCGGTGGCCGACAAGGCCGCGGAGCCGCCTGCTGTCCCCGGCGCCGGGGCGGTGAAGGAGATCGACTGGGTTAGTTCCGGCCGCGTGGTGTAGGCGTAGTGGTCGGCGTCGGAGATCTGCGAGGTGCCGGCCGGAGTGGTCACGGTGATGGGCACGGTGCCCGTGCCGGGCGGGCTGGTCACCGTGATCTGCGTGCTCGAATCGGCGGTGATGATCGCCGCACCGGTGCCGAAGCGGACGCTGGTGGCGCCGGCCAGTCCGGTCCCGGCGATGCTCACGGTGGTCCCGCCGGCGGTGGTGCCGCCGTCCGGGGCCAGGCCGGTGACCGCTGGCCGCGGGGCGGTATAGGTGTAGTGGTCGGCCGCGGTGGGATGTGACGTGCCGGCCGGGGTGGTCACGGCGATGTCGACGGTGCCGGCGCCGGTCGCGGTGATCTGCGCGCCTGAACCGGCGGTGATGACCGCGGTGGTCGTAATGCCGGTGCTGGGCGGGCTGGTCACGGTGAGCTGGGTCGCCGAGTCGGCCGTGACCGTGCCGGCTACGCCGCCGAAGCGGACGACAGTGGCGCCGCTCAGGCCGGTCCCGGTGATGGTCACCGTGGTCCCGCCCATCGTGCTGCCGCTGGCCGGGGACACGCCGGTGACCGCCGGGAGCGTGACCGCAGCTGCGGGGCTGGACCCGGTCAAGCGGACGGCCAGGACCGCGCCTACGGCCGCGATCACCACGATGGCGGCCGCGATGGCCGCCTTGACCCCGCGGGAATGCCGGAGCCGGGAACGCCGGTTCCGCCCGTGCAGGCGGGTCTTTCCCACCGTGGCGCCCTGGACCGCGGGCGCCGCGCCGGACGGCCACAGGGCGGCCAGCAGCAGCGCCGCCTCGCCCAGGCGAGCCCGGCCGCGTTCGTGCCAGTGCGGGCCGTAAGCCCGCGCTGCGACCTGGTTGAGCGCGGCCACGAACGTCGCCGCGTCGGCCGGCCGGTCTGCGGGCTGCTTGGCCATCCCCGCGGCCACCAGCGGCCGCACCGGTTCGGGCACCGCGTCCACCGGCACCGGCTGGGACAGATGCTGGTAGAACAGCGCCTCGGCGGTATCCCCGCGGAACGGCGGCCGCCCGGTCAGGCACTCAAAAAACGTGGCCGTGGCCGCGTACACATCCCCGGCCGGGCTGGCCGGCGCGCCGGAGAACTGCTCCGGCGGCGCGTACGCCAATGTGCCCGCCGCGCCCGGCCGGTCCCCGGCCCGCGCCGCGATCCCGAAATCGGTGAGCTTGCTCGCCCCGTCCCCGTCCACCAGCACGTTGTCCGGCTTGTAATCCCGGTGCACCACGCCCCGCGCATGCGCCGCGGCCAACCCCAGCAACGAGCCCTGCAGCACCACCAGCGCCGCCTCCGGGGTGGTCCCGCCCTGGCGCGCCAGGATCTGCCGCAGCGAGACCCCGTCCACCAGCTCCATCACGATCGCCGCCCCAGAAGACGACTCGACGTACTCATACAGCCGGACCACGTGCGGATCATCCACCGAGGCCAGCACCGCCGCCTCGCCGCGGAACATCTCCGCGAACCGCGCATCAGCCAGCAGTTCCCGGCGCAGGAACTTGATCGCCACCAACGTCCCCGACCCGTCGTGCCGGGCCAGCACCACGTCACCGAAACCGCCCGAGCCGAGCGCCTTCAGCCCGGTGTACCCCGGAACGCTCCAGCCGGCTACATGCGCCTGTCCTGCGCCGTTCCCGGCGCGGGCCACCTCGTCGGTGACCGCCGTGTCATCGCGCATCAGTAAGTCCCCCCACCCGGACAGTCACTGGAAGATGCGCGGCCCGGCGCCTTAACGGTCATGCGGCGGCGTACCCGGTTGTACGGCGCAATTCAGATGTGCGTATGACGTCCGGGGCATCCCGGCGGTTTACCCCGAGTTCGTTTTACATCCAGCCAAAGATGGATGTTACGGCTGGTTCCAGTGGGACATATCCCACCTGAACTCAGCCCGCCGGAGGTGGCGAATCAAGAGCCTTGGCGATGAGCTTCATTTCGGTCTGGACGGCGGCGCTGGCGACCTGAACCCGGTGGTTGAACGACCGCAACTGGGTGAGTGAGGCGGACCGGGCCTGCTCGGCGAGCAGCGTGACGAGGGCCTGGTCAGCCTGGATCAGCGCCTCGGCTATGGCTGTGACCTGGGGCGTCAAGATGGCCGCGGCCAGCGGCACGGGGGTCCCGGACGAAGTAGCGTTCTGGATCAGCGCAGCGGCCGCGGCTCGGTTCTGGGGCGTGAACGTGGTCGCGGCCAGGCTGTTGTCGAACGCCTGCTCCGTCACCACCTCCGCCGACAGGTCCGCCTCGGCTGCGGCGAGATCGCGCCTTTCGTTGACGGCGTAGGCGGCCATCTCAGTATTCAGTTGCTGGGTAGCCGGGGTCACGATCGCCTCGTACCGGCTGGCCATCATCTGCTCGGTGGTGCAAGGCATACCCGATATGAACAGGCTGGGCTCGCAGCCGGCGGCGGCCACCGCGGCCTTATGACGCGCGCCGGTACCCGTGGCGTAGATGAGGCCCGCGATCACCAAGAGTGCAGCCAAAGAGGAACTAACCATGAGTACGACGCGGCCCGCTCCCGTCTGCTCCTGGCTGCCCATGCCGTACGTCTCGCTGGTCACATCCCTCTCCTAGGGCCGCTGATGACGATCACCGGCTTATTCGCCGCTGGGGTGCTCGGTGAAGGAGTCCATTCCCTTGAAGATCTCCTCGTTGACGATGAAGATGAAACCGAACACGAACAGCGCGAAAAGCGGCAGGACGGTTACCCACACGAGCCACATCCGGCCTTCCTTATGACGGGCGGCGATCCAGCGCTTTACCGGCGGCAGCCGCAGGACGAGCAGGAAGACGCTGCACGCCGAGTACTGGTAGAGGCGCTGATGGAAGATCGGGTCACCGTCACCGGCGAAGCCGGAGCCATTTGACCCGCGCTCGAACCCGAATCCCTCCAGCAGGATCAGGTGGGCGGCGAGGAACCCCCAGATGACATAGATGAGCCGGTGCAGCGGCTTCCAGTACTTGCCGAGCTTGCGCTGGGCCCACGGGTTGCCGGTGAGCAGGAGCGGGATGACCAGCATCACCATGATGAATCCCATGAGCTCGAAAACGTGCCCGGCCAGCCGGCCGAACACGCCTCCCGCGAAGTTATCGGTGATACCGGCCGCAATTGCGTCGCCGAAGGCGCAGGCCGCCATCATGATCCCGTACCAGCGCCGCAGCGGGACGAACCAGCGCTGCCCGGTGAGCGTGACCATGGGCGTGACGAGCAGGCACAGGAACAGGCAGATCTCGGCCCCGGTCCCCAGCGTGTCGTCGACCGACACCGCGAAGGTGTTGCTGTTCAGCGTAACGAGCGCGGGCAGCATGAAGAACAGCGGGACCAGCGCGGGCAGGCCCAGCAGGATAAGCGCGGGCGCCTTCCGCTTGATCCGGGAGCCGCCGAACTTGAATTCCACCTCCATCCATTCGTCCACGCGGCTCTTATCCGCCCGCTTCGGCGCCGACGCCTTTTCCGGCTGCCGGGTCTCTATGGCAGCGCTAGGGGTCAAGCCTGGCTCGTAGGTGTCCTGGCCGCCGTACGGGACCTCTTGATAGTCATACGCGGCCGGCCTTTCGTCGGTCCACCGACCGACCGTGTTCCTGGCCATCTTGACTCTTCTTTCTTCCCGCTCTTCGCTATTGACCGTTGGGCACCGTGCTGGGCGGACCTGGCTTTACGTTGACGTGGGTGGGCGTCGCCTTGGGCGCATCCGGCTGGCCTGGGCCCTGATCTTCCTGAAGGCCGGTAGGCCCGGTCTCGCCGACGCCAGTCGACCGGAAGACGAAGAACGAGAATCCGTGCAGTGCGACCTCTGTCGCTCCGGAGATAATCGCGAACAGGAACAGGGCCGCTGTGGCCACGGCGGCCACGCGGATGGCCACGAGCTGGCGAGGCTGCCCCTTCGGCGCCGACCCAGTTCCGGCCTTGGCCGCCCGCCTGGTTCCCGGCTTGCTCGCGGTCCTGGTCCCCGGCTTGCCGACGGGCCTTGACGTTGACCTCGTCCCGGGTTGGCCGGCCGGCCGGGCGACGGTCTGTGCCTGCGGCACGGTGACAGCCTCGGGCGCCGGCTCGATGACCGGCCGCACGGCCGGCCTGGTGACCGGCTTCGTCGTCGGCGATGCGAGACCGACGAGGTTCGCCGTGATCTGCGCGGCCACCCCGCCCAGGTCCGCGGTCAGCTTGGTGACGGTCGCGCGTATCTCGGCGGCCTCCAGCTCAGCGGCCGTGAGCGTGGCCGTGGCCTGCTCGGAGGCTTTCGCCATCAGTTTGGCGGCCTCCTGCTTGGCCTCTGCCAGCGACGCGGCCATCTGGTCGCGCGCCTCGTGCCTGATCTCGGTGGCCTGCTGGTTTGCCTCGGAGATGATCCAGGTGGCCAGCTCCACCGAGCCCGCGTCCCAGACCTGAACACGCTCGGCCTGGACCCAGGCCGCCTCGGTCCGGACCCGGTCGATCACCCCGGTCGGTCCCGGGCGGGGCGTGATGACGGCCCGGGGAGCGGCATCGGCCGGAGAAGGCAAGTCGCCCCGGACCCGGGCCGGCAGCGCCGACGGCATTGCTGACCCAGGCGCCTGGAGCGGCACGCCACGCGCCCCGGGCGACGGTTCCCGTCGCGCGGCAGGACCGTCGCCGCCGGGCTCGCCACCGTAAGCCGGCGGTTCGGCGTCGCGCCAGGGCGGGGCGTCCGCTGCGGGCCAGCCGGAGTAGCCGTCCGCCCGCAGCGCCGCTTCGGCGCTGACCCACCGCGGGTCGGGGCGCCCAGGCCAGCTGGGGTGGTCGGGGTGCAGGGCGTACGGTCCGGGCGGTCCGGGCCAGCTGGGGTAGTCATCGGCGTGCAGGGGCTGCCCGGCACCTTGACGGGCCGGTGCCGCGGCCATCCGTGTACGCGAGCTAGGCCGGGCGTGGGCCTGGGACCCGCGCGCCCTGGCGTGGGCGCTGCGCCGCCCGTTGACGGAATGACGGTAACGCCCGTAGGCGAACGCCAGCACCACGCCCACCAGGATGACCAGCACCTCGATCGTAATGGCCTGATCGGCCAGGATCCTGGTGACGAGCGACTGGCCCGCTGCCGTGTCCGGCTTGCTCGCGTCATCCGCGGCCAGAGCGGGTCCGGCCCCCAGGATGACAGAAATCGCGGCCATGATGAGTGCTGTCGCGATCGCCCGACTAAGGTCCCCCGGCGCCTTGCGGGAACCGTGGCCCGAGTTCTTCATCTCCGCCGTCCCCGTAGGACGTCCCGGACCATATTACGGACCGGGTTAGCTTCACGATGTGATGGTGACAGATGACGAATGAATCCGTTACGGATTCGGGAAAACCGGAAAGCTGGTTCCTTCGAAGACGACTGTCTGGCTCCGGCAACTCCGGTAGCTCCGGCAATGGCCGACGGCCGGGTCCAAGCGGTGCGCGGCTGGTTCGCAGAGCCCTCGCGAGGGCTCCCGGGTGAATTCAGAGCCAGTACGCGGTTGATCACAGTGCGCATCGGGAGAGGATCGCGACGCGCTTGAGTAAGCTTGGCGAAACCTTCGCATACGCGTTCTATAACATAACCGGGGACGGTTCGCTGCTGGTGTAATAAAGACTTAATATCTCTCCCGAGCCGGCGCCAGCAGGTCCCAGGGGACCCGGGCCGCCGCGCGGCGGCAACCGGCTGTCTTACCTCTGGCGAGGCAGCGCGGCTACGGCCGGGTGATCCAGGTGGATCTTGCCGACCCTGGACGCGCCGCCCGGTGAGCCGAGATCGCCGAAGAACTCGATGTTGACCCGGTAGAAGCCCTTCCACTGGGCAGGCACCTCAGCCTCGAAGGAGATCGCGTCGACCGGGCAGACCGGCTCGCACGCGCCGCAGTCCACACACTCGTCCGGGTGGATGTGGAGCATGCGCTCGCCCTCGTAGATGCAGTCGACCGGGCACTCGTCGATGCAGGTCTTATCGAGCAGGTCGACGCAGGGCAGGGCAATGACGTAGGTCATGTCCGAACTCCCTCTAAGGGTCTTCTCAGGTTTGGCGATACCGAAGGCCTGGTCCATCCAGGTGTGCACCGCGTCCCCTGGCGCTTCGCGGAAACCTTTCCGGTAACGGTTTATCCGCCCTATAAGTTGTCTCCGTAAACGCAACGCTGGCCGTTCCAAACCTGATGGTGACAGTCAAGACGGGAAAGCGCGACGGGTTTGGGCCAAATCACATCGTCATTCTGGCCTGCGGGTCCAGGACTGGAATTCGGGGAGGGCATGGAAAGGCGCCCCCGGATTGACGCTTATAACGGCTGGCCTCAGATACCCGCGCGGGTACCGGGCTGGTCCTCGTTCGGCAACACTATAGGTCACCCCCGGGATCCTGTGTGGAAAAATATTACCGGTATATTACCGGCGCCAAGAAAACCCCTCATCGCCAGACGCGGACCTCGTACCACAGCCCGCCGTTGAGGTCGAGGTTGTTGCCGTTGGCCTGGCCCGGTCCGTTGTCGCCGGTGTAGGTGTACAGCGGGTGCCCGTCGTACGTCGCCTGCACCGTGCGCCCGTCCCGGAAAACCGTCCCCAGCTTGCCCGTGACCCCCGGTCCGGCCTCGGGGCTGCCCAGGACCGGCGGCCAGTAGGCGGCACACGACCCGCTGCACTTGGACATCGTCGGGGTATCAGGCGCGAACCAGTACAGCGTGAGCCCGTGAGCGTTGGTGAGCACCCTGACCCCGCCGATCGTCACCGTCTTCAACGTGACCCTGGCGTTGCCTCCGGCCGAAGACGGCGGCGGGCCCGCCGCGTTGGCCACCGCCACGCCGAGTAGCGCCAAGGCGAGCACCGAGACCGCTCCCACCGCGCCGATCACGATGGACACCGCCGCTTGCACCTTTGCCACTCTGCGCGCCGCCGTGCTGATCAAGCCGTCGGTCTCGCGAGCCGGACCCGCGGCGATCGCGGCCAGGGCCAGCGTCGCGAAGGCGGCCACCTCGATCAGCCCGGCGGCGATCCCCGCCCTCGTCCGCACCTCCTTGAACCCGAACAACCCAATCCACACCGCCACCAGGTAAGCACTAAGCGTCGACAGCGCGAACGCCGCGCTGGCCACCACCGTCAGCCGGCTGTGCGTCACCAGCACCGCTATGGCCAGGATCAGCCCCCCGGCGAACTGCAGCATGAACAGCCAGCCGATGGTGGGAATCGACCGGTATCCGGTCAGGTACAGGTCCAGGTGGATGCCCGCCGATACGCACAGCAGCATCGCTCCCGCCACCCGGAGCGGCAGACCGCGCGTCTCCGGCCGGCGATGTCTGCCCGCGACCTCCCCGCGCCTCCCCACACCCAGTAGACGTCGCCCGCTGCCCGCGGGTTCAACGCGACTTGAGCCTAAGCTCGGGGCCATGAGCGAGATCCCGCCCGACGAGCCCGAACGCCGCCCGACCAAGCAGGTCATCGTCATCCGGCGCGACCTGCGGATGCGGCGCGGCAAGGAGATCGCTCAGGGCGCGCACGCCGCAACGGCCTGGCTGGCCGACCTCGTCCTTCAAACCATGAGGCCGAACGACGTGGATCACCTCGCCCTGTCACCCGCCGAGCGAGCCTGGCTGGAGAGCAGCTTCCGCAAGGTCACGGTCAAGGTGAACTCCGAGGAAGAGCTGATCGCGGTCTACCAGAAGGCGCTCGACGCCGGCCTGGTGGTGCACCTGATCACCGACCGGGGCCTGACCGAGTTCGGCGGCGTCCCCACCCGGACCTGCCTGGCCGTCGGCCCCGACTACGACGACCTCATCGACCCGGTCACCGGCGACCTCGAGCTGTACTGATCAAGGGGTGTGTTGGCCAAGGGCCTCAGCTCGGCGCGTGAGCCTGGCGTCCGGCCGCCGGGGCGGCGGACGCGTAGGCGGCCGGGAAGCCCTGCCGCCAGCTGGGGTAGCGCAGCGTCCACCCGAGCTCCCGCTTGGCCTTCGCGTTCGAGGCGCCGCGGGATCCGTCGGCCATCATCACCGCGCCCTTGCCCGCGATCAGCCGGGCCAGCCACAACGGGACATGGCGGGGCGGCTTGGCGCCAAGCGCGGCCGCCAGGGCGGGCAGCCAGTCCGACATCGGGGCCGGCTCGTCGTCGGTGATGTTGTACAGCCCGGCACCGCCGTGGTCGAGCGCGAGCACGGTCGCGGCGGCGGCGTCGTCGAGGTGGATGAACGAGGAGATGCCGCCGCCCGCCCCGATGACCGGGAACTGCCGCTTGCGCACCGGCTGGACCAGCCCGTCGTTGGCGGCGCCGTAGAACCCGCCGTACCGCAGCGCGATCCCGCCCGCGCCGGTGACCGCCTCGTCCAGATGGCGCATGGCGGCGTTCGTCTCGCGGGCCATGTCCGGCGGGTCGGGGTCGAGCCGGTCGTCCTCGGTCTTGACCGGCCCGCCCTCGCGCGCATAGCGGTAGCTGGCGAAGCTCTGCGCCACGAACCGGCCTACGCCCGCCTCGCGCGCGGCGGCCAGCAGCGCGTCGGTGCCCTCGGTCCGCAGCCGGTTGGTCGGCCCGAAGCTGCGGTCCAGGCTCCGGCCGAAGCGCACTCCGGCCAGCGCGGTCGCCTGGTGGACGATCGCGTCCGGGTGGGCCGCCAGGACGGCCCGGTGCACGGCGGCCGCGTCGAACAGGTCCAGCGCGACCGGCTCCGCGCCCAGCGCGCGCACCCGCTCGGCGTTACCCGGCGAGCGATAAGTGCCGATCACCTCGTGCCCGTGCTCGATGAGCTGGGGAACGAGCCGGGTGCCGATGGCACCACTCGCCCCCACGACGAAGACTCGCATCGCGCCCTCTTTCGTGTCCGGTCGGCAGATCACTGCTATGACGCCGCCCGGACCGCGAATGTGACCGCCGGTCGCGAAGAACTAACAAAGCCCCGAAGAACGAACCGAGCTCAGCTCAACGGCCGAGCCGGGCCTCGCGATGCGCGGCCCGCGACACGGTGTGGTGGTTGCCGGCCGGGGCGGTCTCGGCCTGCGCCGGGCCGTGACTGGTGAAGGCGTCGCCGCCCTTGAGCGCGCTGAGCTCGACGTCGAAGCGCGCGTCGAGCGCCGTGGACAACGCGGCCAGCGTCCGCAGCGTGAGGTTCTCGCCGCCGCCCAGGATCTGACTGACCCGCCCGGGGGAGACACCCATCCGGGCCGCGAGGTCAGCCCGGGTGAGCCCGCGCTCGCGCATGTACCAGTTGATCTCGTTGGTCAGCTGGGTCACGAGGGCGAGCAGCTCGTCCTCGACTTGGTTTTCCGTCGCCCTGCGGTCTGGCGAAACGCCTGTTCCGAAGC
>PLDT01000319.1:20994-23580 GCA_003136255.1 Actinomycetota bacterium
CGGGCTCGGCGGCCGGGAGTGACCTGGCCCGTGCGACGGGAGCGCACCCCGGGCCGGTTGAGACTGCTGAGAATTTCCACCAAACGGCGCTTCTTGTCTCATTTGACGCTTGGACGCCTAAAAGTCTAGATAGATCCCAAATCACCTGCAACCATAGCCCTCAGCGAGGCGGCCGCTGGCTGAGCCGGCCAAGGCGTGAGGTGAGGGGGTTTTGGCATGCCTGGCTTGGTGTTGGGGGGTGTCGTTACCTTCGCCGTGTCCCTGCTGGTGGCCTGCTGGTTCCTGCGGCGGCGCTGCCGTGGGATCGGACCCCCGTTCGGACCGCGCGCCCGGTACTGGGCCTGGTTCATCGTGGCGGCCACGGCCAGCCTGTCCACCATCGTGGGCGTGCTCCTGCTGGCCACCAGCCGCGTCCCCGCCTACATCGGAATCCTCGTGCCGGGCGGGCTCTGGCTCGGCAAGCTGCCCCCGCAGCGCGACCGGGACGTGCTCCCCAGAACCTGGCCCGCCCTGCTGACCCTGCCGTTCAGCCGCCTGTACGACCGGATGGGCGACGACATGCAGGCCTGGTGCGACACCCGGATCGACGCGGCCAGGCCCAGGCCCCAGTGGATCGCGGCCGCCGCGCAGTACTACTGGAACCAGATGGGCCGCGTCACCGACCGGCGGGCCCGGGCTGACCTGGACCGCTGGCGGGACTCGATCACGCACAAGATCGCCATGGTGAACCTGATCGACCTGGACCCCGGCGCGGGGCGGCTGCGGGTCTCCCTGCAGCTGCACCCCTCGACCCAGCACGCCCGCAAGTACAGCGAGGACGACCCGGCCCGTACCGCCCGGCGGCTGGAAACCGAGGCGCTGAACGAACTGAACCTGTTCCTCGCCTACGCCTACCGGCACGGCTACCACACCATGCTGATCTACCCCTTCCGCCCCGGCGCTCATCGTCCCCAGTCCCAGCCCGCCGAGCCCATGACCCCCGACCTGTAGGCCCGGCCGGACTCACGCCTCGGGCTGCCACCACTCGGGCACCTGGACCCGCACCGAACCCGGCCCGGCCAGCGCCGGGTAATCCGGCACCGCCGCCTGCGGCCAGCGCCGCCCGAGCTCGTCGGCCAGCGCTTCGGCCAGCGCCCGCAACGACGGCAGCACGCCCGCCCGCCCGCAAGCGCCGATCAGGCTGCCCAGCCAGGTCAGCAGGCGGGGCCGCATCGTGGTCGTGCCCCAGTCCCGGTCCTCNNGCGGCCTGGACGCGCGCGCGGTACGCCGCCAGGGCCGGGTCGGCCACGTCGGCGGGCAGCCGGGCGAAGCACCAGCAACTCGGGAACGGCGCCAGCAGGTAGGCGGCGTCCAGGGCGAACGGGCCCCAGCCCGAGGTCTCGAAGTCGAAGATCCGGCAGCCCCCGGCGCGGAACCGCATGTTGTCCGGGCAGGCGTCACCGTGCACCAGGCCGAGGTAGCCAGGGCCGTTCAGTAGGTAAGGAAGTTCCTCGATCTCCGCGCTGACCCCGCCGGAGGCCAGGCCGAGGCCGGCCACCGCGGCGAGGAACCCTTCCCGGCTGTGCGCGAGCGCCTCCAGCCAGGACGGGCTCAGCGGCGCCCCGGGCGCGTAGCGGGCGCGCAGGCCGGCCAGCTCACCCGGCCGTTCCATGCTCCACGCGTGCATCGCCGCCAGNNGCCTGCGCGTCGGCGGCCACCAGCCGCGGCGCCACCGGCGCCGGCATCGCGTTCAGGTACTCCAGCGCGGCCAGCTCGATCCCGAAAACGCGCGCCTGCCGTTCGCCGGCCTGCTCCCCCCGCCGTTTCATCACGACCGAACGACCCTGGCTCACGCCCAGCCGCAAAACGTGCCTCCGGCGCCAGATCGGCGCCACGCCGCGTATCTCGGCCCCCGGACCCCAGGCCTGCGCCAGCAGCGCGGACACCGCCCGCGTCTCGGCCTCCGGCAACGTGGCCCCGCCGCTCATCACGCCAGGCTCTCATCGATGAGGGTCAGGGTCAGCTGCTCGAGGTGATCGCGGGTGGCGGCGGGCACGTCGCGCAGCGGCCCCGGTCCGGCTAGCACGGCCAGCCCGTGCACCGCGGACCAGATGGGGTACTCCAGGCCCTCGCGCCGCCGCGGGGCCAGCAGGCCCGCCTCGACCAGCTCGTCGAGCGCGGCGCGCAGATGACCCAGCGGCGTGCGCTCCGCCCCGGTCCCGCCGTCGGGTGCGTCGTACGCGTGGCGCTGCGGCACCGCGAACGCCGTGCCGAACAACCCTGGTTCCTCCCGCGCGAACTCCAGGTACGCGGTGCCGATGGAGCGTAGCCGGCGGCGCGCTGCGGCGGGATCGCCGTACTGACCGCGCACGCGGGCGACGCCCGCCGCCATCCGGCCCGCCAGCTCACCCATGGCCGCCGAACAGACCGCGGCCAGCAGCTCGTCCCGGTCGGCGAAGTGCCGGTAAGCGGCGTTGGGCACCACGCCCACCATCCGGGTCGCCTCCCGGAGCACAACCGCGTCCGGGCCGCCCGCGCGGGCCAGTTCCAGCCCCGCGGCGACCAGCCCGTCGCGGACGGCCCCGCGCGGCCGCCGCCGCCGCTCCG
>PLDT01000439.1:0-4102 GCA_003136255.1 Actinomycetota bacterium
TCCGGGTCTGCCACCTTGGGGTCTGCCGGTTCCGGGTCTGCCGGATCCGGGCCCCAGGCGCGGCCCGCGCGGCCGCTGGTCGTCACGGGCGGCATCGCCGCGTGCGCGGCGGCGGGCAGCGGGCTCGCCGCGTTGACCACGCTGACCGCGATCGGCTGGATCACCGCCCCGCACGTGGGTATCGGCACCGGGCTCGGCGGGGTGCTGCGCACCGCCGCCCTGCTGTGGCTGGTCGCGCACCATGTCGGCGTCACCGTCCACGGCGCCGGGCGGATCGGCATGCTCCCGCTGGGGCTGGTCCTGCTGCCCGGCGCGCTGCTGGCCCTGGCCGGACGGTGGGTGGTGCGCGCCGGCGGGGTCACCCGGCTACGGCACGTCGGCTACGCCGCCCTGGCCCTGGCCCTGCCCTACACCCTGCTGGCCGGAGCCCTGGCGGTGGCGAGCCGGAGCAGCCAGGCGGCGCCGTCGCTCTGGCAGGCGGTCGTCGCGTCGTTCCTGCTCGCGCTGGTGGCGGGCGGGCTGGGCGCCGCCCGCGGGCTGGCCCCGTGGTCGCGGCTGGTCCGCCTGATGCCGGCCCGGCCGCGGTCGGTCATCCTGGGCATGCTCGGTGCCTGCGCCCTGCTCACTGCGGTCGGCGCGGCCCTGGCCGGCGCCTCTCTCTACGTGCACCTGCCGGAGGTCAAGGCGGCCACCGACGCGCTGGCGCCCGGCACGGCCGGCGCGGCGCTGCTGCTGCTCGCCCAGCTGGCCTACGCGCCGAACGCGATCATCTGGGCCGTCGCCTACGTTCTGGGCCCGGGGTTCGCATTCGGTGCCGGGACCGTGGTCGCCCCGACCGGCTCGGCGCTCGGTGCGCTCCCCGTCTTCCCCATGCTGGCCGCCCTGCCCTCGGGCCCCAGGACGGCCGGGCCGGCCTGGGTGGCGGTCCTGGTCCTGGCCACGCCGTACCTGGCCGGGGTGTTCGCGGGCATCGTGACGGTCCGGGTCACGCCCACGCCGGTGATCGAGGCGGCGGCGCTGTGGGGTTTGGCCGCGGGCGTGGCCACCGGCGCCGTGGCTGGCCTGGCGGCGGCCTTCGCCGGCGGACCGCTCGGTGACGGCCGGCTGGCCACGGTCGGGCCGTCCGGGTGGCAGGTCGGCCTGGTCGCCATGCTCGAGATCGGCGTGACCGCCGCGCTGACCGCGGCGGGCGCCAACTGGCTGATCCTGCGGCGGACCGCCCCGCGGCTCCCGAGGCGTCGCCGGTCCGATGAAACCGAGGAAGCCGGGGTAAGCGCGGAATCCGGGGTAAGCGCGGAGTCCCGGCGCCCGGCCCGGCCGGCCGAGCCGGCCAGGATCCCGGTTGGCGTGATCGACGAGAGTGACGACGCGGGCGGCCACCGGATCTACCTGAACCCCTGGGCCGACCGGGACGAGCCGGACCAGGAGTTACCGGCCGTTCAGCACGCTGATCTCGCCGCCGACCGAATTGTTGAGCTGGGTGTGACAGGCTTGCTGGGCGGACACCGTATTCGCGCCACTCATGCAGTTGTAGTAGGTGTTCAGCTGCGGCCAGAACACCGCCAGGACCAGCAGCCACAGCGCGCTGAACGCGAGGCCGAACCCGCCGAGCACGCTCCCGGCGATCGAGCCGCGCGGCCGGGCCGTGCCGCTGCGCCGGGCCCGCCGGCTCGCTCCGGCGCCGAGCCAGATCGCGGTCGCGCCGAACACCAGGGTGACGATGGCCACGAGCACCCCGCGACGCAGGTTGCCGAGGCCGAGCGCCAGGCCGAGCAGGCTGAGCACGCCCATCGCGACCGCCGCCACGGCGCGCTGCCGCAGGGCCGGGTCCGGTGGTGGCAACTGCCGGGCCGGGAGCAGCCCTCGCGGCTGTGCTCCGCGCCCGCCCGGCGGCTGATATCTGGCCATCGGCTTCTATTCTGCCCTGTCGGGCAAGCTCCTCGTCCGGTGCCATAGGGTGACGGCATGCCCGCGCCGAAGGCGACCATGGATAGCGCCCGCCTGGTGGTGCTCGTGTCCGGCGAGGGAACCAACCTGCAGGCCCTGATCGACGCCTGCGGTGACCCGGAGTACGGAGCACGGGTGGTCGCGGTCGGCGCGGACCGGGGCCGGATCAACGCGCTGGCGCGAGCCGATCGGGCCGGCCTCCCCGCCTTCACCGTCCGGCTGGCCGACTACCCGGCCCGCGAGGACTGGGATGCGGCGCTGGCCCGCGCGTGCGCGGCGTACGCGCCCGACCTGATCGTCTTGGCCGGGTTCATGAAGCTGGTCGGCAAGCCGTTCCTGGACGCCTTCGGCGGCCGCTGCGTGAACACCCATCCGGCGCTGCTACCGTCGTTTCCCGGAGCTCACGCGGTGCGCGAGGCGCTGGCCCACGGGGTCAAGGTCACCGGGTGCACCGTCCTGATGGTGGACGACGGAGTGGACTCCGGGCCGATCCTGGCCCAGGTCCCGGTCCCCGTCGCGGACGACGACGACGAGGCGACGCTGCATGAGCGCATCAAGGTGACCGAACGAGCGCTGCTCGTTGGCACGGTCGGCCGGATGGTCCGCGAGGGCTGGTCCGTCCAAGGCAGGAAGGTGAGGATCGGCAGTTGACCAGGATCCCGATCAGACGGGCGCTCATCAGCGTCTACGACAAGACCGGCCTGGAGGAGCTGGCGTCCGGGCTGCACGCGGCCGGCGTCGAGATCATCTCCACCGGCAGCACGGCGGCCCGGATCGGCGCGGCCGGGGTGCCGGTCACGCCCGTCGAGGAGCTCACCGGCTTTCCCGAGTGCCTGGACGGCCGGGTGAAGACCCTGCACCCACGGGTGCACGCCGGCCTGCTCGCGGACACCGCCAACCCCCGGCACGAGGCCGAGCTGGCCGGGCTCGGCATCGAGCCGTTCCAGCTGCTGGTCTCGAACCTCTACCCGTTCGAGGTCACCGTCGCGTCCGGTGCCTCGCCGGAGCAGTGCGTGGAGCAGATCGACATCGGCGGTCCGTCGATGATCCGCGCCGCGGCCAAGAACCACGGCTCGGTGGCCGTGATCATCGACCCGGCCCGGTACGCCGACATACTCGCCGCACTGGCCGAGGGCGGCTTCACCCTGGATCAGCGCCGCGGCCTGGCCGCCGAGGCGTTCGCCCGCACCGCCCGGTACGACATCGCCGTCGCGTCCTGGTTCGCGTCCGCCTACGCCCCCGACGAGGTCGCCCGCGACAGCGGCTGGCCGGCGGTGGCCGGTGCCCTGTGGCAGCGGGCTGATGTCCTGCGCTACGGCGAGAACCCGCACCAGCGGGCGGCTCTTTATGTAGCCGAACGGCCCGCGGGTGCGAGCGCCCGGTCCGGCATCGCGTCCGCCGAACTGCTGCACGGCAAGGCCATGTCGTATAACAACTACGTCGACGCCGACGCGGCCCGGCGCGCCGCCTACGACTTCACCGCGCCGTGCGTGGCCATCATCAAGCACTCCAACCCGTGCGGCATCGCGATCGGCGCCGACCTGGCCGACGCCCACGCCAAGGCGCACGCCTGCGATCCGGTCTCGGCCTTCGGCGGGGTCATCGCGGCCAACGGGCCGGTGACCGCGGACCTGGCCCGGCAGATCGCCGACGTGTTCACCGAGGCGGTGGTCGCGCCCGGCTTCGACGACGAGGCGCTGGACATCCTGTCCGCGAGCAAGAACGTCCGCCTGCTGCGCTGCGCTCCCCCCGAGGCCACCGCGGCCGCCTCGGCCCGGGGGGGATCTGCTCCCCTAGGCCTGCCTGGGGAGTGGCGGCCGGTGAGCGGGGGGATCCTGCTCCAGTCCGCGGACCGGGTCGCCGAGCCGGGCGACGACCCCGCGAACTGGGAGCTCAAGGCCGGCCCGCCCGCCGATCCAGCTCAGCTGGGCGACCTGGCCTTCGCCTGGAAAGCCTGCCGTGCGGTCAAGTCGAACGCCATCTTGCTCGCCTCCGCCGGCGCCTCGGTCGGCATCGGCATGGGCCAGGTCAACCGGGTGGATTCGGCCCGCCTGGCCGTGCTGCGGGCGGGGGACCGGGCGGCGGGCTCGGTGGCCGCCAGCGACGCGTATTTCCCCTTCGCCGACGGCTTCGAGATCCTGGCCGAAGCCGGGAT
>PLDT01000425.1:0-5665 GCA_003136255.1 Actinomycetota bacterium
GCTGAAACCAGGGCCGTTCGGAAAGTAAGGACCGCCGTTCGGAAAGTAAGAGCCGTTCGGAAAGTACTGGCCGTTCGGAAAGTAGAGGTCTTTCCTTGGCCAGGACGGTCAGCAGTGTTACGGTCCTGGGCCCTTGCGGTGGCGCCGCGACCTGGCATGCTGGTCAGGTGACCGACCAGCCTCCGTCGCAGGGCCGCCTGGCCCGGTTGTTCAGGTATGCCGACGCGCGGCGCGTCCCGCTGCGAACCATCGTGGTCACGGTCGCGGTGGTGGCGGTCACCTACCTGGCCGGGCAGCTGATCTACCGGCTGCGGACCCTCGCGCTGGTGATCCTCGTGGCGGGGTTCGTCGCGCTGCTGCTCAACCCGCTCGTGGTCCTGCTACAGCGGCGGATCCCGCGCCGGGGTCTGGCGGTAACGATCGTCACCCTCGTGGCCTTTGTGGTCATCGCCCTCCTCGCTTACCAGTTCGGCAATCCGCTGGTCAATGGGATCACCGACCTGGCCGGCCGGCTGCCCGGCTACGTCACAAGCGCGGAGCACGGCACGGGCTGGATCGGTCACCTCTCGACCAAGTACCACCTCCAGTCCTGGGTACAGAAGAACGCACCCAAGCTGGTGACCTACGCCGAGTCGCTCAGCAAGCCGGTCCTCACCCTCGGCAAGGGTGCCATCTCCCTGCTGATCGAGCTGTTCACCATCTTCGTTCTGGTCCTGCTCCTACTGCTCGAAGCGCCCAAGATGCGTACGTGGCTCCTCGGTCAGATGCGGCCGGAGCGCGCGGCCACCGTCACCCGGATAGGCTCCGAGGTCAGCCGGAGCGTCACGGGATACATGCTGGGGAACTTCCTGACCTCGCTCATCGCGGGGACCGTGGTGTTCGTGACGCTGCTGATCGTCGGCGTGCCGTTCCCTCTCTTGTGGGGCCTGTGGGTCGCCCTGGTTGACTTCCTGCCGATGATCGGCGGGGCCCTGGCGGGCATCCCGACCGTCCTGTTCGCCTTCTTTAGTCGGGGTTTCACGGCCGGGGTTGTCACCCTGGTCGTCTTTCTGGTCTACACCCAGGTCGAGAACCACATCTTGAACCCGGTGATCATGAGCCGCACGGTCCGCATCAACCCGCTTCTGGTCCTGCTGGCGGTGCTGATCGGCGCCGAACTGGGCGACCTGGTCGGTGGCCTGTTCGGTGCCTTCGTGGCGGCCCTGCTGGCCATCCCGCTGGCTGGCGCGCTGCAGGTGCTGGCCCGCGAGGCGTGGCAGGCCACCGCGCCCAAGAAGCCACCCGCTGCGACCGTGGCCGTCCCGCCGGGGAGCCAGAGCGCCGCCGGGCCACACGGGGAGCCCTTCCGCATCGTGCCGGACGCGCGAGAGCATGACAATTAACCCGAAATTCGTACAGGAGGGGTCATGCCGAATCCTTCGGTCCTGGGAATCGTGCTCGCCGGCGGAGCGGGCACCCGGCTGAGCCCGCTGACCGCGGACCGGGCCAAGCCTGCGGTGCCGTTCGGCGGGCTCTACCGGCTGATCGATTTCGCGCTGTCCAACATGGCCAACGGCGGNNTCCACCACGTGGCGGATGAGTTCCCTGCTCGGCAACTACGTCACACCGGTGCCGGCGCAGCAGCGGCTCGGCCCGCACTGGTACACCGGCTCGGCGGACGCCATCTTCCAGTCGATGAACCTGATCAACGACGAGCAGCCGGACATCGTGATCGTCTTCGGCGCGGACCACGTGTACCGGATGGACCCGATGCAGATGATCGATCACCACGTCCAGCACGGGGCCGGGGTCACGGTGGCGGCGATACCGGTGCCGCTGTCCGAAGCCTCCGATTTCGGCATCGTCAGCGTCGCGGCGGACGGCCGGACCATCGACGCGTTCCTGGAAAAGCCCGCCGACCCGCCGCCGATGCCGGGCAACCCGGACATGAGCTACTCGTCCATGGGCAACTACGTGTTCGACACCGACGTCCTGGTCGACGCGCTGCGCAAGGACGCCGACGACGACTCGAGCCGGCACGACATCGGCGGCAACATCATCCCCAACCTGGTCCAGAACGGCACCGCGCAGGCCTACGACTTCATGCTCAATCAGGTGCCAGGAACGACCCCGCGGGACGCGGGCTACTGGCGCGACGTCGGCTCGCTCGAGTCCTACTTCGATGCCCATATGGACCTGTGCGCGGTGGAGCCGATCTTCAACCTGTACAACGAGCAGTGGCCGATNNCCGGGGGTGCGGGTGAACAGCTGGGCCACCGTCGAGCGGTCGGTGCTGCTGCACAACACCAAGATCGGCCGCCACGCGGTGGTCAGGGACGCGATCATCGACAAGAACGTCACGGTGCCCGAATGGGCGCAGGTCGGCGTGGACAAGGAACGGGACCGGGCCCGCGGCTTCGTGGTCTCGCCCAGCGGCATCACCGTGGTGGGCAAGGGCCAAGAGGTCGTCCCGTGACCGAGCGGCTGCGCGTCTCCCTGCTGACCCGCGAGTACCCGCCCGAGGTGTACGGCGGCGCGGGGGTGCACGTCACCTACCTGGCCCGCGAGCTGGCCCCGCTGGTCGACCTGACCGTGCACTGCCAAGGCGCGGACCGCCCGGATGCCGTCGCGCACCGGCCCTGGGACCTGCTGGCCGACGCCAACCAGGCCCTGCAGGTGGTGTCCACCGACCTGTCCATGACCGCCGCCCTGTCCCTGACCGGAGACGACGCCCAGCTGGTCCACTCGCACACCTGGTACGCCAATCTGGGCGGCCACCTGGCGGCCATGCTGTACGGCATCCCGCACGTCATGACCATGCACTCGCTCGAGCCGCTGCGGCCGTGGAAGGCCGAGCAACTCGGCGGCGGCTACCGGCTCTCGAGCTGGTGCGAGCGGGTCTCGGCGGACTCAGCGGCCGCCGTGGTGGCCGTGTCGGACGGCATGCGCGCCGACATCATGACCGCTTATCCCGAAATTCCGGCCGAACGAATCCGGGTTATCCGCAACGGGATCGACACCACCGAATACCACCCTGACCCCGCGACCGACGTGCTCGAGCGATACGGCATCGATTTGCGCCGCCCCTACGTGATCTTCGTCGGCCGGATCACCCGGCAGAAGGGTGTGCCGGTGCTGCTCCGCGCGGCGTCCGGGCTGGACCCGCGGGCGCAGCTGGTGCTGTGCGCGGGCCAGGCCGACACGCCGGAACTGGAGGCTGAGGTGACCGGGCTGGTGGACGGCCTGCGCGCTTCGCGTTCCGGTGTGGTGTGGATCCCGGAGATGCTGCCCAAGCGCGAGGTGATCCAGCTGCTCACGCACGCCATGGTGTTCGCCATCCCGTCGATCTACGAGCCGCTCGGCATCGTGAACCTGGAGGCCATGGCGTGCGGGACCGCCGTGGTCGGGTCCCGCACCGGGGGGATTCCCGAGGTGGTGGCCGACGGCGAGACCGGCCTGCTGGTGCCGCCGGGCGAGCCGGAGCCGCTGGCCGAGGCGCTGAACGCGCTGATCCGCGACCCGGACCGGGCCGCGGCGATGGGCCAGGCCGGCCGTAAGCGCGCGGTCGCCGAGTTCGGCTGGGCCGCCATCGCGGCCCAGACCGCGGCCCTCTACGCGGAGCTGGTCACCTGGGCATAAATCTCCGTTCCGCGCACGGCGCCGGCGCAGCGGGTGTAAACCGGTCCCTATTGTTCCGCGTCCAGCATTGGGGAGCATAGGGCCTAAGTCACGTAGAGAGGCAGTTGATGATGCGGGGTGTTCGTCGTCTTGTCGTCTGTACGGCAGTGAGTGGCCTGCTCGCGGCCGGGGCGGTCAGCGTGAGCCTGCAAATGGCCCACGCCCAAACGGTTGCCGTTGTCTGCGGCGGAAACGGGAGTAACGACTACATCTGTAATCTGGACACGACGATTTCCTCGGCGAGTGCGATATCAGTGGGCGTCGATTCCGGCGCCGCCAACGAGAACGTCAATGTGAGCTGGACGGTCGCCTGCACCTCCAGCGCCGGGGATGGGAACCAAGAGGGCGCCACCGATAACGCCTCGACCCCGCTGACCGTGCCGCTGGCGCCGCTGCCCTCCGCCGCCACCGACGGCACGTGCCAGGTGAACGTGGGCATAAGCCTGCCGGCCCACGACGTCACCCCCAAGATCGACTACACCGGCCAGCTGAGCTATACGGCGGCCGGCAGCGATACGGCGTCTCCGGGCCCGACGCCGGTACCGGTCTCCGGGTCGGTGCACCCGGTCAAGGGCTTCGACGGGAAGTGCCTGGATGACAAGGGCAACAGCTCGGCCAACCGGGCCGAGGCGATTATCTGGTCCTGCAGCGGCACCGACCAGGCGCAGAACTGGACGTTCAGCAACAGCGAGTTCGTCCACAACGGCAAGTGCCTGAACGATCAGGGCAACGGCGGCATCCGCAGCAAGGTCATCTTGTGGAGCTGCAACGGCGCCTCCAACGAAAAGTGGAGTGAGCTGGCCAACGGTGAGATCCGGCTGCAGTCTCACAGCAACACGCTGTGTGTGGACGATCCGGGCTACTCGAAGAAGAACGGCACCCAGCTGATCGTTTACACCTGCAAGGACAGCGCCAACCAGAAGTGGTCGCTTCCCTAAAACGCAGCACCGAACCGCAGGCGCCCGGCTGCCCCCCGCTGACGTGGGGTGGTGGTAACGGGCGCCTTCGGCTGTCGCGGCCGCATTGACGAACAAGCGACGCCCTGGCCACCGTGGCTTCCTGAGCGCTTATGGCAACATGGCGGGATGCAGGTACTGCGCACGCCCGAGGACCGCTTCGCTGATCTTCCCGGGTTCGGCGATCCGCCGCGCTACGCCGATGTCGGCGGGCTGCGGCTGGCCTACGTGGAAGCCGGGCCACCCGATGGCGAGCCGGTGCTGCTGCTGCACGGCGAGCCGAGCTGGTCGTATCTGTACCGCACGGTCATGCCGGTCCTGGCCGACGCGGGACTGCGGGTCATCGCGGCCGACCTGGCCGGGTTCGGCCGCTCGGACAAGCCGGCCGACATCGCCGATCACAGCTACGCGCGGCACGTGGAGTGGATCCGCGCGCTCGCCTTCGACCGGCTTGACCTGCACGGGCTGACCCTGGTGGGGCAGGACTGGGGCGGCCTGATCGGGCTGCGGCTGGTGGCCGAGCACCCGGAGCGGTTCGCCCGGGTGGNNACGGCGCCCGTGCTGAGCGTGTCCCGGCTCGTGCAGTCCGGCTGCCAGACCCAGCTGACCCCCGAGGTGCTGGCGGCCTACGAGGCGCCGTTTCCCGACCCGACGTTCATGGCCGCGGTGCGGGCCATGCCGAACCTGGTCCCGACCACCCCCGATGACCCGGCGGCCGAGGCCAACCGGGCCGCTTGGCGGCGGCTGGCCGCCTGGGACAAGCCGTTCCTGGTCGCGTTCAGCGACCGGGACCCCATCACCGGTGCCATGGCGCCCGTCTTGGCCCGCACGATCCCGGGCGCGGCGGGCGTGGAGCATCCGGTGATCGCCGGGGCCGGCCACTTCCTCCAAGAGGACGCGGGCGAACGGCTCGGCACGGTCATCGCCGACTTCATCCGCGCCCATCCGGTCGGCTAGAGCGGAGAGGACACCATGAGCGTCACCGGTAGCGCCGCCGTCGGCGGGCGGTCCAGGAGCCTGATCCTGACCGCGATGATCTTCGCGGTCGCGAT
>PLDT01000522.1:0-2635 GCA_003136255.1 Actinomycetota bacterium
GGTGCCGCCGGAGCCGGTGACGCTGACCAGGCTGAGCGAGCCGTCGAAGCGGATCCGCAGCACGGAGATCTGGTTGCTGCCCGCGTCGACGGCGATCAGGAACCGGCCGTCCGGGGTGATCTGGATCGCGCCCTGCGAGGCCAGCCCGGCGCCGGTCCCGGCGCCGCCGGCCGCGAACGCAGACCCGGCCACGGGGGTCAGCGAGCCGTCGGCGTGCCGGTCAAACGCCCCGATCGTATTGGTTCCCTTCGTGTTGTCGTTGAGGTAGACGTGCCCGACCACGGGGGAGGCACCGGTTGAGGCTGAGGCGGACGCGGGCACGGCTATCGCCGCGGCCGCCGCCAGGCCGAGGATCAGCGCCCCGGCCCGGCCCCGTCGCAGGGCGTGCCGTGCTCGTGGGTTGGCATCCCGGCCGCGGGCGGCCGTCCGCCCTCGCCGATGTGACGCGAACTTCATCTGCTGCTCTTTCCTCCGGCCAAGCCGGCTCGGGTCGGCGGCGTCGCCGCCGCTTGTTGCGCACCATTGGTTGGCGTTGGAGGGCGGCCAGGTCTTACGTCGGGCAGGCGAAATCATCTCCACCCCGGCGTCTCGGACCGGGCATCGGCCGCCCGCAGGTAAGAACGCCGTAGCTATCCGCGCTAACCGGGTATGACTGACAAGACACTGCTGCGCCCCGGCGATCCGTTCCCTGCGCTCACCGTCAGCCTTCCTGGCGGCCGCGCGCTCCGTCTGCCTGGTGACCTGGCCGGGCATTTCGGCGTCGTGCTGTTCTACCGAGGGTCCTGGTGCCCGTACTGCAACGCCCAGCTCAGCGCGTTCCAGCGGGCGCTGGACGGCCTCGCCGAGATCGATGTCACGGTCGTGGCGCTGTCGGTGGACGACGAGGCCGCCACGCAGGAGCTCATCGCCAAGCACGGCGTGCGGTTCCCGGTGGGGTACGGCGCCGACGCTGCGGCGATCGCCGATGCGACCGGCGCGTTCGTCAACGATGATCCGCTGTTCCTGCAGTCGACCGGGTTCGTGCTCGACCCCGGCGGCCGGGTCGTGGTCAGCGTGTACTCCAGCGGCGCCATCGGGCGGCTGGTCCCCCAGGACGTCACCGGCCTCATCCGCTACCTGCGCTCGCACGCCGCGGCCGGCCAGTGAGTCGCGCGTCGCCCGTCAGCCCGCGTCGTCGCGCACCGCGGCCAGCAGCGCCTCGAAATCCTCACCGCACGGGCCGCACGCGCGCAGGTGCGCCGCGATGCCCGGGTACCGCTGCTCCGCCGGCCCGCCGGCGGCGACCAGGTCGACGTAGACATGCAGCATCTCCATCGCCTCGGCGCAGCCGACATCGCGCGGATCGGCCCGCAGGAAGCGGTCCAGCGCCGGCCAGCCGTTCATGAGCGCCCCGAATCGTCATCGTCCAGATACCCGTTAGCGGCAAGAACGGCCCGCAGCTTACGCCGGGCGTCGAACATCATCTTGTAGAGCGCGTTGCGGTTGGAGCCAAGCCTGACCGCCAGCGCGTCCAGCGGAACATCGTTTACCACGATCGCGACGAACACCTCGCGCTGCCGCGCAGTCAGCTCGGTGTCCACGGCACGGCGCAGCGCGGCCAGCAGGTCCCGCCACTCCGATTCCCGCGCGGGCTCGAAACCGAACCGGTCCGGCAGCCGGTCCCAATCCTCCGCCTCCAGCCGCACGTCCGGGCGGCGCCAGAAGTGCCGCCCGAGCTTAGCCGACACCTCGAGGATGACGAACCTGTAGGCCCACGTCGTGAACCGGCTCTCCCCGCGGAACTGGCTGAGCTTAGCGGTGATAGCCATCAGCGCGTCCGCCGCCGCCTGGTAGGCCAGGTCCTCCAGCTCAGGGCCGGCGATCAGTATCCGCGGTCCGCGCCGCCGGGCCTCCCGCTGCGCGATACGCAACAGCATCTCGTGCAGCCGGGCCAGCGCCGCCTCCCGCCGCGGGCCGGCGCCACCGAGCACCCGCAGCCACTCAGCTGACTCCGGGTCGAGCCGGCCGGGAATCTCATCAACGACGTGATTGACTGGAATCATGGTGCGCGGCGCCCCGCGCCTGCGGGCTGGGCGCTCAGGTGCTGAGAGGAACTGTCCGGGCATCGGCGTTTACCTGACATGTCATGGGTTATTCGGAGCGACGCCGATCCGGGATTGGCCCGGCCGCGCGTTGGTCGACGCGAGGCCGCGATACCCGGGTCGGCGGCGCGCCTCCCGCGATGTTCCGATCCCGGGAGGCCGATCAGGCCGGGACGGTAAGACTGGCGCCTGCCCGCCTGCCGCACCCGGGGGTCGTGGTGTCCGGTGCCCTCCTCTAGGAGAGCGCATTCCACCCGGACCTGGCCGCGGGCATCTCAGGGACGCGCTGCTCGCACCAGCGGCGGACGCGGGCGATGCCGAGTTCGGGCAGTCCTGCCATCTGGTCAGTGTTCCAGGCGGCTGCCGACATCGGCGGTCTAATCGTCCGGGATTCCGCCGGCATTGCTGAGCCCTTGCGGCTGACGCCGTCCCGGGAAGATGAGTTCTTCGATGCTGCCGGCCGGGGCTTCAGTGCTATCGGTAACCCCGCTTGAGCAGGTACTTGGCTCCTGCCTCGAAGGCCTCGGGGCTGAGCAGTTCGAAGCCGAAGGCGT
>PLDT01000214.1:0-6968 GCA_003136255.1 Actinomycetota bacterium
CCCCAAGCGCCCCGCGCCGGGACCGCCCCCCAACGTCATGGACGCGGCACCCTGATGGGTCTTCCCATCACGCTGCCACATCGACCCGCATTGGGCCGCCGAACGAAGCGTGGTGCGTGCCCTGCGCCCGGCCTCACCCGGGCTGGCGGACGGTGAGCGCGCCCGGGCATACCCAGATGGTCAGCGTGCGGCCCGGCGCGATGACCTCGCCGTCGATCTGCCGGGGCAGGTCGGTGGCGGCGGCGATCTCCACCCGGCGGGCCTGGAACCGCTCCAGCGTGCGGTCCTGCCTGCGGCTGCGGGTCAGGACCCGGGCCGCCGCGCGCGGCCAGCCGAGCGGGCCCGCGGGGGCCAGGATGCCCACGTCCAGCCACCCGTCGTCCAGCCGGGCCTCGGGCAGCAGCAGGAACCCGCCGGGCAGCAGGCCCCCGTTTCCGACCACGACGCACCGCGCGCGCCGGGTCAGCGGCTCACCCCCATCCAGGCGCACGGTGAACTCGGTCGCCGGATGGGACAGGTGGGCCAGGCCGGAAACGGCGTAGGCGATCCAGCCCAGCCTGCGCTTGTCCGGCGGACGGGCCGCTGCCACCACGGCCGCGTCCAGCCCGAGGCCGGCCATAGCGGTGAAGCAGCCGATCACGTTTCCCGCTCCGGTCTGCGCGGTGGCCAGGTCGATGACCCGGTCCCGGCCGCGGAAACCCGCGTCGATCGCCCGTCCGGCCCCGGTCGGGATGCGCAGCGCCCGGGCGGTCAGGTTCGCGGTGCCGAGCGGGACGATGGCCAGCGGGATCCCGGTCCCGGCCAGCGCCTGCGCGCAGGCCCGCACGGTACCGTCGCCGCCCACCGCGAACACCAGCGAGGCGCCCGCCGCCACGGCCTGGCGGGCCAGCCCCAGGCCGCTCTCGGCCGGGCTCGTCTCGACGAGCACCGGGTCCCAGCCGGCGCTGCGGGCCGCGGCCTCACAGCGCTGCCGGAACCGGCGCGGGTCGCGGACCAGGCTCCGGTTGATCACGAACGCCACCGAGGGCATGGTCCATTGTGTGCTGCGCCCTCCCCGGGTCCCCGCGCCAGGCCGGCCCGGGCGGTGGCGGTGGCGGTGGCGGGAACACGATCTCGATGGCCAGCCCGCCGGTGACCCTGGTCAGCGCGCGCAACTCGGCTGCGTGGGCGGCGGCGATGGCGCCGACGATGGCCAGCCCCAGGCCCAGTCCGCCCGGCGCCCGGCGGGCCGGATCCATCCGCTGGAACGGCCGGAACAGCCGGGCCATCTGGTCTTGCGGGATGACCGGGCCGGTGTTGGCCACCGAGAGGAACGGTCGGCCTGCTCGCGTGCCGACGCTGACCTCCACCTGGCCGTCGGTCGTGTTGTACCGGATCGCGTTGTCGACCAGGTTCGCGACCAGGCGCTCGGCCAGCCCAGGGTCGCCCGCCGCGGCGGCGGGCGTGATGCTGGGGACGAGGCTGACCTGGCGGGCCCGCGCGTCGTCCCGGCGGGCGGCGAGCACGTCGGCCGCGACGGCGGCCAGGTCGACCGGCTCGAACCGGTCCAGGCCGCGCTCGCCGCGGGCCAGCAGGAGCAGGCCCCCGATGAGCCGCTCCTGCTGCTCGCCCGCGGCCAGCGCCCGCTCGCAGGCCGCGCGCAACGACGCGGTGCTCGCCTCGGGGTCGCGCAGCGCCACCTCCAGCACGGTCCGCTGCCGGGCCAGTGGCGTACGCAGCTCGTGCGATGCGTTCGCGACGAACTGGCGCTGGGCCCCGAACGAGGCGTCCAGCCGGCCGAGCAGCTGATCGAAGGTGTCGCCGAGTTCCTTGAGCTCGTCGTCGGGACCGGTCATCGCCAGCCGCTGGTGCAGGTTGCGGGCGGAGATGCGCCGGGCGGTGGCCGTGATCGTGCGCAGCGGGCTGAGCACTCGCCCGGCCATCAGCCAGCCCAGGCCCACCGACGCCACCGCCATGATGCCGAGCGCGATCCCGGACTCGATGAGCAGCTGGTCCAGCGTGTCGGTGCGCAACCCCGCGACCGCCCGCCCGACCAGCACCTGACAGGGGTTCAGCTGCGCGGGCGACAGCACCGACCCGGGCGACAGCACCGGCCCGGCCGACGACGGGCCACTGCAGGCCCCGGCGACCCGACTGCCGCCGATGATGGCGATGGCGCCGCTGCCGCTGCCGCTCGTCGTCACCTGTGGCAGCTGCTGCGCCACCAGGAAGTACGTGATCGTCAGCAGCCCCGCGGCCGAGGCCAGGAACAACCCGACGTAAAGCAGCGTCAGCCGCAACCGCACGCTGTGTTTTCCCGCTCGCCTCATGGGGAGATCCGGTAGCCGGCCTGGGCCAGTGTCTCGATGACCGGTGGCTCGCCGAGCTTGCGCCGCAGACGGCTGACCGTCACCTTGACCGCGGTGGTGAACGGGTCGGCCATCTCGTCCCACGCGCGCTCGAGCAGTTCCTCGGCGGACACCACCCGCCCCTGCGCGGCGAGCAGCAACTCCAGGACGCCGAACTCCTTCGGACCCAGCTCCAGCTCCTGGCCNNGGCGGGCGACCAGCTCGGCGAACGCGAACGGCTTGGGCAGGTAGTCATCGGCGCCGAGCCCCAGGCCGTCGACGCGGTCCTCGATGGTGGCGGCGGCGGTCAGCATCAGCACCCGGCTGCGGCCGCCCGCCTTGACCAGTTCGGCGCACACCTCGTCGCCGTGCCGCCCGGGCAGGTCCCGGTCGAGCACGATCACGTCGTAGTCGGTGAACAGCGCGTGCTCGAGTCCGGCGGTCCCGTCGAAGGCCACGTCGACGGCCAGTTGCTCCTGCCGCAGGCCGGCCGCGATCGCCTCGGCGAGTCCTTCGTCGTCCTCGATTACCAGTACCCGCATCGTCGCACCTCCAGCTTTCCTGGCAGTGTCTTGGGCCAGCCTGAACGTGACCTCAGGACCACCCGGCAGGATCCTGGGTGGCCCCCGTCCCGGACCCGGACCCGCGTGTAACCGCCGCGCAACTGGCACCCGCGTAGACCTGCCGGCATGTTCTTTCTCACCTACCTAAGGCGCGAGCTGCGCCGCAGAATGCGGCAGGCCGTGTTCATCGCGATCGGCCTGGCCATCGGCATCGGCCTGGTCATCACCGTGATCGGCGCCTCGTCCGGCGTCCAGGCCGCGCAGGCCAAGGTGCTCCGCGCCCTGTACGGCATCGGCACCGACGTGACCGTCACCACCAAGCCGAAGCCCCAGTCGGGTCTGCCGATCACCGGGCACGCCGTCGGGGCGCCTCTCAGCGGGAGCGGCGGGAGCGGCGGACCGCGGGCCGAGATTTGCCTCAACGGCAAGTGCTACACCAGCGGCACCGTCGACACGCTCGCCCTCGGTGACACCGGGACGCTCACCCAGGCGCAGGTCGCCCAGATCGCCGGTCGCCATGAGGTGTCCGCCGCCGCGGGCGGTCTCATGCTCACCGACAACCGGGTCGTGCTCCCGTCCGCCTCGAACCCCGATATCCAGCCGCCCACCTCGTTCACGGTGGACGGGACGGATATCTCTCAGCCCCGCCTCGGCCCGCTGAGTAACGCCCGGCTGACCAGCGGCCGGGCCTTCACCGCGGCCGACCAGAACTCGGACGTGGCCCTGGTCGACGCCGACTACGCGAGCTCCCACGACATCAAGCCCGGCTCGACGACCACCATCGGCGGCACCAAGTTCACCGTCATCGGCCTGGTCAGCCAGCCCGAGTCCGGCAGCCCGCCGAACATGTACATCCCGCTGGCGCGCGCTGCGGCCCTGGCCACCAACCCCGCGACCGGCAAGTCGATGAAGGGCCTGGTGGACACGGTGTACGTGAGCGCGGCCAGCGCGACGGATATCGGCACCGTGCAGCACGAGATCGAGCACCTCCTGCCGGCCGCGACGGTCACTAGCTCCGCCGACCTGGCCAGCGAGATCACCGGGTCGGCGGCCGGTGCCGCCAAGCTCGCGGGCGCCCTCGGCAAGTGGCTTGCGGTCCTGGTCCTGATCGCCGCGTTCGCCGTGGCCAGCCTGCTGACCATGGCCGCGGTGGCCCGCCGGGTCCCGGAGTTCGGCACGCTGAAGGCCCTCGGCTGGCGCAGCAGCCGGATCGTCGGCCAGGTCCTCGGGGAGTCGGTGAGCACCGGCATCATCGGCGGCCTGGCCGGGGTCGGTCTCGGCTTCGCCGGGGTGGCCATCATCGACAAGATCGCGCCGAAGCTGTCCGCCACGGTCCCGTCGCCCACCGGGGGCTTCGGCACCCCGCAGACCGTCACCGGGCCCGGCGGCGTGGCCGGCGGGGCGCTGATCGGCGGCCCCGCGACCAGTCACACCACCGTTGCCGTGCCCATGTCCGCGTCGGTGACCATCGCCGCGATCGTGCTCGCGGTGTTGCTCGCCATCGCCGGCGGNNCCCAGCATCGACATCTACCGGCTGACCGGAGTCAGCAAGACGTACCGCAAGAGCGGTCGCGAGATCCTCGCCGTCCGCGAGCTTGACCTATCGATCAGAAACGGCGAGTGGCTGGCCGTCCAGGGCAAGACCGGGCACGGCAAGACCACGCTGCTCCAGCTCCTGGGCGGTCTGGACCGGCCGACCCAAGGCCGGGTGGAATTCGCCGGGCGGGACCTGGCCACGGCACCCGAAGCACAGGTCCGGAGGGTGCGGGCCGGGTCGTTCGGCTTCATCTTCCAGACTTTTAACCTGGTGCCGACGCTCAGCGCGCACGAGAACGTCGAGGCCGCGCTGATCCCGCTCGGCGTGCCTGGAACCCAGCGGCGAGAACGGGTCACGGCCGCCCTGGACAGCGTCGGGCTCGGCGACCGCGCGCAGCACCTGCCGGGCGAGCTGTCCGGCGGCCAGCAGCAGCGGGTCGCGATCGCCCGCGCCCTGGTCAAGGAGCCCCGCGTGCTGCTGGCCGACGAGCCGACCGGGAACCTGGACGAGGACACCCGGGACGAGATCATCGGCCTGCTCGACACGCTGTGGCGGGAGCGCCGTCTCACGCTGGTGCTGGTCAGCCACGACAGCTCGGTGGTCAGGCGGGCGCAGCGGATCGGGGTCATGTCCCGCGGCCGGCTGTCCATCCGCCAGGACTCGCGGGCCTAGACGTGCGGCAGGTGCCAGTGGTAGGGCGCGATCAGACGCTTGATCGAGTCCGGGCCGTAGGATCCCTTGGCGTACGGCTCGACCGGCGGCGGGTTCTGCAGCAGCGGCTCGGAGATCTCCCACACCCGCTCGATCCCGTCGGAACTGGTGAACAGCGACTGGTCGCCGACCATGGCCATCAAGATGAGGTGCTCGTAGCCCTCGAGCGCGTGCGACTCGATGAACGAGTCCTTGTAGTAGAACGCCATCTCGGCGTTGCCCAGGGTCAGCTCCGCTCCGGGGACCTTGGCCAGGAAGTTGACCTTGATGGCGCCGGGGTCGGCGAAATCGATGACGATCTCGTTCTGCCGGCCGTACGGAACGTCCTTGCGATGCGCGGGGAACATGCGCAGCGGCGGCGGCTGGAAGCCGAGCACGATGACCTGGCGCGAGGCGCCCATGGCCTTACCCGAACGCAGGAAGAACGGCACTCCGTGCCAGCGCCAGTTATCCACCTCGACCCGCACCGCGACCATCGTCTCGGTCTGTGAGTCGGCCGCCACGCCGGGCTCGGACCGGTACCCCTCGTACTGGCCGCGCACCACGTGCTGGACGTCGATCGGCTTCAGCGCCTCGTAGACCTTGAGCTTCTCGGCCCGCAGGGACTGGGCGCTCAGCGAGGTCGGCGGCTCCATGGCGACGAACGCGAGCACCTGGAACAGGTGGGTGACGACCATGTCCCGGTAGGCGCCGGTCGCGTCGTAGAACGCGGCCCGCCCCTCGATCGACAGCGTTTCCGGTACGTCGATCTCCACGTAGCGCAGGTGATTGCGGTTCCAGACCGGCTCGTTGAGCCCGTTCGCGAACCGGAAGGCCAGGATGTTGTCGACCGATTCCTTGCCCAGGAAGTGATCGATCCGGAAGATCTGGGACTCGTCGAACACCGCGTGCACCGCTTGGTCGAGCTTGCGTGCCGAGTCCAGGTCAGTGCCGAACGGCTTCTCGATGATGACCCGGGCGCCCTTAGCCAGGCCGGACTCGCCGAGCATGCCGACCAGCGAGGTGAACGCGGCCGGTGGTATGGCCAGGTGGTACAGCCGTCCCTGGGTGCCGCCGATCTCCTTCTCGGCCTGCTGGACCGCCGCCACGAGGTCTCCGTAGTTACCCGGCTCGGAGGCCGCGAACGACAGGTTCGCCGCGAATTCCGCCCAGGGCCCGTCGTCGGGCTTGGTGAGGCAGAACTCCTCGCACGCCTGCTCGGCGTGCGCGCGGAACTCCTCGTCGGTCAGGGCCACGCTCGGCGGCGCCGACCCGATCAGGCGGAACTCCTTAGGCAGCAGGCCCGCGGTGTACAGGTGGAACCACCCGGGCAGCAGCTTGCGCTTGGCCAGGTCGCCGGTCGCGCCGAACAGCACGACGACGTAATTCTCGGGCCGCGGCAGTCCGTTGTTCTTGCTCATGCTTTATCTCCGGCTGGCGCCTTCTTCTCCAGGTGCCCGCCGAACTCCTCGCGCAGCGCGGACAGGACCTTCCAGGTGAACTCGCCATTGTCGCGGGAGTCGAACCGCTCGTACAGCGAGGCGGCGATCACCGAGGCGGGCACACCCTCGTCCACCGCGGCCAGCACCGTCCAGCGGCCCTCGCCGGAGTCGGACACGCGCCCGCTGAATCCCGCCAGGTCGGGCGACTTGGCGAAGGCCGCGGCGGTCAGGTCGATCAGCCAGGAGCTGATCACCGAGCCCCGGCGCCACACCTCGGCCACGTCGGCCACGTCGATCTCGTACTGGTAGGCCCAGGGGTCGCGCAACGGCGCGGTCTCCGCGTCGACCTCGTCCATGTGCAGGCCCACGTCCGCGCTGTTGATGACCGACAGGCCCTCGGCGATCGCGG
>PLDT01000397.1:0-8200 GCA_003136255.1 Actinomycetota bacterium
CCCCTGGCTGAAGTCGGGGGAGATGATCGACTACTTCCGCGCCGGCGCCCCCGCCCGCGGCTACGCCATCCACGACGCGATCCTCAACGACAACGGCCTGGGCCTGTTCACCAGGATGATGTCCGTCGCCGCCGCCCCCGCCGGCGTCCCCGTCGCCCGCCTCGAACCCGGGACCACCCTGGAGCTGTAACCCCCGCGGCACCGTCATCGGGGTACGACCTGCCCCTTGCCCACTACGGTGATGCCCCCGCTGGACACCACCAGACCGCGAGCCCGGTCATGTTCCTTGTCCACCCCGACCGTGGCGCCTTCCGCAACGACGACGTTCTTGTCCAGGATGGCGTTCTCGACCACGGCGTGACGGCTGACCCGGGCATTGTGCAAGATCACCGCCCGGTTCACGCGGGACCAGCTGTCCACCCGGGCTCCGGGCGACAGCACCGAGTTGCGGACCAGGCCCCCGGACACGATGACGCCATTGCTGACCACACTGTCGATCGCCCGTCCCGGCCGGTCCCCGTCGTCATGCACGAACTTGGCCGGCGGGTCCGGCGGTACGTGGGTCAGGATCGGCCACTCGCGGTTGTACAGGTTGAACATCGGGTGGACCGCGCACAGGTCCATATGCGCGTCGAAATAGGAGTCGATCGTCCCCATCTCCCGCCAGTAACCCGCGTCGCGCGGCTCGGCGCCGGGCACCTTGTTCTGCAGGAAGTCGTAGACGTACGCGGTGCGCTCCCGGACCAGGGCCGGGATGATGTCGCCGCCCATGCTGTGCCGGCTGGCCTCGTTGGCCGCGTCCTTGTGCAGCGCCTCCACCAGCACGTCGGTGTCGAACACGTAGTTGCCCATCGACACCAGCGCCCGATCCGGCCGCCCCGGACGGCCCGCCGGATCAGACGGCTTTTCCAGGAAGAGCTCGATGACGCGGCCATCCGGGACGGTTTGGACGACTCCGAACTGCGTCGCCTCCTTCCTCGGCACGGGGATCGCCGCGACCGTGGCCCCCGCGCCCCAGGCCACGTGCGCCTCGATCATCTGGCTCAGGTCCATCCGGTACACGTGATCGGCGCCCGCCACCACGACGATGTCCGGCCGGTCGGCGTGGATCAGGTTCAGCGACTGGTAAATCGCGTCCGCTGACCCGGTTTGCCAGCGCGGTCCGAGCCGCTGCTGGGCGGGGACCGGCGTGACGTAGTTGTCCAGCAGGTTGCTCAGCCGCCAGGTGGTGGTGATGTGCCGGTTCAGGCTGTGGCTCTTGTACTGGGTGAGCACGTAGATGCGTCGGAGCCCGCTGTTGACCAGGTTGGTCAGCGCGAAGTCCACCACCCGGTACAGGCCGCCGAACGGGACCGCGGATTTGGCCCGGTCCGCCGTCAGCGGCCCCAGCCGCGTGCCCGCCCCGCCCGCCAGCACCAGGCACAACACCCTCTGCCTATCCATCTGGAAACTCCATGCGCAACTCGCCGTGCGGCCCGAGCCTGGCCACGCCGTCCATCATCCCGCCCGCAGGCAAGACTGGTCGGACATCACCAGGCCCGGCCGGGCCGAAGGTTCCGGATCGCGTACCTCAACTCATGTACCCGGATGGCGGACACGGCGACACCGAAGACGCAGCGGAATTCATCTTTCTGGATCGCCAAGCCGACCGGCGGCGTGAGTTGCGGACAGCCGCCCCCACGCACTTGGGGTGTGCGGGCCCCAGGCCTGGTCAGGACCGCAGCGGCACCGATGTTCCATCGCTGCCTCCCTGACGACACCCACGCTCCATCGGTGCTGCCACAGCCAGCCGACGCGTTCCTAGGCGGTCTCGGGATCGGGCAGATCCGACGGCATGAGCTCGAAGCCCTCGGTTGCTGCCGCGGTGCGCAAGGAGCGGTCGAAGGCCGCGAATTCCGTACAGCTTTCGTCGGCCCGGCGCACAGCCAGGGCAGCGGACAGCTGGACTGCGTCATAGGCTCGCAGGCCATGCGATGCGCACAGCCTGGCCGCCTCGTCCAGGAGGCTCCCAGTGACTGCGACGGCAGCGAAGCGCGGGGGCTCAGAGTCGGTCCCGAAGTAATCAGCCTCGAAATCGGCGGTGAGCAGTCTCGCGTCGCCGGCGGACAGTTCGCCCATGCGCTGCTTACGCCACAGTGCCGCCGGAACCTCCACCCTGGCCAGCTGCGCGACAGCCATGCTCCCCAGGCCGCGGAGCTGCTCGTGGCCAGCCTCATCCGCGTAGAGCTTCACCAGCGCCGACGAGTCGGCGAACGTACTCAACGGTCGTCGCTGACCAGCTGTGAGAGCGCCGTCCCTGCGCCGGCGCGGCTACGGGCGCCAGCAGCCTCCTCGCGCGGGGGACGCCGGCGAGGTTCGCCGGGCTCGGCCAGGAGGCCGGCCTGGTCCAGGCGTTCCCGCAGGCGCTCGGCGTCGCTGCCGGCCAGGCGCGGGTTCGTCGCGGCGTCCAGTACGGCGGTCACGTAGTCATTCATGCTGCGGTGCTGCCGCCGGGCCGCACGGCGGACCCGTTCGACGAGGTCAGCTGGCGCTCGCCACGTCATCTGCTCCATGCCTCCATGCTAGCAGGCATGCATTCATCCCCGGCAGCGCCCCGCGCCCGGCTGTGCCCTACGCCGATTGCTCGACTCNNGACCCCGACTCCACCACCCGGCCGCCGTCGATCACGTTGATCACGTCCGCGTTGACGACGGTGGAAAGCCGGTGCGCGATCGCGATCGTCGTCCGCGACCCCATCAGCGCGTCGAGCGCCTTCTGCACCTCCCGCTCGCTGGCCGTGTCCAGCGCCGACGTCGCCTCGTCCAGGATCAAGATCCGCGGATCGTGCAGCAGCACCCGCGCGATGGCCAGGCGCTGCTTCTCCCCGCCGGACAGCCGGTACCCGCGCTCACCCACTACGGTGTCATACCCGGAAGGGAACTCCATGATCCGGTCGTGGATGTAGGCCGCCCGCGCCGCATCCTCCACCTCGGCCAACGTCGCTGACGGACGCCCGTACCGGATGTTCGCCCCGATGGTGTCGTGGAACAGGTAGCTCTCCTGCGTGACGAACCCGATGTCGGCCGCCAGCGACGCAGCAAGAACGTGCCGCACGTCGATCCCGTCGATCTCCACCGAACCGCTGGTCACGTCATACAGCCGCGGGATCAGGTAACTGATCGTCGTCTTGCCCGCTCCGCTCGGTCCCACCAGCGCGACCAGGTGCCCCGGCTCGGCCGAAAGCGAAACCCCCGCCAGCGCCTCAGCAGAAACCCCCGGGTACCGGAAATGCACGTCCCGCAACGCAACCGAACCGGCCGACGAACCCGACGACGAGTCGGCCGGCAACGAAACCGCGTCGGGCGCGTCCACGATGTCCGGCACCACGTCGAGGTACTCAAAGACCCGGTCGAACAAGGCCAGCGATGACCGCAGCTCCACTGAGACCTGCAACAGCTGCCCGATCGGGAAGTACAGCCGGGTCTGCAGCGTGCTGAACGCCACGATGGTGCCCGCCGAAATGGGGTGATGATCAGCTATCAGCAGCCCGGCGATCAAGTAGATCGCCGCCGGCGTGATCGACAGGAACGACTGAACGACCGCGTAAAAGCCCTGGCCGATCATGTTCTGGCGCACCTCGAGGTCGGACAGCCGCTGACTTTCCCGCCGGTACCGCCCGATATCACGCGCCTGATTCCCGAACACCTTGGCCAGCAGCACCCCGGACACCGACAAGGTCTCCTCGGTCAGCGCGCTCATCGCTGCCAGCGACTCCTGCGTCGAGCGCGACACCCGCCGCCGCCGCTGGCCGACCGTCTTGGTCAGCCAGAAGAAGGCCGGCACGGTGAAGACCGACACGATGGTCAGCTGCCAGCTGATGATGATCATGGCCACGATCGACGACACGAACGTGACCACGTTGGCCAGGATCGTCGAGGCGGTCGTGGTGACCACCGTCTGGACGCCGCCCACGTCGTTGGCCAGCCGCGACTGGATCTCGCCGGTCTTGGTGTTGGTGAAGAACGCCAGCGACAGCGTCTCCAGGTGGGAGTAGAGCCGGTCGCGCAGGTCCCGCATCACCTGCTGCCCGACGCGAGTCGTCTCGTAGGTCTGCAGGATCCCGATCGCGCCGTTGACGATCGGCACCGCGGCCATGATCGCCACCAGCACGTACAGCAGACCCAGCCGCGGACCGCCCCGGACGAACAGCGCCTTGTTGAACACCGCCTGGATCAGCAGCGGGTTGACGATGCCCACCGTGGAGGTCACCACGATCAGGGCGACGACGAACACCACCTGCGGCCGGTACGGCCGGAACAGCGGGAACACCCGCTTGGCGGTGTCCCGCCCCACGTGGGCCGGCGGATCCGCGCCGCTCGGTACTTCGCGAAACATGACGGTCGGCCTCCCGCGATCAGCCCCCAGTACCGCCCGCAGTACCGCCCAGAGGCCGCAACTCGCCGCGGACCACCGCGCCGCCGGACACCTGAACCAGCACGAACGAACTGAACCCGGCCGCTTCCAGCCGCTTCAGCTGCGCCCCGAACTTCCCGCTCCGCCGCACCGTCTCCACCACGCGTCCGACCCCAGGAACCGAGCGCAACTCCCGCGCCACCTCGAGCGCGTCCGCCACCGGCACGTCCGCCTCGGTCAGCACCGCCACCGCGTCCCGCGACCGCTCAGCAGCCAGCAGGTCCACGATCCGCTCGAACCCCAGGGAGAACCCGCAGGCCGGCACGTCGTGCCCGAGCGACTTCCCGATCAGCTTGTCGTACCGCCCGCCGCCCGCCAGCGACCAGCTCACGCCCTCCTTGACGATCTCGAACACCTGCCCGGTGTAGTACCCCATCCCGCGCACCAGGGTCGGGTCGAACTCCCAGGTCAGTTCCCGCGACCCAGCCAGCCGGTCGAGACAGGCCGCGACCACCACCAGGTCGTCGATCACCGGCGCGGCCAGCCCCGGCACCGCGTCGGCCAGCGCGCCCGCCAGCTTGTCCGCGGGCAGCCCCTCCAGCCCCCGGACCTTCTCCTCGACGCTGGCCACCTGACCGGCGGAAAGCCCCAGTTCAGTGAGCTCCAGCCGCACCCCGTCCCAGCCGATCTTGTCCAGCTTGTCCAGCGTGATAAAGAAGGCGCCCTGCACCTGCGCGGGGATCCCGGTGTCCGAAGCCAGCGCCGACCAGAACCGCCGGTCCGACAGCCGCACCGTCGTACCGGTCAGCCCGATGGCGGCCAGCGCCTCGCTGGTCGCCTCGATCAGCTCGGCCTCGGCCAGCACGGAGGCCTCGCCGATCATGTCGATGTCGCACTGGTAGAACTGCCGGTAGCGGCCCTTCTGCGGCCGCTCCGCCCGCCACACCGGCCCCACCTGCAACGACCGGAACGGCGTCGGCAGCGCCGCGTGATGCTGACCGTAGAACCTGGTCAGCGGCACGGTCAGGTCGTAGCGCAGGCCCAGGTCCACCAGCCCCCGCAACGGGGTGTCAGCCGCGACGAACGGCGGCAGCCCCCGCCGCAGCACCTCGTAGACGAGCTTCTCGTTGTCGGCGCCCTCCCCGCTCTGCAGCCGGTTGATGTCCTCCAGCGCCGGCGTCTCGATCCGCTGGTACCCGAACCGCCGGTAGACCGCCACGATCGACTCGAGCACCTGGTCACGGACCGCGACGTCAGCGGGCAGCAAATCCCGCATCCCCCGGGCCGGACTGTTGTCGATCTTCATGGCACCTTCTTTCTCAAACCCTTTTTATCCGAACGGCCGTGGTGCGCGCCCTCGGGCCACCACCAGCGCTCCCACCTGGAAACCCAGCACCACCACCATCAGCGCGGGCATCAGCACGTCCCGCACCCCGGGCACCCAGTCCGCGGCCAGGCTGCTCGCGCTGACCCCGCCCAGGACCCCGTACACCACCGCGCCAGCCACGGGCCAGATGACCAGCCCCGCGCGCTTGGAGACCAGCAAGACGTGCTCGTGGGAGCCGAGGTGAACGGGGATACGGGCGTCCCGGGGCAGGATGACGCCGCCGTACCCCGACGTCGCGATCATCACCGCCAGCAGGACGCCGCCCACCGCCAGCGCCGCGACCATCCTGCTACCGTAAGCGCCGCACCCAAGTCGAGCAACCGGAGCGAAGTCTAAGCTGGCCCGATGCCGAACTCCCTGACCTCGCCGCCCGTCCGCCCCCTACTCGACCGGCTGTTTGAAGCCGCGGACTCCGACGACGTGCACCGGGCCGCCGTCCGCGAGCGCCATCCGGACGGCATGGCCCGGATGTCCGCGCGCGACCAGGCCGACGCCTACGCCGAGCTGTACATCCCGGTCTCGCCCGAAGGCGGCCGGCTCCTCTACACCCTGGTCCGCGCGAGCCGCCCGGCCACGGTGGTCGAGTTCGGCACGTCGTTCGGCATCTCGACCATTCACCTGGCCGCCGNNCGTCCGCGACAACGGCACCGGCCGCGTGGTCAGCACCGAGCTCAACGCGGCCAAGGTGGCCCAGGCCGGGGCGAACCTGGCCGAAGCCGGCCTGGCCGACCTGGTCACGATCCTGGCGGGCGACGCGCGGGAGACCCTGGCCGGCCTGCCCGGCCCGGTCGGGTTCGTCCTGCTGGACGGCTGGAAGGACCTCTACCTCCCCGTCCTGCGCCTGCTCGAGCCCCGGCTGGCCCCCGGCGCCCTGGTGGTAGCCGACGACACCGTGTCGATGGCCGATCGGATGGCCGACTACCTGTCCTACGTCCGCGACCCGGCGCANNGGACTTCATCCCGTCCGGCGACGTGACCGGCATGTACAGCTGCGGCCCGACCGTGTACGCCTACCCGCACCTGGGCAACATGCGCGCCTACGTATTCGCCGATACGGTGCGCCGCGCGCTGCGCTGGAAGGGCGTCCGCGTCCGGCACGTGGTCAACATCACCGACGTGGGGCACGCGGTCTCCGACGCCGACACCGGCGAGGACAAGATGGAGGTGGCCGCGGCCCGGGAGCGGCGTTCGGTGCTGGAGATCGCCGAGTTCTACACCCGGGCGTTCTTCGACGACCTGGCCGCGCTGAACATCCTGCCCGCCGATGAATACCCGCGGGCCAGCGCCTACGTGCCGCAGATGATCGAGTTCGCGGCCACCTTGGAGGCCCGGGGCTACACCTACCGGCTGCCGTCGGGCCTGTACTTCGACACCGCCAGGGACCCCCGCTACGGCGAGCTGGCCCAGCTGCACGCCGAAGGCCAGCGCGAAGCCGCGCGAGTGGAGCAGGTGGAGGGCCGCCGCCGCAAGACCGACTTCGCGCTGTGGCGAACCGAAGAGCCCGGGCGGCGCCGCGTGCTGCGCTGGGACTCCCCGTGGGGCTGGGGCACGCCGGGCTGGCACCTGGAGTGCTCGGTGATGAGCATCGCGCTGCTCGGCCCGCACTTCGACATCCACACCGGCGGGATCGACCACCGCGAGCTGCACCACGTCAACGAGATCGCGCAGAGCGAGGCCTTCCTGGCCGACGGCCAGCCGTGGGTCCGGTACTGGCTGCACAACGAGTTCTTGCAGCTAGGCGCAGCGAAGATGGCCAAGTCCGCGGGCGGCGCGCCGAGGCTGGCTGACCTCACCGAAGCCGGCTATCACCCGGCGGCATTCCGCCTGTTCCTGCTCGGCGGCCACTACCGCAGCCAGCTCGACTTCACCCCCGCCGCCATCGACGCCGCCCAAGCCACCCTGCGCCGCCTAGTCGCCCGGATCCAGCCCCTGCGCCCCCTGCCCCCCATAGAGTCCCTAGCCGCCGCCACCCCGGACGACCCCGCCGCCACGGCCGCCCTGGACCTCATCGACGCCGCCATCTCGGCCGACTTCAACACCCCGAAAATCCTGGCTGCCCTTCAGGACGCGCTGCGCGACCCCGAGATCACCGTCGCCGGCCAGCGCACCCTGGTCGCCGCCGCCGACGCGCTGCTCGGCCTGGGCCTGGCCATCCTCGACCCGGCCGAGCTGGAAGGCCGCCGCGCCGTCGAGGATCTGACCGAAGCCGAAGGCCACGCCATCGAGCAGCTCGTCGCGGCCCGCACCCAGGCCCGCAAGGAACGCGACTGGCCCCGCGCCGACCAGATCCGCGCCGAACTCGACGCCCGAGGCGTCCAGGTCACCGACACCCCCGAAGGCCCCACCTGGCAGCTCCGCTGACCCCCGCTGTTCATCCAGAGCGCAACCCTGGCCGCCCCGCGATCACAGCAACCGTGGTCA
>PLDT01000343.1:0-5647 GCA_003136255.1 Actinomycetota bacterium
AGGTCGTGCACGGGAATGGCCAGGTGAAAAACATCGCAGGTGGTTCGCATTGGTTTTCTCTCACTCGAAGGCGGTCAGCGTGTCGGCCCGCAGCCCGAGGCGGAGGGTCTCCAGCGCGATGACGGAATGCGCCGGGACGTTGCCGAGATTGACGTCCGGCCCCAGCCTGGAGACGAAGTGCGCCTGCAGGGCGGTGGTGGGTGCCTCGAAGAGCAGGCTTTCCTGGCTGATTCCCGAGGCCAGCAGGTAGTCGATCAGCCCGGACCGCAGCGTGCCGTCCGGGCGGCAGATGCCGGACTTCCCGCTCTCCCTGGCCTCCAGGGTGACCAGCGATGCGCCGGCGCCGAGATCTTCGCCGATGTACTCTGCCCACGCGCCCGGCGGCAGCTGGTCGGAGCGATCCGGATCCTTGAACCCGACCTCTGAGACGACGGTGAAGTCATCGGCGAGCTTTCGGATGTAGCTCGCCTTTTCCGAGTTGGACATCGAGATCGTCCCGTTCGATACCTCGACGTGCTGGCATCGGTGATCCAGGCAGAATTTCCTGAAGTCGTCGAAGCGGTCTTGGAGAACGTATTTCTCGAATAGCGTCCCGCCGAAGTAGAACCCGATGTCCTTGGTGCTCAGGACCTTGATCTTCGCCCGCAGGTCGCTGGTCACCACCGCGGTGCCCCAGCCGAACTTGACGAAGTCGATGTACTGCGCCGCGGACGACACCAGGTCGGTGAAATACCACAGCGGGATCCCGCCGTCGATGACCATCGTGAGTCCCCCCTCACGGGGCTTGCTGGCCCGGCGCGGCAGGTGCAGCGTGCTCTGATTCATCGGTCTTCCCTTTCTGATGGATTGGTGACGTGGTCCAGCCGCCAGGCCGGCAATCGCAGGATGCGGCCGTTGGCCAGCGGCTCCCAGCTCATGTCCTGCACCGGGATGCCGCGCAGGTAGGCGTTCAGCATCCGGAGCGTGCCGCCGTGGGCGACGATCGCGATGTCCCCGGCCGGCGCCGCAAGGTCGTCAGTGAACTCGGCGACGCGCCGGTAGAAGTCACGCAGGGACTCCCCGCCCGGCGGGCGCGCGTCGGGATCGACCACGCGGTGCGCGTGCAGCCCGCTGACCGCGGGGAGGATCGCCGCGGAGTCGGTGCCCTCGAGGATCCCGAGGCTCCGCTCGCGCAGCCGGGCATCGCGGCTGACGGGCAGCCCGAGCGCGGTGGCCAGCGGTACCGCGGTCTGCAGGGCGCGACGCAGGTCGCTGGAGTACAGCGCGCTGATCGGGCGACCGCGGAGCTCCGCCGCGACCGCCCAGGCCTGCCGCAGGCCGCGGCGGGTCAGCCGCGCCTGGTCACAGTGCCCCTGAGCCAGGCCGAGCCGGTTCCAAGTGCTCTCCCCGTGCCGGACGAGCCAGAGGACGTGGCCGGAGCCGGCCGCCGCGGCGATGCCGATCTGCGGGCCGGAGGATGCGCTGTGGACCATGAACCGCAGACTGCGGCGGGTTTGTGAAAGATCAATGAAAATAGGCCGACCTGCAGGAACCTTGCAGCAACCTCTCAGTCCTGGCTGATTCGATAAAACATGAGATCCGAACGGGCAGCTGTCCGGCCGGCTCCCGCGCCAGGCCGGGAACGGCTGCTAGTCGTGGACGACGATCCCGATGTCCGGGACTCCCTGCGGCGCGCGCTGGGCCATGCCGGGTACGAGGTGACCACGGCCGTTCACGGTGCGGACGCACTCGATTCGGTGGCGCGATCACCGGTGGACCTGATTGTCCTGGACGTCCTGATGCCGATGGTGGACGGGTTCGACGCGTGCCGGAAGCTCCGCGAGCGAGGCGACCCGACCCCGATCCTCGTCCTCACCGCCCGGGACGCCATCGACGACCGGGTGACCGGGCTGGAGGTGGGAGCGGATGACTACCTGGTCAAGCCGTTCGCCCTGCGCGAGCTGATGGCCAGGGTCCGGGCCCTGCTGCGCCGGTCCCAGTCGCGTCGCGACGTGCTCGGCTACGCCGACCTGACCCTCGACGTCACGGCCAGGACAGTGACCCGGGACGGTCAGGCGATCGTGCTAACCAGGATCGAGTTCGGCCTGCTCGAACTGCTGCTGCGCAACGCCGAGCAGGTGCTCAGCTACGAGGTGATCCTGGAGCGGGTCTGGGGCTACGAGGAGGCTCCCGCTTCCAACGCCCTCCAGGTCTTCGTGGGCTTCGTGCGGCGCAAGCTCGAAGACGGCGGGCGGCCGCGGCTGCTGCACAACGTGCGCGGCGTCGGCTACGTCCTGCGGACGGTCCCGTGACCAGGCCGCCGCGCCGCGGTCGGCTCATGCTGCGGACCCGGTTCACCGTGGCCGTGGCGGCCGCGGTCGCCGCGGTTACGTTGGTGATCACCGCCGTGGCCTTCATCCTGGTTCGCTCTGACCTGCAGAATCAGGTGCGGCAGGAGCTGAGGGCCGAGGCGGTGGCGGTGGACCGGCAGGCCCGGCATTACCACGGGCACATCCCGGCTGGATGGGTTCCGCCCCATTCGGACCGGTTCGGCGCGTCCAGCCCGTACACGCAGGTGGTGACGGCCCAGGGTGGCGTCTGGGCCGCCGCGGGAGACGCCGGGCTGCTGCCCGCGGACGCCGCCGCGATCGCGGTCGCCGACGGGCAGCGCGGCTCCTCTTACAGCGACACCACGCTGGACGGAGTGCCGGCCATGGTCCTCACCACGCCGCTCGCGGCGGGCCTGGCCTTGCAGGTGGCCGCGCCGCTCAACACGGTGGACACGGAGGTGGCCAGCGTGGGCGCCACCCTGGCCGTGCTGAGCGCCATCGGAATCGCGCTGGCGGCCCTGGCCGGCTGGGGCGTGGCGCGGGCAGGCCTGGCCCCGGTCGCCCGGCTGGCCGCCGTGGCCGAGCAGGTGACCGCGACGGGAGACCCAGCCAACCGAGTCGAGGTAGATCGTGCGGACGAGCTCGGGCGGCTGGCCGCGTCGTTCAACACGATGCTGCACGCCCTGCAGCGGTCGCTGGCCGCCCAGCGGCGGCTGGTCAGCGACGCCAGCCACGAGCTGCGTACCCCGCTGACCAGCCTGCGCATCAACGTCGAGCTGCTGGCCGACGATCCGGGCCTGTCCGGGCCAGAACGCCAGGAGGTGCTGGACCGGGTCGTCGCCCAGGTCGCGGAGCTCGGCGAACTGGTGGCCAACCTCACCGAGCTAGCCCGCGGCGAGCCGGCCGCCAGCGCGCCCGGCGACGTCAGGCTGGACGAGGTCGTGGCGGCCGGCCTGGACCGCGCCCGGCGGGACTGGCCGCGGACCCCCTTCATCGCCGACCTGGAGCCGTGCGCCGTGTTCGGCAGCGCGGAGCGGCTGCAGATCGCCGTCCGTAACCTGCTGGACAACGCGGCCAAGTTCGGTCCGCCGGGGGCCGCGGTAGAAGTGCGGCTGCGCGCCGGCGAGCTCACGGTGCGTGACCGCGGGCCCGGTATCGCACCCGCCGACCTGCCGCATGTCTTCGACCGCTTCTACCGGGCCGTTTCGGCTCGGGGCGTGCCTGGCTCGGGCCTCGGGCTCGCCATCGTCCGCCAGGTGGCCGAAAGCCACGGCGGGACGGTCCGGGCCGAGTCTGCCCCCGGCGGCAGGACCGCCGAGTCTGCCCCCGGCGATGGGACGGCCGAATCTGCCCCCGGCGGCGGGACCCTGATCCGGCTCCGCCTGCCGGACGCTGACGCGGCCGTCCGGGCCAGCCCGGATCCCGGGCGTTCAGCCGAGCGGGGCAGCGCCGCTACGGTCGGTTTGCCGGAGCCGGAATATCTGCATCGCAGATGAGCGCGCCGGACGCGTCGAGCCGCGGCGACGCGGGACGCACGCCGTGCCCTCGCAGGACCCCCGCCACAGTGCGGGCGATCCAGGCGCTGCCCTGTGCGGTGGGGTGAAGGCCGTCACGCGAGCGCGGGAACTTCCACCCCGCCGCCAGCGGATCCATGATGATCACGTGGGGATCCGCGCCCCGGCCGGCCGTCACGATCGCATGGTCGGTCCGGTAGGCGGCGGCCGAGGGCGAGCGCCCGGCGAACACGGTGAGGAGCCCGATGCGGGCCCGGGGCGCCTCGGCGCGGATCAAGGCGACGGCCTGCTCGACCCGCCGCTGCTCGAGCCGCGGCGGGACCCCGATATCGTCGTGGCCGGCCTGCACGATGACGAGCGCGGGGCCGAGCGCGCGAAGGTCAACTCGCGCGATCTCGGCGGCGACGGGTCCTTTGCGTCCAGCGCCGGCTCGCACGTAGCCCGCGCCCGGATCCCCGTATATGACCGCGTCCCAGTGCAGCAGGCGGGCCAGGACGACGGCCCACGACTTGCCCGGGTTGCCTGACCCGACCCCCGCGGTGAAGGAGGCGCCAACGATCACGATGGTCGGCGCCCTGTGCCCGTCGCGCTCGAGCTTCTGCTCGCAGCCGGCGAGGCGTCCCTGGGGACGCCCTGACTCTCCAGCCAGCGCAGGAAGGCGGAAGGCGGAAGAATACGTCGATCCGGGACGCGGCATGACCCAAGGGGCCCCGGGTCCCTGGACCGCTCCCNNGACCACCCGAGGCGAGCCTCCAGCAACGAACGGACCTGCGTTAAGCCTGTCTGGGCCATTATTTCTCGCGCGGCGGGCCGGGGCGGGCCGGGGCGGGGGGCTGGGCTGGTGAGGGTGAGCTCGGCGAGCAGGATGGCGATGTCGTCATCGAGGTGGCGGGTGTGGGTGCGGAGCCGGCTGAGCAGGTCGTCGGCGGCTGTTTGCAGGTCCGGTTGGCGCAGCGCGGCGGTCTGCTGGTCCAGGCGGAAGAACCGGCCGGCCCGGTCGCGGGCCTCGAGCAGCCCGTCGGTGTAGAACAGCAGCCGGTCGCCGTTGTGCACCGTGAAGGTGGTGGGGTGCAGGTCGGGGTTCAGGCCGAGTGGCGCGGCGAACGCGGCCGGGGTGAGCGGCTGGAGCTGCCCGTCGGCGGCCAGCCGCAGAGGCGGGGGGTGCCCGCAGTTGACCAGCTGGATCCAGCCGGCGGGGTCCAGCTCGGCGAACACGGCGGTAACGAAGTCCTCTTCGCCTGCGGCCCTGGTCACTGACAGGTCGACCGCCCGGGCGACCTCGGCCAGCGGCAGGCCCGGCCGGGCGCAGGCGTCCCGGAAGCTGGTCGCGGCGACGGCGGCCAGCCGGACCGCGGGCAGTCCCTTGCCCCGGGTGTCACCGATCATCCACCGCGGGCGCGCGCCTTCGGCGATCACCTCGATGACGTCCCCGCCGACCTGCGCCTCGGCCGAGGCTGACAGGTACCGCGAGGCCAGCCTGGCCGCGGCCACAGACCGTGGGACCTCGCGCAGCAGCGCGCTTTGCGCGACCCGGGCCACCGCGCGGGCCTGGCTCAGGCGCCGTTGCGCCGCGCGGCGAAGCGCGGAGTTGGCCACCGCGAACCCGCACAGCAGCACCAGCACAGCCAGTCTTGAGGCCACCGGGCCGACCGAACCGGGCCCGTCCAGGGCAAGACCCAGTCCGACCAGTGCCGTCCAGCCCGCCAGCAGCCCGGTGCGCAGCGGGCCCAGCACCAGCGAGCCCGCCAGCGGGGCGATCGCCAGCCAGCCCTCCGCGACGGGCCGGCCAGTAGCAAAGTGCGCCGCCGCCAGCGCGGCCACCGC
>PLDT01000343.1:5655-31502 GCA_003136255.1 Actinomycetota bacterium
ACGTACAGAACCAGCTCAGCTGCCCCGCTCGCTCCGCGCGGCGGGCAAACGGCTTTCCCTGGAGCCCGCGCGCCATCAGAGGTCGGCTGAGGGCGGTTAATGTTCGGGTTATGACACGGATTCCGTATGTGCGGCGTGAGGAGCTCGGGCCCGAGGGCCAGCAGCTGTGGGATGGCATCGTCGATGGCCGGGGCGACCTGGTGGTGACGGCCGAGGGCGGCCTGGCCGGGCCGTTCAACGCGTTTGTCACGGCACCGGGCGCCGGGCGGCGGATGTCCTCGCTCGGCGCGACGCTCCGGTTCGGCACGTCGATCGAGCGGCGGCTGTCCGAGATCGCCATCATCACGACCGGCGCGCGGTGGCAGGCGGAGTTCGAGTGGTGGGCGCACGCGCCAATGGCGCGTGAGCACGGCGTCGCCGGCGCGGTGGTGGACGCGATCGGGCGCGGCGAGGATCCGCCGTTCGAGGCGGACGATGAACGGGCCGTCTACACGGTGGCCCGCCAGCTCGCTCACTCCGGCCGCCTCGACAAAGAGGCCTACGATGCCGCGCACGCCTTTCTCGGCGACGCCGGGATGGTGGAGCTGGTATCGCTGTGCGGCTACTACACGCTGATCTCGTTCCTGCTGAACGCGTTCGCCGTGCCGCTGCCGCCGGACGCGGCGCCGATGTGGGCCGGATCATGACGCTGCCGGCCGAGGCCGCGGGCTCCGCGCCCGGACGCGGCCGGCTGGCGGGCCGGCGGGTACTGGTGGTCGGCGCGGGGACGCGGCCGTCGCCCGAACCGGATCCGCCGATCGGCAACGGCCGGGCCATCTCGGTGCTCGCGGCCAGGGAAGGCGCGGCGGTGGCTTGCGCGGACCGCGATGCGGGCGCCGCGGAAGCGACCGCGGCCCTGGTCCGCGGCGAAGGGCAGATCGCCGCGGTCGTGCTGGCCGATGTGGCCTCACCGGAGGAGTGCGCGTCGGTAGTCGCCGAGTCGGCGGCGGCATTGGGCGGTCTTGACGGCCTCGTCCTGAACGTCGGCATCGGGCTCGGGCGAGGGATGGCCGGAACGACCGTCGCCCAGTGGGATCAGACGTTCGCGGTCAATACCAGAGCGCACTTCCTGGTGGCCGCGGCCGCGTTGACGGTGCTGGATCCCGGTTCGGCGATCGTGTTCGTCAGCTCGGCGGCGAGCCTGCGCGCGGCCACTGGGATCCCGGCCTATGACGCGTCGAAGGCGGCGCTGCCCGGTATCTGCCGGCAGGTCGCACGGGAGGGAATGGCCCGCGGAATCCGGGCCAACCTCGTGGTCCCGAGCCTGGTGGACACCCCGCTCGGACGGGAGGCGTCGCGGCTCAACCCGGGCCGCACCGCGCGGAGCCTGCCGTTCGGCAGGCAAGCCACCGCCTGGGAAGTGGCCTACGCCACAGTATGGCTGTTGTCCGGAGAATCCAGCTACGTCAACGCGCACCCGCTGGTCCTAGACGGCGGCGCGACCAGCTTCGTCTGAGCGATGATGGATTATGCGACCTGACCCAGACGACCAGCCGGTGGTGCCGGAGCAAAGCGAGGAAGAAGCCGGCGTTGGCTGGGGCGAGGCTCCGGAACCGGACGACGAGGAGCGCCTGCGCCGGGACCGCCCGCCGCACTGGGACCAGTGAGCCCGCGTGGCCCCAAACTTGTTCCGTTGTGAGACGAGAGTGGGCCGCCGCTGTGCCAGGATCGGGGCACGAAGGCGATGGAACGAGGTGTTGTGGCCGGGACGGACCGCGGGTCGGTGCGCGTACCTGCGCTGACGGTTGCGCTTGATACGCCGGCCGCGCGGATTCTCGCCGACCAGGCGTCGATCATCAACGATCTTCAATTCGTCATGGATTGCTGTAAGCGGCTGCTCACGGAGCTGGACAAACCCCAGGAAGATCGGGACGGGGTGGTCCCGCAGGCGCTGTGGTCCTCCGCGCTGGTCGCCTACGGCCGCTGCTTCAGCGAGGACAGGCGTTCCGGGCTGACGATTGACGACATACAGAACCTGCCCTTGCAGGGCGCGGTCATGAAGTTCCACACCTGGGTCATCGAGGAACACGGCAAGCTCATCGCGCCCTCAGCCGACCCGTTCGAGGCAGCCACGATCGGGGCGGCGCTGTCCCCGCCCGGGCAGGGCAAGCGCCGGGTGCAAGGCATCGCGATCTTCTCCGCGAGCCGGGTCCTGATCGACGTCATCGGCGTCCGGCAGCTCGGCGGCCTGGCGTCGGAGCTGGCCAAGCAGACCGCACAGAAAGCGGAGAAGCAGCAGGACTCGGTGCTCAAGGACGCACAGCGACTAGACCTAGACACCCTGTATGATTTGCCGCCGCTGAGTAGTGGGGTTTCATGATCGCGAAGGCTTCAGTACTCCATGGAGTACTAGACCCTTCATGATCATGGGCGTCCCGAGTCCGGGCGAGCAGCGGGTGCCCGGGCCGCGAGCCGGGTCCCGCACGACTGGCGGGTCCGCGTTCACGAGGCCGGTCGCGGGTGAAATACCTAGGGGCTACGTGGGGTTTTATAAGTGTGAATCTGTACCCGCAGCCAACGGGTAACACCTTCGGCGAAGGAGCCGACATGTCTGACAACTACCACAAGGACCCCGACGCCATCGCGCGGCTGACCCCGAAGCAGTACCGGGTCACCCAGCAGGACAGCACCGAGCCGGCGTTCAACAACGAGTACTGGGACAACAAGGAGCCCGGCATCTACGTCGACGTCGTGTCCGGTGAGCCGCTGTTCGCATCGGTCGACAAGTACGACAGCCACTCTGGCTGGCCGAGCTTCACGGTGCCGATCGAGCCGCAGAACGTGGTCGAGCGCCAGGACACCGACCTCGGGATGATCAGGACCGAGGTCCGCTCGACCCATGGCGACAGCCACCTGGGCCACGTGTTCCCCGACGGGCCCGCCGAAGAGGGGGGCCTGCGCTACTGCATCAACTCTGCCGCCCTGCGGTTCATACCGCTCGATGACCTGGAACGCGAGGGTTACGGCGACTACCGCAAGCTTTTCGAGCCCGCACACGATACCGGGAGTGAATCATGACGACCGAGAAGGCCATTCTCGCCGGCGGCTGTTTCTGGGGCATGCAGGATCTCATCCGCAAGCTCCCCGGCGTGATCTCGACCAGGGTCGGCTATACGGGCGGTGACGTGCCCAACGCGACCTACCGGAACCACCGCGGCCACGCCGAGGCGATCGAGGTCGTCTTCGACCCGGACAAGATCTCCTACCGGGACCTGCTGGAGTTCTTCTTCCAGGTCCACGACCCGACGACCAAGAACCGCCAGGGCAACGACATCGGGACCAGCTACCGGTCGGCCATCTTCTACCTCAGCGACGAGCAGAAGCAGATCGCCGAGGACACGATCGCCGACGTCGAGGCCTCGGGCCTGTGGCCGGGCAAGGTGGTCACCGAGGTGACGCCCGCCGGCCCGTTCTGGGAGGCCGAGCCCGAGCACCAGGACTACCTGGAGCGGTACCCCGACGGGTACACGTGCCACTTCGTCCGCCCGGGCTGGAAGCTGCCGCACCGCAGCGACAAGGTCACATCTTGAGGTAATACGACCGTCCGGCCGGGAGGGGTTTCCCGGCCGGGCTACCATGGCGCATGGCTGATTCAACTGAGGCAGCGGCTGAGCTGCGCATATCCCGGGTCAAGGCGCTTGACGAGCAGAATCTGGTCGCGGTCGTGACCTACATGCTGGCGCGTTATCCCGATACCTTCCCGGCGATGCTCGACGACGCGCTGAGCACGATCAGCCCCAAGGCCAGCTAAGCCGATAATCGCGGCGAAGGTCGCGCCGAGGCAGGCCAGGCCGATGACGATCCAGGTCACGTAGTCGTTCACCACGCCGCTCTGAAAGCGGCGGGCGGCCGCGGCGAGCGAGGCGTTCGGCCGGTAGCCGCGCAGCAGCGGCAGCCGTCGCCAGTACAGCGCCAGCCCGGCCAGGATCAGCGCCCCGGCGACCGAGCCGAGGCCAGTCAGCACGTCCGCGACCGTCACGCTGGTGGACCCGGCGGCGAACAGGGCCACCGGGTGGGTCAGGCGCGCGCCGTGAAGCACGGTCGCGTTATAGCCGGCCTGGTCCTCGAAACGGACCGCCGCCGCCTGGACCGCGGGGCCGAGCTGGCCGATGAGGCCCACGACGATGGCGGCGACCACGAGAACCGCGGGCGGGACGAGCATCGTGAGCGGGGTGCGGTTCTTGCCGCCGGTCGTTTCGCTGGTCTCCTCGGCGGCCTCCTTGGCCATCTGCGGGTCTTCGCCCGGCCGGTCACCGAGGCCGTAGAAGACGCCGCCGGCCACCCGCAGCACGGCGCCGCCCACCACGCTCGAGCACCCGATCAGGATGGGGACGAGCCACGGGCCCGCGCTGGCCTCGATCCAGCCCTTGCCGAGAAACGTGGCGAACGGCGGCAGGTCGGCCAGCCCGAGCCCGGCCAGGGTGAACACCACCCCGGTGACCCGCAACGGGCGGCCGCGGCCGTGCAGCCACGACTCGTTGACCGAGCCGAGCCGGTGCAGCACGATCCCGGTACACAGGAACAGCGCCGCCTTGACCAGCCCGTGCCCGAGGACGTAGACGGCGGCGCCGGCCAGTCCCAGCGGGGTGAGCAGCGCGATGCCGATCAGGAACATGCCCGCATGGCTGATGGTGGAGAACGCGAGCATCCGCTTGATGTGCCGCTCGCGGAAGCAGAACACCGCCCCGGTCACGGCGGTCAGCAGGCCCAGAGCGAGGAAGACGTGGCTGATCGCAGCGCGATTCCCCAGGGCCTCGCCGAACACCGACCAGTAGACCCGGGCGATCCCGTACAGCCCTAGCTCCACCATCACGCCGGAGAACAGCACGCAGACCGGGGTCGGCGCGACCGCGTGAGCATCCGCGAGCCAGAAGTGAAACGGCACGATCGCGCTCTTGATCAGCAGCCCGGCGATGACCAGCAGGAAGGCGACGACCACCAGCCGGTCCGCCGGGTGCCTGGCGATGGAGGCCCCGATCTGCGCCATGTTCAGCGCCCCGGTCCGCCCGTAGATCAGCGCGATGCCGGACAGCGACAGGTACGCGCCCACGCTGTTGGTGATGGCGAAGTTGAGCGCGCCCTGGATCGGCCCGCGCTCCTCCGGACGGTAGGCGGTCAGCGTGTAGGCCGACACGCCCATCAGCTCGAACCACACGAACAGGTCGAACAGGTCCCCGGTCAGGCAGAATCCGACGATGCCCGCCAGGAAGGTCAGCATCAGGGCGTGGTAGTAGGTCGCGACCCGGTCGAAGTACCGCCAGGAAAACGTCATCGCCGCGGTCACCAGCACCGCCGCCAGGCAGGCCAGCCCCGCGCTGAGCGGCTGGACCTCGAAGTCGATGCCGATGGACACCCCGTGCGCGGGCCGGAACCCGGCGAACCAGTAGACCTGGTCGACGCTCCTGGTCCGGATCATGATCACGAAGAGCATGACCGCTACCGCGGCGGCGGCCAGGATCGCCACGACGTCCAGGACCCGGCGCCTGCTGCGGAACAGCGGACCGCACGCCGTGACCGCGGCGGCCGTGAGCAGCGGCACGACGACGGCGAGGGCGAGTAGCTGGTCCACGGCGCGGTGCTATCCCTTCAGGGCTATCCCTTCAGCGCGGCTAGTTCCTGCGGATCCAGCGTGCCGAACCGCTTGTAGGCCTGGATCGCGAACGACAGGAGCAGCGCGGTCACCGCCGCCTCGACCACCACGTCGGTGAGGGCACACGCCTGCACCACGGGGTCGACCGCGGGGGTGTGGTTCGGCACGTCGAAGAAGTAGGGCGCGACGCCTCCGGTCACGTAGCCGACCCCGAGCAGTAGCACGTAGGTCGATGACTGGACCACGATCAGGCAGACGATCTGGTGCACCAGGTGACGGCTGGTGACCACGCCGTACAGCCCGACGCCCAGGATCCAGGCCACCACGACGAACGGGAAAACCTGCATCACGAACCCCCATGCCTGATGAGCAGCGTCTGCTCCAGCAGTTCGCCGACGATGAGGATGAACGCCGCGGCCACCTCGATCCCGACGAAGAAGCTGATCAGCGCGATCGTCCCGGACGAGCTCACCGCACCGGGGACCTGGCCGAGCGGCAGGAAGTTCTTCAGGTACGGCAGGCCCATCGCGACCGCGGCGAGTCCGATGGCGACGAAGCCGCCTGCGCCCACCGCCTCCACCACGTCGGTGAGGTCGGCCGGGTTGAACCGCTTGACCATCAGGAACTCCCCGGACAGGTAGATCAGGACGAACGCGGTGGCCAGCATGACCCCGCCCTGGAAGCCGCCGGACGGGTTAGTCTGCGCGTGCGAGGCCAGCCACCAGCCGGCCAGCACGACCGGCCCGGTGAACAGCAGCGCCACCATCCGTACCGCGCTGCTGGTGGCCGGCACATCCCGGTCGGCGGCCTCGTCGACCGCAGGGCGCTCCCGTTCGCCGCGCAGCCTGCGCAGCACGGTCGCGACCCCGGTCGCCGCGACGAACAAGATGAACTCCTCGCCCACGGTGTCGAAGCCGCGGTAGTCGAAGTTGATCGCGGACACCACGCCGGTGGCGTTCGTCTGCGCGACGGCGACGCGCAGGATCACGAACCCGTACGGCCCGGGATAGTTGCCGAAACCCGGCAGGCCGGACAGCCCCCACAGGTAGAAGGCCACCAGGCCCGCCCCCGCGACCAGGAAGATCCAGCGCCGCTGCGGCGGCGTCATTGCTCCGGCTTCCTGACCTTGGCCAGGGTCAGCAAGATCACGACGGGCAGCAGCACCGCGCCGATGGTCAGCTCGGACAGCGTGACATCGGGGGCCTGGAAGGCGAGGAACAGCACGGCCAGCAGAACCCCGTAGATGCTCAGCATCAGGACCTGCCGGACCGGGGCCCTGATCAGCACCACCGCGGTGGCGCCGACGGCCACCAGGACCAGCAGCGTGATCTGCAGCGCCGCCATCATGCCGACGGGCACCGTGTACGCGGTGTGCACGGCCAGGGTGTTCACTGTTCCGGCTCCGCACGCGGGGCTTTGCCGGGGCGCCAGTCGCCCTGATCGCGGACCCGGATGGCGCGCATGGTCGCGTGCGACAGGTACGGCCCGGCGATCACCATGAAGAACAGGGCCAGGCAGGTCTCCCCGGTGTTCTCGACCAGACCCATCTGCACCAGCACCGCGAGCGCGACCAACACCGGTGCGACCAGCGCGGCCGGCGTCACGAAGTGCAGCTTCTGGTAGGCGTCCCGCATGAGCAGGACGCCCAGCGACGCGCTGGCCACGGTCAGCACCGCCAGGCCCAGCAGGACGTCGGCGCAGACGTCCCGGACCATCACAGCCAGCGCTCCATGGCCCGGACGAACACCATTCCGCCGCCGAACATCAGCAGGGCCAGCAGCACCGGCAGCTCGAACAGGCTGGACCGCTGGAACGCCTGGGCCAGCAGCGCGAGCACCATGACCATTACCGCGGTGATGAACTGGTAGGCCACGACCGCCGAGGGCAGGTCACCGCGAGCGATCACGATCCCGGCCGGGATGAGGGAGATCAGCATCGCGATCGCGGCCGCGGTGAACCCCAGGACCATGTCAGTCGCCCCCCTTGGCTACCAGCTGGTGCAGGACCATCGTCTCGGTGCCGGGATCGATGCCGAGCGCGAACGCGTTCGGCGCGACGCTGCGCGCGCCGATCAGCAAGACCCGGCGGGTGACCCCGGCCGGCGTGTCATCGCCGAACCGGACCGGTTCGGTCACGAACACGCTGTCCGGCTGGTCCCCCCGGGCCAGCCTGCGCCACAGCGCCCCGTACACGATCACGGTGTCGCGGACCACCTGCCCCGGCAGCCGCAGGGCCGGGACCAGCCACCTGACCCGCATCCGGAACCGGGTCGCGGCCTGATAGCCGGCTAGCTCCGCGACCAGGGCGGCGAGCGCCGCCGCCCCCGCGCCGGCCAGCAGTTCATCGGTGGCCAGGGAATCGTCCAGCATGACCCACAGCGACATCAGCAGGACCCACCAGACCAGCCACACGCCGACCCGGGCGGCGGCCGGCTGGTGATACTTCCGCTCCCGCGGCTCCCCGGCGAGCGGGCCCAGATCCGACATGCCCGCCGACTACCCCGTCCGCCGACGGCAAACCCCCGTTTGCGCTGCGCCGATGCCCGGCAGCCCGGCAGCCCGGCGACGGCCCGGCCGGCTTACGTGAGCGCGTCCTCCAGGCTGGCGAAAACGGGGACGACCCGGTCCACTCCGGTGAGCGCGACTACCCGGGCGACGCCCGCGCCGACCACCAGCCGGACCTCCCCGCCGTTGGCCCGCGCCTGCCGGTCCGAGGTGACCAGGGCGTTCAGCCCGACCGAATCGCAGAACCGGGTCCGGGACATGTCGACCACCATGGTGTGCCCGGGACGGGCCGCTTCGAGCAGGGCCGCCCGCAGCCCGGCGGCGTTGGCGATGTCGATCTCCTCGGGCGCGGTCACGACCGCCACGCCCTCGACCACCTCGACCGGGAAACTAACCTCCGGCACTGCGACACCTCCTGGCCCAGAGCGTAACACTACGGCCGTTCGGATAAATGTTTGAGCTTTTAAGTCTTTTCCGAACGGCCGTGGTGCGTGTGTCCGCCTTTGCGTCACGCGCCCGGGGCGGCGGACAGGCGGACGGCGCACTCCAGCAGGCCGGCGTGCACGAACGCCTGGGGCAGGTTGCCCCGCGACTGGCGCTGGCGGACGTCGTACTCCTCGGTGTACAGGCCCGCCGGGCCGCAGGCCGCGCGGTTGCGCTCGAACCAGCGGGCCGCCTCGGTGGTGTCCCCGCACGCCTGGGCGACCTGCGCCATCCAGAACCCGCACAGCAGGAACGCGCCCTCGTTCTTGTGCATCGGCCGGGCGTCGTGGCGGAACCGGTACACGTACCCGTCCTCGGTGAGCTCGTCGGTGACGGCGCGGACGGTCGCGCGGTTCCGCGGGTCGTCGGCGGGCAGGGTACCGCGGATCACCGGCAGCAGCAGCGCGGCGTCGACGCGCGGGTCCTCGGGCGAGCGCTGCCAGCGGCCCGACGGGTGTACCGCGTCGCCCAGGCTGGCCAGCAGCGTGTCGGCCAGCCCGCTCCACCGGGCTGCCTGCCGGTGCCCGGGACCGCCCGGCGGCCCGGTCGCGGCGGCGGCCAGGGAGCGCAGGCCGGATACGCACGCGAGGCGGGAATGCGTCCAGTGCTGGTTCTCAAGCTCCCAGATGCCCGCGTCGGGCTCGGTCCAGCGCTTCTCGATGGCCTCGGCCGCGATCGCCGCCGCCTGCCAGTTCTCCTCGGCCAGCGTATCCAGGCGGGCGGCCGCGGCGAGCAGTTCCAGTGCTTCGCCCAGCCCATCCAGCTGGAACTGGCCGGTCACCCGGTTGCCGGTCCGGACCGTGCCGCCCGGGTACCCGGGCAGCCGCGGGGCGCGTTCACCGGGGATGGGCTCGCCCGCCACCGTGTAGGCCGGCATCAGGTCGGGGCCGTCGGCGAGCAGGCGTTCGGTGACGAAGCGGACCGTGCCTGCCAGCAGCGGGTGCGGGCCGTGCGCCGCGACGGCCAGGCCCGCGTAGCACTGGTCGCGGATCCAGGCGTACCGGTAGTCGTAGTTGCGGCCGCCCTCGAGCCGCTCGGGGAGCGACGTGGTGGCGGCCGCGACCATCGCGCCGGTGCTCGCGGTCAGCCCGCGCAGGACGGCGTAGGCGTGCCGGGCATCACGTGCCGCGGTGAGGTCGTCGCACGCGGGCACCACCGCGGACCAGGTTTCCTCAGTGGCAGCCCAGGTCCGGTCCGGGTCGGGCGGCGGGGTATCGAGCGGCCGGTCGGAAACCTCGAGGACCAGGTCGTGCTGACCCCCGGCCGGGAGGGTCACGGTCAGGGTGAGCCCGTCGTCGCCGGGCCGCGCGCGGGCCGCGCCCGACCAGCGGAACCACAGGCGCCCGCTGCGGCCGGTCCAGTACCCGGCGGCCCGGGACAGGTCGGTCATCTGGCTCCGCCCGAACCCGGCGCGGACGTCGAGGGCCACGTTCACCCGGGCCGGGCCGTCGACGGCCAGGATGCGCCGCAGGATGACGACGCGATCCGGGTCGGCCGGCATGGCCAGGGCCTCCCGGCATTCGGTTCGCGATTCGGTTCGCGACGAGCCGACCCAGCGGCTCCGCCAGATCAGCGTCCCGGTCTCGTAGTAGCCGCCCCAGACGTACCAGGGATCGGCGGGCGTGACCGCGTAGCTGCCGCGGCCGCCGAGCAGTCCGCTGAACACCGCCGGGCTGTCCCATCGCGGCGCGCACAGCCACGAGATCGCCCCGTCGGGGCCGATCAGCGCGCCGCGCTCCCCGTCGGCGATCAGCGAGTACTCACGCAGGACGTGCGGGCGGAACGAAGCGGTCATGCCCTGCATCTGTCCGGCGCGGCCCGGCCGAAACGGGTTTAGCCAGCTAGTTGCCGGGCAGCCGGGGAACTTGCGCAAGGGGCCGTGCGTTCGGCCCGGTCCTTCGACAGGAAGGCTTTGGTGGCATGGAAACCCAGACCGTGGTCGTGACCGGAGCCAGCGCGGGAATCGGGCGCGCCACCGCGCGGCTGTTCGGGCAGCGCGGCGCTCGCGTCGCCCTGATCGCCCGCGGTCAGGCCGGCCTGGACGGCGCGGCCCGCGACGTGCGGGAGGCCGGCGGCGAGGCCCTGGCCATCAGCGCCGACGTGGCCGACTACGATCAGGTCGCCGCGGCCGCGCGCCAGGCCGAGGAGCACTTCGGGCCGATCGACGTGTGGGTGAACGTGGCGTTCACGTCGGTGTTCGCGCCGTTCAGCGACATCACCGCCGAGGAGTTCCGGCGCGTGACCGAGGTGAGCTACCTCGGGTTCGTGCACGGCACGATGGCGGCGCTGGCCCTGATGCGCCCCCGTGGCCGGGGCACCATCGTGCAGGTCGGATCGGCGCTCGGCGAACGCAGCATCCCGCTGCAGTCCGCCTACTGCGGGGCCAAGCACGCCATCAACGGATTCACCTCCTCGTTGCGGTGCGAGCTGCTGCACGAGAACTCCGGCGTGCAGGTGACCGTGGTGCAGATGCCAGCGGTCAACACGCCGCAGTTCTCCTGGGTCCGGTCCCGGCTGCCCAACCATCCCCAGCCGGTGCCGCCGATCTACCAGCCCGAGGTCGCCGCGCGCGGGGTGTTGTTCGCGGCCGATCATCCGGGCCGCAGGCAGTACTGGGTGGGGGCGAGCACCACGGCCACTCTCCTGGCCAACCGGGTGATGCCGGCCGTGCTGGACCGGTACCTGGCCCGCACCGGCTACCAATCCCAGCAGACCGCGCAGAAGGTGGAGGCGGACCGCCCCGATAACCTGCTCCACCCGGTCGACGGGGGCGACGGGCACGATCACGGCTCGCGCGGGATCTTCGACGACAAGGCCCACGACCGGAGCCCGCAGCTCTGGATCACCCAGCATGCCCGCGTATCTTCCGGGTTGCTCGCCGGAGCGGCCGTGGCCGGCGCGTTCGTAGCGGGATGGCGCGGACGCCACCGGTGACGGGTCCGGGTTTGACACCGGGACGCGGGCTCCAGGCGGTCCGTGCTCCGTACGGAGCGGGGCTGGGACGCGGGCTCCAGGTGGTCCGTGCTGGCTACGGAGCGGCGCTGGTCCTGGCGCCCGGTCCCGCGATCCGCATCGCCACCGGCCGTCTCCCCAGCCGGCGGGCGCGCCGGGTGGCGCGAGTGCTCGGCACCCGGCACCTGATCCAGGCCGCGCTGACCGCCGCGGCGCCGGGGCCGGCCGTGCTCGAGATAGGCGGGCAGCTCGATGCCGTGCACACCGCCTCGATGCTGCTGCTGGCCGCGGTCAGCCCGGCCGGGCGCCGGGCCGCCCTGACCGATGCGCTGACCGAGGCCGCCCTCGCCGCCGCCAGCTTCTCAGCGTCGAGGGCGACCGGGTCTTGTGCGGGCCGGGTGCTGGGCGCACAATGAGGCAGCCCGTGGGGTCTCATGGTCGCCGGTGAGGGAGGACCCGTGATCCATGACAGCCCGCTGCCGGACGTGGAGATCTCCGATCTCCCGCTCACCGAGTATGTCCTGGCGGGCGGCGCGGGCCAGCCGGACAGGCCCGCGCTGATCGATGGTGCCTCCGGGCGGGTGATGACCTATGGTGAGCTGGAGGACGCGATCCGGTCGCTGGCCGGCGGGCTGGCGGCGGGCGGGTTCGGCCGGGGGGACGTGCTGGCCCTGATGGCCCCGAACAGCCCGGAGTATGCCGTGGTGTTCCACGGGACGGCGATGACCGGCGGATCCGTCACGACGATCAACCCGGCCTACACCCAGGCCGAGTTGCACCAGCAGCTCGCCGATTCCGGCGCCCGGATCCTGGTGACCATCCCGCCGCTGGCCGCGACGGCCGTCGGTGCCTGCGCGGGGACGGCAGCCACCGAGGTCTACCTGCTCGGCGAGGCCGGAGAGCCTGACGCGCCCAACGGGGCTGACGGGGCTGACGGGACCGTGCCGGTCAGGCCGCTGAGCGCGCTGGCGGGGGCGCCGCTGGCCGCGCATGTCCCGGTCGGTCCGGACGACGTGGTGGCGCTGCCGTACTCCTCGGGGACCACCGGGCTGTGCAAGGGCGTCATGCTCACCCACCGGAACCTGGTGGCCAACGTGGCGCAGATGCTGGCGGCGTTTCCGACCGAGCCCGACGACGTCGCCATGGCGGTGCTGCCGTTCTTCCACATCTACGGCATGCAGGTCATGATGAACCTGCACCTGCGGGCCGGGGTGCCGGTCGTCACCTTGCCTCGGTTCGACCTGGAGCAGTTCCTGCGGGCCCACCAGGACTACCGGATCACCCGCTCGTTCGTCGCCCCGCCCATCGTGCTCGCCCTGGCCAAGCACCCGATGGTCGACAAGTTCGACCTCAGCCACATCAGGCTGCTTAACTCGGCCGCGGCGCCGCTGAAGGCGGAGTTGGCCGCCGAGGCCAGCCGGCGGCTGGGCTGCGAGGTGGTGCAGGGCTACGGGATGACCGAGCTGTCGCCCGCGTCGCACATGACCCCGCCCGGCGGGTTCAAGCCCGGATCGGTGGGCGTCACCGTGCCCGGCACGCAGACCAAGATCGCCGACCCGGTGACCGGCGCCGATCTCGGCGCCGGCCAGGAGGGGGAGGTCTGGGTGCGCGGGCCGCAGGTGATGAAGGGGTACCTGAACAACCCCGGGGCCACCGCGGCGACCGTCGACACGGATGGGTGGCTGCACACCGGGGACCTCGGCTATATGGACTCCGGCGGCTACCTGTACGTAGTGGACCGGCTCAAGGAGCTCATCAAGTACAAGGGGTTCCAGGTGCCCCCGGCCGAGCTGGAGGCAGTCCTGCTCCGCCACCCCGACGTGGCCGACGCCGCCGTGATCGGCGTGCCCGATGACGAGGCCGGCGAGATTCCGGCCGGGTACGTCGTCCTGCGGCCCGGCGCCGCCGCCTCCTCGGAGGAGATCATGCGGTTCGTCGCGGGCGAGGTGGCGCACTACAAGCAGATCCGGCGGCTCGACTTGATCGACGCCATCCCCAAGTCGGCGGCGGGCAAGATCCTGCGCCGGGTGCTCCGCGATTCGGCCCGCAGCGCATAACAGCCGTCACTCGCGGCGGTAGCGTTCGGCGTCGGATTCCCGGAGCGTCAGGCCGAGGCCTGGCTGGTCCGCGTCGGGCGTCAGGATCCCGCCGTCGGGGTCCAGGGCGCCGTCGAAGAGCATCCGCTCGATCCGCTGGTGATCGTGGAAATACTCGACGTGCCGCAGGTTGGGCACCGCGACGCCCACCCGCGCGTGCAGGTTGGGGGCGCAGTGCCCGGAGACCTGGAGGTTGTGCGCGGCCGCCAGCGCCGACCCGCGCAGGAACTCGGTGATGCCACCGCAGCGGGTCACGTCCAGCTGCAGGCAATCCACCGCGTCGGCGGCGATGAGCCGCGCCGAGTCGGCCAGTGACCAGCTGTACTCTCCCGCGGCCACGTCGGGCCGGACCTGGCGCCGGACCGCGGCGAGCCCCGCCAGATCCTGCGACGAGACCGGCTCCTCGAACCAGGTCACCCCGCACTCCGTGAGCCGGTCGGCGATCCGCACCGCCTGGCCGGCCGTGTAGCCGCCGTTGGCGTCGACGTAGAGCTCAGCGTCCGGCCCGATGACCTCGCGGGCCAGGGCGACCCGCTCGAGGTCCCGGTGCTCGTCCGTGCCCCAGCTCTCGCCGATCTTGATCTTCACCCGCGGGATATGAGCCTTCGCTACCCAGCCGGCCAGCTGCTCGCGGGTCTGGCCGTCGTCGTAGCTGGTGAAGCCGCCGCTGCCGTAGACGGGAACGCTCTCCCGGGCCTGGCCGAGCAGCTGGGTCACCGACGAACCGAGCAGCCGCGCCTTCAGATCCCACAGCGCGATGTCCACGGCGGAGATGGCGGTCGCCGCGATCCCTGGCCGGCCGATGTTCCGGACCGCACGGGCCATGGCCTCGGCCGCTCCGGGCACGTCCAGTGCGCTGCGGCCGATCACGACGCCGGCCAGCACGTCGGCGATGACGCTCTGCGCCGCGGCCGCCGCGTAGGTCCAGCCGATGCCGCGGGCCGTCCCGGCCCGGGCGGAGACGAGCACCATGATGGTCTGGTCCCAGGCGAGCGTCCCGTCTGCCTCGGGCGCGTCGGTCGGGATCACATAGACGGCGGCGGTGATCTCCCGCACGATCGGCCCGTCATCGCGCACGGCTGAACCCCCTTGCGGTCATGCTCCGTTGTTCCTGGCTGACTGCTACCTGCCCCGGCCAGGGTCAAACGCGGGCTGGCTTCGCGTCAGGCCTGCAGGCAGCCCCGGCCCTGGCGCCGGCCGGGCAGGTCAAACGCGATCGTGGCGCGGGTACCACGAGCGCCGGACAGAATCCGCATCCGGTCGGCTACCTGCCGGACGAGCCACAGGCCGTGGCCGGGCCTGCTGGGCAACGGGTGCTCTGCGGTCTGGCCGGAGGCATCCGTCGCGTCGGCCGCCTCGCTGCCCGCGTGCTCTGGCGGCTCAGCCGGATGCCCGGACGCCAGCGGTTCGCCATCCTCGACCTGGCAGTGCAAGACCCCGGCTAGCTTCCAGATACGCAGCCGTCCTGCGCCGGCGCCATGGCTGACCGCGTTGGCGGCCAGCTCGTGAACGGCCAGGACCACGTCATCGGCCCGGTCTTCGGGCAGGCCCGCCTGACAGGCATGAGCCTTAACTCCTGCTCGCAGTGCGTCCAGCGTGCCGGAATCGAACGCTAGATCCAGGACCGGGACGCCTGGTTCGCCTGCCGGGTGGTCATCGGCCATGCGATCGCCCTCCCCACCGGTTCCGGTTGCGCCGGACCGGTTATGCGCCGCTGTCCACCTCAGGCTCCGTAATCGATCTGCCTCAGGCTGTCACATCGACACCTACCCCCACTACCTGCCGTAGGTGCTGGTAAACCGGCCGGGCCGACAGGTTTGGCCGAGCGGTCCAGGGTAGTGCGGTGCGGAGCCGACAGAGGAGGACACCAGATGACGGCTCGGCGCGCACGCAAAGGTGCCACAGATCAGACGGCGCAGGGCATCGACAGGATGCTGCGCAACGTGGAGACCGGGCGTTTTGAGCGCAGCCTTTCGGCGCTCACCGCGGCCGGAGCGCTGGTGACCGCGGCGGAGATCTACTTCGAGCACGACAGCGCCAGCTTCGGCAACAAGATGATGTGGATCCCAGTCGCCCTCGGGCCGGTGGGAGCGGCGGCAGGCCTGGCCGGGTTCTTCAGTCGCCGGATGGCGAAAACGGCGCTCCCCATCACGTCCGCGGCGATCGTGGTCAACGGAGTGCAGGGCCTGTACCTGCACGCGCGCGGCATTTCCCAGAAGCCCGGGGGCTGGAGAAACGCCCGTTACAACATGGAGATGGGACCGCCGCTGCTGGCCCCGCTGCTGGTCACCATGGTGGGCGGGATGGGGCTGCTGGCGGCGATCCTGCGGCGGGAGAAGTGAGCGGCGCCACCCAGGGAACCCGCGGCTGGGCGGACCGGTTTCCCGGTTTCGATGTGCTGGGCCAGGCCCGGCACTGGGATCAGGTGACGGCCGAGGTCGTCCTGGCCAGAACCGGGCCCCCTGCGGCGGTCAAGTTCTTCACCGGATCAGAAGAACCGTGCGCGAGAGCCTTGCTCAACCTGCTCACGGGCCAGGACGAGCAGGACGGCGAGCAGGCCGTCCCGGTCCTGGAGATGGTCGACTCCCGGCTGGCAGCGGGAGAGACCGATGGCTGGCGGTACGCGGACATGCCCGAGGACGGCCAGGCCTGGCGGGACACGCTGGCGTATCTCGATGAGGACGCCAATCAGCGCTGCGGCACACCGTTCGCGGACGCCCCGGAGACCGACCAGGTAGCACTGGTCCAGGCGGTGCAGGACCTGAAGTCAGCGGACTGGCACGGGCTGCCCGCCGCCCACGTGTGGAGCCTGTGGACCCGGTACGCCTGCACCGCTTTCTACGCCCATCCGTTCGGGTGGGCCGAGATCGGCTTCCCCGGCCCGGCCTATCCGCGCGGCTACAAGAACGCCGGGGCGGGCAAGCTCGAGCCGTTCGAGGTGGGCGACGCGCAGCCATCCGACGACCCGGTCCGGGAGGGCACCTGATGGGTCCGCGAGACGGTGTCCGGGCGCGTAACGAGTCGGCCTGGCTGCTGCCCAACGACGGCACCCGGACCAACCATCGTCAGCGCCTGGACATGCGCCGCTTCGCCGACGAGGACGAGATCGACCTGGTGATCGTCGGCTGCGGGGCGGGCGGCTCGGTGCTGCTGCAACGCCTGGCCCGCGCCGGGTGGCGGGTGGCGGCCCTGGACGCCGGACCGTTCTGGGATCCGGACACCGACTGGGTGAGCGATGAGGCGGGCTCGCACCACCTGTACTGGACCGACCCGCGGGTGATCGCCGGGTCCGATCCGGTGCCGATGGGCTCGAACAACTCCGGGCGCGGCGTCGGCGGGTCGATGGTCCACTACGCGGGCTACACCCCGCGTTTTCACCCGAGCGACTTCGCCACGCGCACCCTGGACGGCGTGGGAGCCGACTGGCCGGTGAGCTACCCCGAGCTGCGCCCGTACTACGAGCAGATCGAGCAGGAACTCCCGGTAGCCGGCGAGCGCTGGCCGTGGGGAGATCCGCACGGCTACCCGCACCGGCCGCACCCGGTCGGCGGGAACGGCGAGATGTTCCTGCGCGGAGCGGACAAGCTCGGGATCATGGCCAAGGTCGGCCCGGTGGCGATCACCAACGGCCGGTTCGGGAACCGCCCGCACTGCATCTACCGCGGCTTCTGCCTGCAGGGCTGCAAGGTCAACGCCAAGGCATCGCCGCTGATCACGCACGTCCCCGACGCGCTGGCGCATGGCGCGGAGGTGCGCCCCGACGCGATGGTCACCCAGGTCGCCGTGGACGAGCGCACCGGCCGGGCGATCGGGGTGCGCTACGTCACCGGCGGCCGGGAGCGATTCCAGCGGGCCCGGATGGTGGCGGTGGCCGGGTACTCGATCGAAACGCCCCGGCTGCTGCTGAACTCGGCCTCCAGCCGGTTCCCCGAAGGCCTGTGCAACGACTTCGACCAGGTGGGCCGCTACCTCATGGTCCAGGGCGCGCCGCAGACCGCGGGCCGCTTCGACGCCGAAGTCCGGATGTACAAGGCGCCGCCGCCTGAGGTGAGCACCGAGGCGTTCTACGAGACCGATCCCGCCAAGGACTACAAGCGCGGGTTCTCGATCCAGACCGTCTCGCCGCTGCCGATCACCTGGGCCGAGCACGTCGCGGCGCAGGGGCACTGGGGTTCGGCGCTGCGCGAGTACATGAGCGACTACGTGCACTGGTCCTGCCTCGGCGGGCTGTGCGAGTTCCTGCCGCTGCCCGAGAACCGGGTGACGCTCGCCGAGGAGAAGGACTCCTACGGCCTGCCGGTGGCCCGTTTCTCCTATTCCCAGTGCGACAACGACCGCGCCCTGGCCCGCGCTGCGCAGTCGGTGATGGAGAGCATCCTGCACGCCGCCGGGGCGGACGAGGTCATCACCATCCAGCGCTACGCCCACCTGGTCGGCGGGGCCCGGATGGCCGCGGACGAACGGGACGGTGTGGTCGACCGGCACGGCCGGAGCTTCGCCGTGCCCAACCTCTACATCACCGACGGCAGTGTGCTCCCCACCCAGGGCAGCGCCAACCCGGCCCTGACCATCATGGCCGTGGCCGCGCGGACCGCCCAGCACCTTACCGCCGGCGCGGCCGGCGGCATCTCCTGACACACCAAGGTCACGGAACGGAAGGACAGAAAACATGGCACCGACAGTTGCCGACTACCTCCTCGAGCGGCTGCGCGCCTGGGACGTAGAGCACGTATTCGCCTACGCCGGAGACGGGATCAACGGCATCCTGGCCGCCTGGGGCCGGGCCGACAACAAGCCGCAGTTTGTCCAGGCCCGGCACGAGGAGATGGCCGCCTTCGAGGCCGTCGGGTACGCGAAGTTCACCGGACGGCTCGGCGTGTGCATGGCCACCTCGGGCCCGGGGGCGATCCACCTGCTCAACGGGCTGTATGACGCCAAGCTGGACCACGTGCCGGTGGTCGCGATCGTGGGCCAGACCAACCGCAGCGCCATGGGCGGCTCCTACCAGCAAGAAGTCGACCTGCTCTCGCTGTACAAGGACGTGGCCAGCGAGTACGTGCAGATGGTGACGGTCCCGGAGCAGCTGCCGAACGTCCTGGACCGGGCGATCCGCACCGCCCTGGCCGAGCGCGCGCCCGCCGCGATCATCATCCCGGCCGACGTCCAGGAGCTGGAGTACTCCGCGCCCAGCCACGCGTTCAAGATGGTGCCCTCGTCGCTCGGGGTCAGCTGGCCGACCGTCGCGCCGGACGATGAGGCCGTCGCCCGGGCCGCCGAGATCCTGAACGCCGGGAGCAAGGTGGCCATCCTGGCCGGCCAGGGCGCCCGCGGGGCACGGCACGAGCTTGAGCAGGTGGCCGAGCTGCTCGGCGCCGGCGTGGCCAAGCCGCTGCTCGGCAAGGACGTGCTCTCCGACGAGCTGCCGTACGTGACCGGGTCGATCGGGCTGCTGGGCACCCGGCCGAGCTACGAGCTGATGATGAACTGTGACACGCTGCTCACCGTCGGATCGAGCTTCCCGTACACCCAGTTCCTGCCGGCCTTCGACCAGGCCCGCGCCGTCCAGATCGACATCGACGGCAAGTTCATCGGGATGCGCTACCCCTACGAGGTCAACCTGGTCGGCGACGCGGCCGCGACGCTGCGCGCCCTGATCCCGCGGCTGCGGCGCAAGGAGGACCGGTCCTGGCGCGAGGGCGTCGAAGACCGCGTGGCCAAGTGGTGGCGGTCGATGGACGCCGAGGCCGAGGTCGAGGCCGATCCGGTCAACCCGATGCTGCTGTTCCGGGAGCTGTCCGGCCGGCTGCCGATGAACGCCATCGTCGCCGCGGATTCCGGCTCCTCGGCCAACTGGTATGCGCGGCAGCTGCGCTTCCGCGGCGACATGCGCGGCTCGCTGTCCGGGAACCTGGCCACCATGGGCCCCGGCGTCCCCTACGGCATCGGCGCGAAGTTCGGCCACCCGGACCGGCCGGTCATCGTCTTCGCCGGGGACGGCGCGATGCAGATGAACGGCCTGGCCGAGCTGATCACGATCAAGCATTACTGGCAGGAATGGGCCGATCCGCGGCTGATCGTCGCGGTGCTGCACAACAACGACCTCAACCAGGTCACCTGGGAGATGCGNNTCTCCTACGAGGGCTTCGCCCGCAGCCTGGGCCTGCACGGGATCGCAGTGGATAAGCCCGACCAGGTCGGTGCGGCCTGGGATCAGGCGCTGGCCGCCGACCGGCCCACCGTGCTGGACGTGCGGACCGACCCGGACATTCCGCCCATCCCGCCGCACGCCACCTTCGAGCAGGCCAAGGACGCCGCCCTGGCACTGCTGAAGGGCGACCCGGACCGGTGGGGCGTGCTCAAGGAAGGCCTGCTGACCAAGGCCCGGGAGATCCTGCCGAACCGCAGCGAGTAACGAAGACGACGCGCCCGGCTCCCGGGTACGGTCGTGGCGTGCCCGACGCGATCTTTGCCGACGCTCGCCTGGCGCGCCTCTACGACAGCTTCGACGGGCCGCGCGATGATCTGGCCGCTTACCTGAGCATCGCGGCGGAACTGGACGCGGACCGCGTGCTGGACGTGGGCTGCGGGACCGGATGCCTGGCCATCCTGCTGGCCGGGACCGGCCGGACGGTGGTGGGCGTCGACCCGGCCGCGGCCTCCCTCGACGTGGCCAGGTCCAAGGATGACAAGGCCGTCGTCACCTGGGTCCACGGCGATGCCGCCGCGGTATCCGCGGCCCGTGCCGATCTCGCGGTGATGACCGGGAACGTGGCCCAGGTCTTCCTCACCGACGAGGAGTGGGCGCGGGCGCTGCAGGTAATCGGTGCCGCACTTCGCCCGCGCGGGTACCTGGTGTTCGAAACCCGGCGTCCCGGACGCCGGGCCTGGGAGGAATGGGCGGCGGAGACCGGCCCGGTCCGCCGTGACGTTGCGGGCAGCGGCCTGGTCGAGCGGCGCCTCGAGGTCACCGCCGTGGACCTTCCGTTCGTCTCGTTCCGCTACACCTACACGTTCTGGGCCGACGGCACGGTGATCACGTCGGACTCCACGCTGCGGTTCCGCGGACGCGACGAGGTGGAATCGAGCCTGGCGGCCCAGGGCTACCGGGTCCTGGACGTGCGGGACGCTCCGGATCGCCCGGGCCGCGAGTTCGTGTTCCTCACCGAGCGCACAACCTAAAGGGGTCCCCCGGTGGGGGGGTGACCGGGAGACCCCAGCTTTTGGGTGAAAAGAGCGGGCCGGGCCCTTTTCCAACCACCATTATTCTTCCACATAAGGGACACCGGCGGTTACCGCCACGCGGGCCGAATTCGAGCAGTCCAGCGGCGCCCTGGTATCAGACGTTGACTTGGATGGATGCGTGCGGAGGCGATACCGGGCCTCCGTTGGCCCAGACCAGGATGTTGTACGTCCAGCCAGGAACGAGGCCGGTCAGCACCACCGAATTGGTGGTCGGGGTCTCGTGGACGTACACCTCGCCGTTCAGGCCGACCGCCTCGACGGTGTAGCTCGCCACGGCCGTGCCGTTGACGGTCACCGCGTCCCAGTTGACGGCCAGGCTTACCGAGCCGACCGCCAGCGCGGTCGGCGCCGGATACGGCACACCGCCGCTGGGATTCTCGTTGAGCGCGGACCACGTGGCCGGGCCGACGATTCCGTCGACGGTGAGCTTTTCCTTGGTCTGGAACGCCTTGACCGCGGCCAGGGTGGCGGCACCGAAGTCGCCGTCGACGGTGAGCGACGCACCCCAGACGTTCAGCCGGGTCTGCAGCGTCCGGACCGCTGCGCCGGTATCGCCTTCGGTGAGTGTCGGGTTGCCGCCGTTCCCAGCGCCGGTTGAGACCTGTGACTGGAACTGGCCCAGCGTGCCCAGGTAAGCGTTGAAATCCACGTTGGTGACTCCATTCAGCGTCGCGGACGAGGTGTACTGCCAGATGATTGGGGTCATTCCGCCATACGCAGCCCAGCCGGGCCCGGTATCGCTGTAGCCGGTGTAATCGGAGGACACGAGCAGCATCCCGAGGCCGATGAGGGAGGCCAGCGAAGCCGAGCCGAGGTCGCCCTGCCAGTACCAGTGCGGGAGGTACACCAGGTAGACCGTGCCGCCGAGCGCCCGGTATTCGTTGATGAAGTCCACCGCGTCGGAAATCTGCGGTGCCGAGGCGATCGTGCCGTTAGCGTTGTACGCCGGTTCGAAGTCAATCATCAACGGCACTCCGCTGCCAACCCGACCATAGGCGAATGACGCCTGGCCGGCGCCATTGCCCGCGTGCAGGAAGTGATAGGCGCAGAAATAAGCGCCGGCGTTGGCGGCGCGCACCTTGGCCGCGGTGTAGTCCGGGTTGGTGTAGTCGTTATTTTCCGTCGCTTTGACCATGGCAATAGCGCAGCCGGCGAAACTGATGCCAGCCTGGTAACCGGAAACATCAGGGTAGAAGATGGTCATCTTTGCCTCTCAATCCGCACGCAACGTGACCAGCAATGTCAGCCCTTATCATGACATCACCCGACGGCCGAGCGTAGCGTCCCGGAACATGCGAGGTCCAGGCGGGGCAGGCGGTGGCCTCCGCCGGTAAACGCGCGGCGGTCCCGGCCCCGATCAGCCGGGCCAGCACCCAGAACGTGGCGCCGGTGCCCGCGCCGTAGGCCAGGTGCGCGCTCAGGTCCCAGGCCAGGGTTTTCGCGTCGTACTCCAAGATCGGCTTGTACAGTCCGGCTTCGGGGAGCACGGCGTAGCCGGACGCCCAGACGGCCGCGCCGAAGGGCACGCCGTACGCGGGGTGCGGCCGGCGCGCCGATCCGGCTACGACACCGTAAATCGCCGCGTTCGCCGATCCGAAGGCCCAGTGCGCGGCCGTGCTGATCGGCCAGGCCGCGCGGTCGGGCAGCTTGCTCTGGGTGAAGCCCTCGATCAGGCGCTTGGCGACCTGCCCCGGGTCCGGGGCCGTCTCCCAGGTGCTAACCGGCGCGAATTCCCAGGCCAGCGGGCTCTCGGTGCCGCCCTCGCGGCGGTACTTCAGGTAGTGAACCGCGTCCAGGCAGACGGTCCCCACGGCGCCGGCCAGCAGGCCGGCGGCGACGGCCGCCAGGGGGGTCAGCGGGTGCTTTCGGGTGCGCATTACCGCATTATCGCTCCTGCCCGCCGGAGAAGATCTCCAGGAAGAACAGGAACACGTTCAGTATGTCCAGGAAGATCGACGCGGCCAGCAACGGCGCGGTGGCGGCGTCGGTGTTGGTACGCAGCCGCTGGAAGTCGAACATGGTGAACCCGGCGAAGATGACCAGGCCGAGCACGGAGTAGGCCAGATCGGCGCCCGGGATGTGCACGAAGATCAGCACGATGCCGACCACGATCAGGGCCAGCAGCGCCCAGAAACTGATCCTGGCGATCGCGGTCAGGTCCCGCCGGGTAGCGTAGCCCGCCGCGCCGAACCCAGCGATGAACAGCGCGGTCGCCCCGCCCGCTTCCCACAGCGCACGCGGGTCCATGCTGCCGTAGTACGCCACGGTGGGCGCCACGGCCACGCCGATCAGCAGGCCGAACGCGCCGAGCAGCCCGACGGTGAGCTGCTGGGACCGCTTGGAGGCGAACCGCATGCCGATCAGGCAGGCAAAGGCGGCGATGAACGCCACGATGCCCGCGCCGCCGGTCAGGTTATGGCCCACCCAGGCACCGAGCGCGAACAGCGCGGCGGTGATCGCGACGTAGCCCATGGTCTGGGAAAACAGGGCATGCGTCTGGCCGCGGGCCGCCGTCCCCATCTGGTGGTAGGTGAGTGTGTCGCTCATGGCGTCCGGCTCCTTCACTAAATCTCAATGGTCCTGACCTCAACGATGCCGTACCGGGCCGGCCGGGCGCACCCGGGCCTATCCCTGGCTATGCCCTGGTCTTATCACCGGCGGCCGACGCGAGATAGTGGTACCAGTCGCCACGGCAGGAAGGAGCCGAACCGTGACCGAGGATCCCGACCGCGCCGCGACGCTGCGGCAGGCGCGCGCTTACCTGCACGACTCCGACCCGGTGCTGGCGCGATTGATCGACGAACGGCCCGGCTTCGACCCGCAGGCCTGGATGACACGGCTGCCGGCCATGGACCTGTTCGGTGCGCTGCTGTTCCAGGTCGCCGGGCAGCAGTTGTCCGTCGCGGCGACCCGCCGGATCCTGGGGCGGATCGAGGGGTTGTTCGGCGGCCGCCTGCCCGCGCCCGCCGAGTTGCTGAGCCTCGACCCCGGACAGCTCCGGGAGGCCGGGCTGTCGTGGCGGAAGGTCAGCACGCTCCGTGACCTGGCCACCCGGCTGACCGACGGCCGGCTGGACGCGGACGTCCTGAGCAGCCTGCCCGACGACGAGCTGATGACCGAGCTGACCGTGATCCCGGGAATCGGCCCCTGGACCGTGCAGGGCGCTCTGCTCGTCGCGCTGAAGCGGGAAGACGTCGTGCTGCCGGGCGACCTGGCCCTGCGCAAGGCGGTCCAGGCCGCGTACGGACTCGACCACCGGCCCAGCCAGGACGAGGTCCTGGCCATCGCCGAGAAATGGCGGCCTTATCGCAGCCTGGCGACCAGCTACTTGTTTTCCGCCGTCGAGCCGGCTGCCGGTTAGGGCCGGTGCCTCAGGCCAGGGCCAGCACGATGGCGTGCAAGGCCAGCCCCACGCCCGCCCCGACCACCGTGCCGTTGATCCGGATGTACTGCAGGTCCCGCCCCAGGAGCAGTTCCAGCTGGGTCGACGTCTCGTGGGCATCCCATCGCTCGATGGTCCCGGTGACCAGGCCGGCCAGCTCGTCGTGGAACTGATCGGCCAGGGCCCGGGCGCCGGACTCGACCATTCGCTCCAGGCCCTCCTGGAGGCGCTGATCTGACCCGAGGCGCTGGCCGGCCGCCACCAGGACGCCGGCCATCCGGCGACGCAGTTCGGAGTCCGGGTCGGCGGCCTGGATCCGCAGCCCCGCCTTGGCCTTCTGCCACAGCGACGACGACCAGTCCCGCAGCGCGGCGCTGCGCAGCACGTCGCGCTTGATGCGCTCGCCGCGCTCGCGCAGCTCCGGGGAGGTCTCCAGGCGGTCCGGGAGCCCGGCCAGCCACGCGTCGAACTGACGCCGGGACGAGTCGTCCGGATCGGCGGCCATCGCCGCCAGCCGCTGGCGCAAGCGCTGGTAGAGCCGGTCGAAGACCCGCCGGTACACCGCGTCCGGCACCCAGCGCGGGGCCTCGCCCTCGAACATCTCGCGCAGCTCCGCGGCGTGATCGCCCAGATAGCGGTCGGCAGCGCCCAAGATGACGTTGAACAGCTCGGCGTGCTGGCCCTCGGCGATGATGACCCGCAGCGCTCGCCCGGCCAGCGGCGCCACCTCGACCGAGCCGACCGCGCGGGTCAGCTCGGCGGTCAGTATGCGCTGGACATCTTCGTCGCGCAGCGCCTCGGCCACCGTAACGACCAGATCGGCGGCCTGCCCGGCGAACCGGGCGGCGTTGTCCGGGTCGGCCAGCCAGCCGGCCAGCCGGGGCACCAGGCCGATGGCGCGGATCCGCTCGGCCAGCACGTCGGCATTGAGGAAGTTCTCCTGGACGAACTGGCCCAGGGTGGCGGCGAACTGGTCTTTGCGCTCGACGATCAGCGCGGTGTGCGGGATCGGCAGGCCCAGGGGCCGGCGGAACAGGGCGGTGACCGCGAACCAGTCGGCCACCCCGCCGACCATGGACGCCTCCGCGCCGGCCTGCACGTAGCCGAGCAAGGTCCCGTGCACGCCCGCCACGGTCACGGCGATGAACAAGACCGTGACCCCGCCGAGCAGCGCGGTGGCGCGGCGGCGCGCGGCGGCCAGGCGGCGGGCCCGTACGGCCGGCGACTCGTGCTCGACCGTGCGGATCGGCGCGGCGGGCACGGTGGCGGTGGGTTCCATCGAGCAATCAGTCGGGTCCGGGGCGGGCCGGCGCGGAGCGGCTAGGAGAGCAGACGGCGGGCGGCTTCGGCGATGTGGCTGGCGTCGATGCCGGACCCGTCGAGCAGCTCGGCGGGGGTGCCGGAGCCGGGCATCTCGCGGACGGCCAGGTGAGCGACGGCCAGGTCGGCGCGGCCGGCGCCGGTCAGGGCGTCGAGGACCGCGGCGCCGAGGCCGCCTTCGGGGTGGTGGTCTTCGGCGATGACCAGCCGTCCGCCGGTGGCCGCGGCGGCGGCGGACA
>PLDT01000343.1:31541-48256 GCA_003136255.1 Actinomycetota bacterium
GTGGTCCGCATGTAGGAGATGCCCTCCAGGTCGGCCATGGCCGCGGTCAGGGCGGCGGCGCTGGTCGCGTCGGACGGGTACAGCACGGTCGAACCGTGCACCGCGCGGAGCATGGCCAGGTCCTCCAGCGCCATCTGGGACGGGCCGTCGGCGCCGATTTCCACGCCGGCGTGCGAGCCGACCAGGCGGATGCTGGCCTGGGAGATGGCCGCCATCCGGATGAAATCGTAGGCCCGGGTGAAGAACGCGGCGAAGGTGGACGCGAACGGCCGGTAGCCGCGCACGGCGATGCCGACCGCGGCCGCGACCAGCTGCTGCTCGGCGATGAACATCTCGAAGTACCGCTCGGGGTAGGCCTTGGCGAACTCATCAGCGAAGGTCGAGTTGCTCACCTCGCCGTCCATGGCCACCACGTCGAGGCGGGCGCCGAGCGCGGCCAGCGCGTCGCCGTAGGCCCGGCGGGTGGCCACCTTCTGGCCGAGCTGGTAGGCGGGCAGCTTGACGTCGGCGCCGTTGGCGGCGGGCCGGGACTTGCCGGCCTTGGCCGGGCGCGGACCACGGACCAGCAAGTGGCGTTCGCCGCCGAGTTCCACCACGGCCCGTTCGGCCATATGTTCCGGCAGGGGCTTGCCGTGCCAGTCTTCGCGGTCCTCGACCTCAGAAAAACCCCGGCCCTTGCGAGTGCGGGCCACGATGACGGACGGCTGATGGCCGCTCAGGTCGCCCGCCTCGGCCAGCGCCTCGTCGATCGCCGCGACGTCGTGGCCGTCGATGACGAACACGCGCGCGCCGAACGCCGCCGCGCGGGCCGCGTAGGTGTCGGTGTCCCAGCTCAGGTCGGTCGGGCCGCGCTGGCCCAGCCGGTTGACGTCGACCATCGCGATCAGGTTGGACAGCTTGTAATACGACGCCTTGTCCAGCGCCTCCCAGATGGAGCCCTCGGCCATCTCGCTGTCGCCGCACAGGACCCAGACGCGGTACGGCAGCTCGTCGAGGTACTTCCCGGCCAGCGCCACGCCCACCCCGTCGGGCAGGCCCTGCCCCAGCGACCCGGTCGCCACGTCGACCCAGGGCAGCACCGGGGTGGGGTGCCCCTCCAGCCGGGAGCCGAACCGCCGGTAGCCGGTCATCAGCTCCTCATCCGACACCACCCCGACCGCCTTGTAGACCGAGTACAGCAGCGGCGAGGCGTGGCCCTTGGAGAAGATCAGGTGGTCGTTGCCCGGGTGGCGCGGCTCGTCCCAGTCATAGCGCAGGTGCCGGCCGACCAGGACGGCCAGCAGGTCGGCGGCGGACATGCTGGAGGTCGGATGGCCGGACCCGGCCGAGGTACTCGACCGGATCGAGTCCACCCGCAACTGCTGGGCGAGTTCGGCGGCCAGGGCAAGATCGACGTTGGTGGTTGGAGTCGGCACGACAACCTCCAGGAAGCGCGGGGCGGCGGTCAGAGCGGGTTCCGAGACTCCCGTACCCGCCTGGTCATAGTCAAACACTGGCGGATTCGCGGCGGCCGGCCGGCGTCGGAGGTTGGTGACGCTAGCGGGCCAGGTCGCGCCCGCGCTTGCGGAGGCGGACTTCGGTGGTCACGGTTACGTGCCGCTCTTCTTCCGGGAACTCGCCGTCGGCCGGGGTCACCGTGAAGATAAGCCCGCCGTGGCCGTAGCGCACCCGGGTGACGAGGACTGACTCGTCGGCGGCGGGCAGCACGATAACGTCGCCTACGTCGACATCGCCGGCCAGGATCACGTCCTCCACACTTAGGGACGATACCGGGCGGGCGGCCTGACTTCATCTATGAGCTGAACGTGATATGTCGCTGACACCAACAATTAACCACCAGCGAGGGCGGCAGCGCTAGCGGCCGGGCTAGCGGCCGGGCGGTCAGCGGACGCGATGGGCCAGGTCCGTCACGCCGGGGAAGGCGAGCAGTTCGCCGGCGGACGGGGCCGCCAGACCCTCGCGCAGCGTCCAGTGGTCCAGATAGACGCCGGCCGGCAGCCAGTACTCGTCGGCCACCAGGTTGTCCTTGATCACCACGCAGCCGTGCCGGGCGCCGCGCCGGTCCGCGGCCGGGATCCAGAACGCGCGTCCTGCGTTGCGGGCCACCAGGGGGCCGATGTCCACGATCTCGCCCCACTCGACGTACTGCCACAGCCGCCCGTCGTCGAGCGGGCTGGCGGTGAACGGCGGCCAGTGCAGCAGTTCGCTGGTGCCGACCATCGGCATGACCCGGAGGTCGGGGGCCGGGACCGGGGCATCCCAGGGCGCCTGCTGCCGGGCGTAGGTAGCCAGCATCACGGTCACCTGGCGGTGGGTGATCCAGCCGAGCAGCGCGCCGTCGCGCGGAATCGGCATGCTGGCCGTGATCAGCTGGTGGATCGTGCTCGACACCGGTTCTCCCGGCCGGATGCCCTGGTACAACCCGTCGTCGCGGTCCCAGGAGCGGATGACGAACAAGTCCTCGCGGGCCTGGGTCAGCACCAGGAAGCCGGCCTGCCCGGCGGCGCGGTTGACCAGGGCCATCGACAGGTACCCGCCGTCCGCCGAGTGCCGCGCGACCGCCAGCGGGTAGCGCTCGAACAGCCGCAGGCAGGCGTCGAACGACGTGGTGTCGGACGGGGCGTGAATGGTCATGGTCACTCGTCCCCGCCGTCACGCTGGCAGGCGAGCGTGAAGTACACCGCCTGACCCGCGGGAGTGGGGTAGCAGCCCCATTCGTCGGAGAGGGTCCGGACCAAGATCAGGTCCGGCCCGATGGCGCCGTGCACGTCGACGCTGCCGTGCACGTCGACGCGGAGCCCGCCGGGAGCGCACCGCACGCCGAGCGTGATCGTGCCGCCCGGCTGGTGGCGGATGGCGTTCGTGACCAGGTCGCTGGCCAGCAGGACCGCGATGTCCGGGTCGACCGGGGCGCGCCACAGGTGCAGGGCCGCGCGGACCTGGCGGCGGGCTTCGGCCACCGCGGCCGGACCCGCGGTCAGGCGGACGGGGAGCCCGGGGATTTCGGTCGGACGGGGCGGCGCGATCGTGGTCATGGTCATAGGAGGTCCTTTGGCGGGGGGTTGCACGACAAATGCTGCTGCAAGTTGCAGTGAGAGACATCGGTCAGCTGACGTATATGCGAACCCGGCTGTGCCCTGGCTGTGCCCTTCGGGACACAACCAAAGGGCCGCCGCCAGCGTCCTCATGGATGGGCGGATCAGCCCACGGGGGTTCAGATGGGCATCTTCTCGCTGACACGGGCGGGACGGATCAGGCGGCACGCGATCGCCACCGCGCTGAGCACGCTCGCGCTGGCCGGCGTCATGGCGGGCGGGGCGACGACGGCTCGCGCGCTGAGCACCACGGCCGCGGGTCCGGCCGGGGTGAGCTGTCCGGCGGGCAACACGGCCGGCGCCGTGATCTCGTCATCCTCCTGGACCGCGTCCGGCGTGCCGTGGCGCCGGGTCGGCCGGGGCTGGATCCTGGGCGACCTGGCCAGGTCGCAGTCGGCCACCGGGCCGGGCACGCTGTACCTGGTCTCGCCGGGCGGCCAGCGGTACCGCCTCGGCCGGGCCCCGGCCAACGCGATGCTCGAGGACTGGTCGGGGACCGGAGCGGACGCGCTGTTCCTGGCCCAGGGCCCGAACTCGACGGCCGCGTCGATCATCGTGCTCAACCTGCACTCCGGCCGCGGCACCAGGTTCACGGCGTACTCCGGCACGCCGTTCCCCGGCCTCTCGTTTTCCCGGCCGACCGGGACCGCGGTCCTGTTCCAGGGCGGCGCCACGCCGAACGGCGGGTTCCTGCCGGTGCAGCGGTTCAGCCTGACCGGGGTCCGCGAGCTGTGCTACCCGGCCCAATTCCCGCAGGCTGGCGCCATCGACGGCCGTTTCCTGGAGAACGCGAGCGGCACCGAGCTGGTCTTCGACACCCAGAACGGCCTGGAGCTCGTGTCCAACGCCGGCCGGCCGATCCGGGCCCTGGCCACGCACGGGCCGGGCGGCTGCGGGCTGCTGGGCTGGTGGAGCAGCCAGAGCGTGCTGACGGACTGTTCGGGCCAGCTGCTGGCCTACCCGCTGTCCGGGGGGCGGCCTGACCAGCTAACCAGCGCCCGCGACACCGCGGCGTTCCTCGGCGCCTGGCACCTGGCGAGCGGGAACTACGCCGAGGCCGCAGCCTGCGGTTCGACCTGGCTGGAGCGGCTGAACCGGAACGGCACCGCCACCATCCTCAGCATCCCCGGCGCCGTGGACGCCGGGACGGTCCAGCCGCTCGGCACGTATGGCGACCAGTTGCCGCTTCTGATCGGCGGCGGCTGCGACGGGCACGTCGCCTTCAGCTTCGTCGACTGGTACAACCCGGGCGCCAACGCGGCCCGGACCGTGCTCGGCGGCCGGGCCGGCGGCGGCTACGTGACCGACGCGATCCTGTTCGGGGCGGGCTGACGCCCAGCGGGCTCAAGCCGGCGAGCTGGGCCGCCTCACTACCAGAGACGCCGTGAGCGTTCCCCCGGTAAACGGCCCAGATCTCGCCAGCATGCCGAGGGTATGAAACTCTGCCGGGGTGACACATCGCCCGGAATGTGTAGGCCACTGTGTATTTTGGCCGCCGCGGCGGCGCGCGAAACCGGGCCAAGTGCTGCCCATCGGGTGCGGATTCGGGTTTACTCAAGGCATGGCCAGCGTTGCCCGGACACGATCAGGCCTCCGCTCCGGCATGACCTTAGCGGCCGGGCCGGGCCGGGCCTGGGGCGTGTGACGTGGCCCAGGTCCATGCTCATCTGCCCGAGGAGCCCAACCGTTTCATCGGCCGCGAGCGCGAGATCGCGGAGCTGCGCGGGATGCTGCGGCAGGCGCGCGCGCTGACCCTGTGCGGGCCCGGAGGCATCGGGAAGACCCGGCTGGCGCTGCGGATCCTGACCGCGGCGGCGGCGGAGTATCCCGACGGGACGTGGTTCGTCGAGCTGGCCGACCTACGCCAGCCCGACCTGGTGGTCTCGCGGGTGGCGGCCGTGCTCGGCGTCAGCGAGGAGGCCGGGCGGCCGCTGCTAGACACGCTGGCCGACGCGCTGCGGCCGCGCCGCATGGTGCTGGCGCTGGACAACTGCGAGCATTTGATCGAGGCGTGCGCCGAGGCGTGCGGGCGGCTGCTGGCCAGTTCGCCGGGGCTGCGGGTGCTGGTCACGAGCCGCGAGCCGCTGCGGATCGCGGCCGAGACCGTCTGGCAGGTGCCGTCGCTCTCGGTCGCGCCGGGCGGCGCCGAGGGGACGGCCGGGGNNGCGCTGGACGGCATCCCGCTGGCGATCGAGCTGGCCGCGGCGCGGGTCCGGGTGCTGTCACCGGAGCAGATCAGGGCGCGCATGGACGACCGGTTCGGACTGCTGACCGCGGGCGACCGGTCCGCGGCACCCCGGCACCAGACGCTGCGCGCCACCATCGCGTGGAGCTATGAGCTACTCACGCCCGCCGAGCGGATCTTGTTCCGGCGGCTGTCGGTCTTCTCGGGCTGGTCGCTGGAGATGGCCGAGGCCGTGTGCGCCGACCAGGCGATGGCGCCGGCCGACGTGCTCGAGCTGATCGCCGCGCTGATGGACAAGTCGCTGGTGACGCCGGAGCCGACCGTGCTCGGCCAGGCCCGCTACCGGATGCTGGACACGATCAGGGAATACGCCGCGGCACTGCTGGCCGACGCGGGCGAGTCCGCCGCGTTCCAGCTGCGGCTCCGCGAGTACAGCCTGCGGACCGCGGAGCGGAACCTGGCTATCGGGATGGCCCGGGTCCCGGCCTCGTGGCCGGCCCGGGTGGACACGTTCCGCCGGTACGACGTCGAGGCAGGCAACCTGGCCCAGGTGCTGAGCTGGTGCCTGGAGCATGGCGACGCGCACACCGGGTTGCAGATGTGCGCCGCGGTCAGCCCGTGCTGGATCGTGCTGGGCATGTTCGCCGAGGGCCGGGAGTGGCTGGACCCGTTCCTGGCGCTGGAGGCGGCCTCGGGTGTTCCGGCCGGGGTCCGGGGCGCGGCCACGGTGGTGCGCGCCCAGCTCGCCATGTCCAGCGACCCCGCCGCGGCCGAGCCGCTGGCCCGCACGGGCCTAGAGCTGTGCCGCGAGGTCGGCGACGCGTTCTGGACCGCGGTCGCGCTGAACCTGCTCAGCGAGATCGCGCTGCACACCGGGCGAGCCGAGGAGGCGGCCGACTGCGCCAACCGCGCGCTGGCCGTCGCGCAGGCGGCGGGCGACGGGTGGAACGAGGGCTACGCGCTGGGCACCCGGGCGGCCATCGCGGCCGGGACGGGCAAGCTGCGCGAGGCTGAGCAGCTGGCCAGCGCCTCGGTCAGCGTCATGCGGCGCATCGACCAGCAATGGGGCGTCGCCCGGGCCCTGCTCGGCCTGGGCGACCTGGCCCGGCTCCGCGCTCACCCGGGGGAAGCGCACAGCCGGTACGTCGAGGCGCTGCCGATCCTGCAGGAGGTCGGCGCCCGGCCGGAGATCGCGCGGTGCCTGGCGGGCCTGGGCCGGGTGGCCATGGACCTCGGCGCGACCCGTGAGGCCCGGCAGTACCTGGCCGGGAGCCTCCAGCTCAGCCACGCGACCGGCGCGCGCATCGGCGTGGCGCGCGGGCTGGAGGCGTTCGCGGCCCTGGCCATCCACGAGCACCGGTCCGAACTCGCCGTGCAGCTCATCGCGGCGGCCAGCGCGCTGCGGGAGACCGCCGGGCTGCCGCCGCTGCCCGGCGCCCGGGCCGAACGGTACCTGGCTCCGGCGCGACGTCTCGGCGACGCCGCGGTCGCCCGGCTGTGGGCCCGCGGGCTGGCCTTGAGCAGCGAGGACGCAGTCGCCCTGGCCCTGGCTTTGGAGCAGGAGCGTCCCGGAGCGGCGGCGGCCCGGACGCTGAGCGTGGTGGAGACCTACGAGGTGGCCGCCGCGCCGCCGAGTTCGCTCACCCGGCGGGAACAGCAGATCGCGGCGCTGATCGCCGCCGGGCACAGCAACAAGGACATCGCCGCCGAGCTGTCCATCAGCCCGACCACCGCGGCCCGGCACGTGGCGAACATCCTGGCCAAGCTGGGCTTCCGGTCGCGCACTCAGATCGCGGCCTGGGTGGCCGACCGGCAGCGACGGGAGTGAACCGGGCCGAGGACTCCGCCCTCCGGCTGATCCGTGCCGCGCTCTTGGTCGTCAGCGCGGATCCAGAGCGCGGAGCACCTCGGCCAGGTCGCGGGCTAGGGGTATCTGACGGTCCAGCCCAGTGACCCGGAACAGCCGCCGGGTCTGCGGCCGGGCGCAGACCACGTACATGCTGGAGCCCTGGGCGGCCGCCTGGCGGGCCGCGCCGGCCAGCGCCCCCAGCCCGGTCGCGTCGATGAAGCTGACCTGGTCCAGGTCGGCCACCAGCGGGACGCCTCCGACCGCCAGGGCGGACAGGCGCGCGCGCAGCCGGGCCACGGTGGCGATGTCGACCTCGCCGGCGACGGTAACGACCACGCACCCCGGCTCGCGCCGGGCCCGGATGGTCAGGGCCTTGGTCATGGCCAGTCACCGGCCCTGCCGGTGCGGGTTACTAGCCAGGTGCCGGTTAACGGTCCCAGGCCGGTCTGCCCGCCTGCCGTCGGGGCGGGGCATATCAGTGTGCGGAACGCCGCCACCAGGCCATGTTATGGGTAACGCGCCTGATAACGGGCGGGCGCGGGTTCAGAAATGGACTTATTTAAAGCCGCGTATTAACGATCGCTGGCGTACGTTTCTTTTCGCCGGTGTTGGGGGCCGAATTCTGGCCCGCTCAGCATGGCGCCGCGGACTTGAAGGTCCTTGCGCCGCTGCCGGTCAGCGGGCCCTGGACGCCGCCCAGCGGTGCGCCGTCTGCCAACCGGTACACCGAGATCCAGACACCGGGTGCCCGGGGGTCGATATCCAGATTGGGCGCCACGATCGTGAGGTCACCGTTCCGGTCCGCGGTACCTTCCGCCAGGTCGTACGCAGCGACATACTGGCCTCCGCAGGTGTCCGACAGCAGGCCGTAGCGCTGGCCAGGATTGGCGTGCCGGCCGTAGACGAACAGCCAGGTGAGCGCCGCCGAGCCCGGCTCGGGGCGGACGGCCACCGCGACCACGGAAAACGAGCCGCCCGCCGCGCCGGGGAGCGAGAACATGGCGCTCCCAGAAACCGCCGGCAGCGCCGCGGCCGCAGGTGCCGGGCGGGAGGCATTCCGCAATGCCGTACGCAGATGGTCGATCGTGGCATCCTGGTGCGCCGCAAGCAGCGCCAGGCTCACCGTCGCGCCCACGCAGGCCAACAGGACTGCGAGCACGATCGCGATCCAGCCGCTAGGGCTAGGCCTAGCCCTAGCCCTAGGCCAAGGCCACCGGGCGCCGCGACGCCATTGCGGCCCGGATGACAAGATGTCCGGCTCCCCGTCCATGACCTACCACCATCCGCCACCGCCCAGGCAGAAGCCTGACCAGGCTGCCTCATCCCGTTTCCGCTGGACTGCTGGCCATCAGTCTTACTCACCAGCCCGGGGCGAGCCAAGTGTGAGACGGCAGAGGGCTGTCGAACGTGGCTCAGCCCAGCTTCCGAGCGGATCCGGCGGCTTCACGACCTGGGGCGTACCGCACCTAGCGGGGGTACACGGTGGCGGTGGTGGCGTAGCTCCGTCCGGCCGGGGTCCGCCACACCAGAACCCCTGGGCTAGGTTGTTCGAGTTTCCAGCCCTGGCTTTGCTTACACCGGTGATGATGACGGCATAGCGGACTATGAATACATCCGCAGATATGATCGTTGACCTGGAAGAATGCCATATCGGCAGGACGAGGCCGATTCGATGTGGCTGAACTACGCGTCGCTGGGTGCGCGGCGCCCGGGCACACTGTCTCTGCTTGCGTGCTGGCGCGGCGACGTGGCTGTTGACGGTGTGCGGCGTGTCTGGAGCCTGGTGACGCGGGGGACGGGTCAAACAGCTGGATTCCAGGGCAGCAGGTAGGCGCGGTAGGTGAAGCTGCCACCGTTGAATACGGCGTTGAACATGAGCTTGCCTGACGGGCTGAACTCTGAGATGGACGGCGCCTCGCCCCAGCCGACGAACAGGTCCCGGTCGCTTGTTGTCTGGGCACTCCCGAAGGCGGGGGTGCCCAGGCCTTCGGGCTGGTTGTCTGACTGCACCAGGGTGGCCACGTGGGTGCGGAAGTTCAGCTGGATGGTGACCGCCCGGCTGTAGGGCAGCAGCGTGGAGTCGCCATCGGATTCGTCGTCGAAGACTGTGTAGACGTTGCTGCTGACCGCCGAGGGGTCGTGCTGCCAGGCGAAGATCTCATGCGCACTGTCCAGCACCTGCCCGGCGACCGCCTTCTCGGTGAAAGAAGAGTGCTTGCCGCCTAGCTGCCACAAGACCTTGCCGGTGTGCTGGCTCACGTCATAGAAGGCCCAGGTGTAACGCGAGTCGATGATCAGGTTGCCGGACGGGTCGAGATGGACGGCGTTGATATGGAACCAGTCCCATGCTTGGCTCGCCTTCTGCGGCAGCGGCAAGTGGCTGTCGCCGTAAGGGACGTGGCCCGCGCTGTTCCACTGGAGGAGCACCTTGCCAGTGCGGATATCGATTTCCTGGACGAGGCCGTCAGTGACGGTCTGGTCCCTGCGGCCGCCGATGGCGGTCAGGTTCGCAGTCGTGGTCTTGGTCGCGGTGATCAGCGCTGTGTTCCAGGGCGTAACAAGGAACTCATGCAGGTCCGTGGCGGCGCCGTCGCCGGCCTTGACCGTCGCGATCTGCTTGTAGTGGTCGTCGTAGATGTAGTCGGTCGGCGTCCCGCCGAAGCTCGCTGACTGGGACCAGGTGAGCACCGGCTGGCCCAGGTAGGTCTGGGTGCGGAAGTCGGTCACCGACGTTCCGGCGGGCACTGGGTGGTACCAGATCACCCTGCCCGTGGTGCTGAGGATCTCCGGGCCTGCCCCGTAGCCGTTTGGCGGACCGAAGTTAGCCAGGAAGACATCGCCGGGGCTGACACCCGCGTTGGTCAGTACCGTGAGCGACGGAGGCTTATTCGACCCCAGGACGCGGGCCGCTGCGGTGCATGCCGCCATGGCGGGGATCGCCCCGGCGGACGTCGCCACCGCGGCGATCACCAGCGCTGAGAAGGTTCCTGTGCGCATAACCATGCTCCGTTCAGCCTCACGCGCCGCAGCCGGGAATGTCGGCGAGCTGGAAGGTAGGCGGCTGTTGCTGCCGGAGGCTATCCAGATCGACGCCGCCGCCCGTTGCCGCGTTGCGGCGCTGAAGCTCGGCCCAGTATGCAGGGTCGAGGTAGATCGCCGGGTTCGGCCATGACTCGGTCAGGACCGCGGGCTGGCCCAGGTAGAGGCCGGCGTCGGTGAGCGTCCCGAGCAGTATGCCGCAGTCGGGGTTGACCGGCTTGCCGCCGTCCCGGAGGACTTCCAACGCGAGGACGTCGCCGGCGTCCATCTCGCCGAGCCAGGTGCCAGCGGTCGGGATGACCGTGTTCCTGGGGTAGCCGGAAAGCTTGACGCCCAGCCCTCCAGGATCTCCGGCCAGGGGCACCAGGTCGGTGATCGTATAGGTACGCACCCCGGTCTGCTGCTCGATGATTCCCACCAGCCACCCGCTCTCGTGGATGACATGCCCGCTGCCGTAGTGGAGCAGCGCGCGGTGCCCTTTGGCCAGTACCTCCTTTGCCACCACCGACGCAGCGTAGGGGTCTCGCTGCACTCTGTACGGCGCGTTCGGCACGCCGCTATTCGACCATTCGACGGGTGGATCGCCGGCCAGCACGCGGATCCGCCTGGCAGGTGGCAGGGTCCGGTTGACCGCCCGTACCCGGCGGTAGAACTGCTCGTAGACGGGGGCGTCCCAGGTGTCCTCCGGGGACTGGGTGGTATTGCGCCAGACCAGGCGCAGGGCCGCGTCGTTCACCGGCTCGCCGCCCAGGACGAACCTGTCGATCAGGTCCTGGTAGAGAGCATTGCCGAACTCGACCACGATGTCATCGACGACCTCGGGCAGCCTCGGATCGGCCAGCAGCGTCTGGAGCAGGTCATGGTGTTCCTGCAGCTGATGCGACTCCCCCAAACCCACCAGCCGGTAGGTACCGAACGCCTCCAGGACCGTTTCGATGAGGCCGCTGGCTCCTGGGGCCGCGCTACTGGGTGTGGCGCTGGCGACGTACTGCCGTGCCACGAGTCCGCCAGCCGCAGCGGCAGCGGCAGTCCCCGCCGAGGCAGTCAGCACCCTTCGACGGCTCATGCCCGGCTCGGCGGGCGCTTTCTCTCTCATGCGGCCCGTTCTACGGCACTGGCGGTTACACGAGCCAAACAGGAAACTGTTAACGCCCTGTTACCTGCGGCACGGCATCCTGGAAGGAGGCATCGCCGCATCCCGGTACGCCCGGGTGCCGATCGCGGAACACACAGCCACGGGAGTACCGATGAGCGTGCCGCCTTACCTAAATGGGCAAGCCCGGCGCCCAGTCCTGCCACGCCGTACCGTACGGATGCGGCTGAGCGCCCTGTACGGCACGCTGTTCCTGGCCTCCGGCGCCGGGCTGCTGACGATCACCAACATCCTGGCGCACGGCTGGCCTTGGCCTACCAGCCTCATGTTTCCATCCGCCGCCGTGCTTCCCGCCAGCAGCACGAGTCCCACTTGGTCTAGTGTCACGCACGTCTCCCGTATCACGCTGAACAAGCTTGCCGCCCAGTTCGCGACCCAGTCACTGAACCGGCTGGATGCCGAGCACGCAGCGGCGCTGAACCAGCTGCTGGTGGAATCGGCGATCGCGCTTGGCATCATGGCGGTGGTCTCGGCTGTGCTGGGCTGGCTGCTGGCCGGGCGGATACTACGCCCGTTGCAAAGCATGACCGCCGCCACCCGGGCCATCTCCGCCGATGACCTGAGCCAGCGGCTGGCCATGCCCGGCCCCGATGATGAGCTCAAGGACCTGGGCGACACCATCGACGGGCTGCTGCGCCGGCTGGAGACCGCCTTCAGCGCCCAGCGCAGGTTCGCCGCGAATGCCTCGCACGAGCTGCGCACCCCGCTGGCGATGATGCGNNAGGTCTCGACCGGGCCGACCGGCTGGTAGAGAACCTGCTGCTGCTTGCCCGCGCCCAGTACGGCGCCATGGACGACCAGGAAACCGCCCCCCTGGACCCGCTGATCGCCGCGGCGGTCGCGGCCCGGGCCGGGCTGATCGCGAGCATGGACCTGGACGTGCGGCACGTCGGTGGCGGCCCTGGCGCCGTGGTTACCGGGAACCCCGTCCTGCTGGCCCAGCTGACCGGCAACCTCATCGACAATGCCGTCCGCCACAATTATCCGGGCGGCTGGATCCGCGCCCAGATCGCCGTTGACGGGCCAGCTATCCGGCTGCTGGTGGAGAACAGCGGGCTCGTCCTGGACCCCGGCAAGGTCACCACGCTGACCCAGCCGTTCCGGCGGCTCGGCGGTGACCGCATCGGCACGGCAGGCGGAATCGGGCTGGGGCTGTCCATCGCCGAGGCGATCGCCACCGCGCACGGCGGGTCACTGCACCTGCAGGCCCGCCCTGAAGGAGGCCTGCGGGCAGTCATCGACCTGCCCGCGGGCCTGCCCACCTCGACCAGCACCCGCCCGCCGGTCCATCTGGCCATGGACGGAGCCGCCCGGTGAGGGTCCTGGTCGCCGAGGACGTCCGGCGGCTGGCCGACGACATCGCCGAAGGCCTGCGCGACCAGGGCATCGCCGCCGATGTCGCCTACGACGGCGTCGGCGCCGCCGCCAAGCTGGACCTGAACCCTTACGACGTACTCATCCTGGACCGTGACCTACCCGTCATCCACGGCGACACCCTCTGCCGCACGATCACCGAAGCCGGCCACCCGGTCATGATACTCATGCTCACCGCCGCCGGCACCCCCGGCGACCGGGTCACCGGACTGGCCCTGGGCGCCGACGACTACCTGACCAAGCCCTTCCACTTCCCCGAACTCGTGCTGCGCGTCCGCGCCCTGGCCCGCCGCAAGCCCGCCGCCCGGCCACGCATCCTGCGCGCGGCCGGGATCAGATTCGACCCGCTCCGCCGGACCGTCACCCGCGACGGCTGCCCGATCGACCTCACCGTCAAAGAATTCGCCGTGCTCGAGACCCTGATGAAAGCAGCCCCTGCCACCCTCAGCGCCGAAGACCTCCTGGCCCAGGCCTGGGACGAGAACGCCGACCCGTTCACCAAGACCGTCCAGGTCACCATCAGCCGACTCCGCCGCAAACTCGGGGAGCCGCAAATCATCCAGACCATCCCCGGCGTCGGCTACCGGATCACAGACTCCGCCCACCAGCCCCGCCCTTAACAACAACGGCCTGCGGAAGCACCCGCAGCGGCAATCGCCAGAGACGAGGTACTCACCGTCGGATGCTGTGCCACGGGAAGCTCAACCTTGGCCAATCCTGGAATCACCAGAGCACAGGGTCGCGACCTTTCCCGCTCGCCCCGCACCGAACGACAGCTGTGCAACAAACTCCGAACAGGTGAAAGACGTCATGCCGTACATGTCATATCGCCCTTAATCCGGGCGATGACTCGTTCGTGACGACGCAACACAAACGTCTCCCTCGCCACCTGGCGGTGCGGGTCACGGGAGACGCGGCAGGTCACCCCGCGCTGATAAACCGGTCGGCTACTCTTTGCGCGGCGCCATGCAGGCCAGGACGAGCGCGGCCGGCCAGGGACGGGGATGCGGTTCAAGATCACCACCAGCGCGATGTTCTCGCTGTCCGGGACGGGCATGATCAGGTCACGGACAACCTGTGTGATTACGGCTGACATGATGGCTCATCGCCGTATTCACATATAGCCGTTGATCTGGGAAAACGGCGGGATACGAACTGGCTCGGTCGGTCCGCCAGGGGCGTTCCCAGTAGCCGATGACGCCGGCGCCGTCCGTCCGGCAGGACCACGGCGAGCATCTGCCCGGCTCCGGGGTCTTTGAGCTGAAGGTAACGGCGGTGACGGTCCAGGAGCTGGTCCTGGTTTCCGGGCCGCCGAGGTGCGCCGTCATCTGGGCATGTTGGCCTGCCGCAGAAGGCTGATGTCGGTCTGCGTCCATGCCTTGAGCCGGATGGTCGGCGCGCTGTCGTCCGCGCGGTGACGGTAGCCAATGCCATTGACATCGGGGCCGTTGCGGTCTGGCGGGCCGCATAAGTCGATCAGCTTCTCGTCCATGGTGACCTTGACGGCCTCGGGTCCCCGGGAAATTCCGGTGCATCGATGAACTGCGAGCCCTAGATTCGCGGGGTGACCGCGGACGACGACGTGCCCTCTAGCCTTTCGCATCTCGGCGCGCCGATCGGGCCGATGATCCGCGTCCACGGCGGGTTCGCCAACCGGATGTACCGGCTCGACACCGGCCAGGGGTCGTTCGCGGTGAAGGAGTTGAACCCCGTCGACCGCCGGCGGCCCTACCACGTCGAGGACGTATTCAGGTTCGAGCGGGCGGCCTTCGCTGCCGGCATTCCGATGCCAGAGCCGATCTCGGCCAGCCACCACATGCTCGTCCACCGGTGGGTCGAGGGAGAGAAGGTGCCCGAAGCGCCGGTGTCGGCGGCGTACGCGTTCGAGATCGGTGAGATCCTCGCCCGCCTTCACTCGCTCGACGCCGAGTGGACCCGCGTGCCGATCGAGGACCCGACGTCACGGGACTGGCCCGAGCTCGCCGAGCGGGCGGCGGCGACCGGACAGCCGTGGGCCGACGAGCTCGCCTCCCACGTCGAGACGTTCCTCGCGATTGCCCACTTCGTCGACACCTGCGAACGGCCAGGCCCCGTCATACTGACCCACAGGGACATCCAACCGTGGAACCTGCTCGCTCGAGAGGGTCGGCCGGTGGTGCTCGACTGGGAGCTCTCGGGGATGCTCGACCTGGCCAGTGAGCTTGGCTCGACTGCGCTGAGTCTCGCGAAGGGGCCTGGCTTCGACGACATCAAGCCCGCTATCTTCCGCTCGGTCCTCGACGGCTATGTCGCAGAGGGGGGAGCGCTGCCGCCGTCGGGCCCAAGCTGGTTCGTGTTCATGATCGGCGGCTGGCTGGGGTTCACGAGGTGGAACATCCTCCGGTGCCTCGCCGGTGTCGAGGCGAGCACCGGCCCTGACCTCGCGCTGTCGCATGAGTCCGTGCACAACGGCGTGCGCGGCCTCCCCGACATGTTCGGCCGACTTCCGGAGCTCGAGGCGCTACTCGTGTGACAGCGGCCCCGATCAAAGCCGCAAGGTCTTGCTGGCTTAGCCGCAACCTCACGGCCCCATCGCCGGCAGGCTCGCCGAGCCCGGAGTCCGTCAGTTCGGCGATTCTCTTGGCAAGCTGCTGTTCGACGGCCAGCTCGGACTCGACGTTCTTCATGGTCGCCCGGTCGGCCATGTCGTCCGTCATGGCCAGCAGAGCATGCATGGCGCGTGCATGCTCCTAGAGAAACTGCAGCCATCTGGACCCAGGCAGGTGGAGGGCCTCTACGTCGTCGAAGGCGATGATGCTCGCCATCCGCGGCTTCCAGCGGATCACGCCCATCTCGCCGACGATCTCTCCGCGGCAGCGGACGTCGATGATGCGCGGTGGCCTGCCGCGCATAGCCTTGACGTGGCCCTTCTTGATCAGCAAGGCGGAGTCGCTCTGCTCGCCCGCCGGGCGCAGTGAACGGCGGCTGCCCGGTGCCGCGAAGCCTACCGCTAACGTGCGGGCCGCCTGGCCGCCGCAGTATTTCTTGGCTGCCGTGCTACCGCGCACTACAATGAACTACATGAGCCAGCCACTGAGCGTCCGCCTTAATGACGCCACGATCAGCCGCCTAGGCGCACGCGCCCAGCGCATTCACCTGGCGCCCCGGACCCTCGCGCAACGCTACGTCGAGGAGGGCCTGCGGATGGATGAGCATCCGCTGATCCGGTTCGCCGACGGCCCGGCGGGCCGCCGCGCCCGCCTGATCGGGACCGGGAAGGATATCTGGGAAGTCATCGAGGTCGTCCGCGATAACGGCGGCGACGCCGCCGAGGCAGCGCGCTACCTGGAGATTCCCCTCGGCCTGGTCCAAGCCGCGATCGCCTATTACGGCGCTTACACAGTAGAGATCGACCAGCAGATCGAGGCCAACGAGCAGGAGGCTGCCGCGGCGCACGCCACCTACCTGGCCGGACAAGCGGCCCTCCGGCGGTGAAGCTGCTGCTGGATGAGATGCTGAGCCCGGCGATCGCCCGGGAACTGCGCTCACGCGGACATGACGTAGAGCCGGTCGCCGGTAATCCTGACCGCGAGGCCCTGTCAGATCCCGAGGTCCTGACGTTCGCCTGCGCTGAGCACCGCGCCGTCGTCACCAATAACCTTCGCGACTTCCGCCCGCTGCACCACGAGGCGATAACACCTGGCGGGGCTGGCCACTTCGGCATGATCTTCATGCCCGGCAGCTACCGCCGCACCAAGGCCGATACCGGCAGGATCATCGCTGCTCTCGAAGAGATCCTCAACCGGTGCCCGGGAGAGAAAGACCTGGCCAACGGCGAGGCGTGGCTCTAGGCAGGCGAGCCGCACTCTTCCCGCAGCGCTTTTCTTACTCAGAGAAGTGACTGTGTCATTATCGTTTGCACGGTGGAGCCAGATCACACTCACAGGTGATACCGCCCTGGTCCCATGGCACGGTATGGTCCAGGTCGCAGCGCGCGGCGGGCCGGCCGCAGCCCGGGGCGGTGCACCGGGCGTTGCGGGC
>PLDT01000577.1:0-6393 GCA_003136255.1 Actinomycetota bacterium
CCCCGGCCAGCGGGTCCGCTGGCAACGCGGCGGCGTCTTCTGGGTATAACTTCGACGCCCGGCGGTGGACCGTTAGCGACAAGGTCGCCGGCGTGGCATCGCTCGTGGTGCTCATCTCGCTATTCCTGCCGTGGTTCAGCGGCAGCGTCTCCGCGGACAACTCGCTGGGCCTCTCGGCGCAAAGCGGCTCGGAATCGGGCACCGCTGCGCACGGCTGGCTGTGGTTGGTGTTCCTCATCGTCGTGCTGATCCTGGCCTACCTGGTCGTCGCGGCGGGCTTCCGGGTCCTGCCGTTCAAATCCGGGCTCCGGCATGACCAGTTGCTGCTCGGGGCCGCGGGCGTCAACCTGCTGCTGGTATTCATCGGCTTCCTGCTTAAGCCGAGCACCGACGGCCTGGCCGGGGTAAGCATCGGCTGGAGCATCGGCGCCTTCCTGGCGCTCATCGCGGCCCTCGTGGCCGTGGTCGCGCTCACCCCGCCCGGTCGTCAGCGGCTCGATTCCGGAGCCCCGACCGCCGCCCGCTAGGGGAGGTCCTGATCAGCTGAGCGTTCGAACCCGGCCCGCGCCCGGCCCGATGGCCAGGCGCGGGCTGCGTCGTCCCCGGGTTGACTTCCGCCCAGGCTGGCGAACGGGGGATGATGGGGCGCGGCACGGCTGGCCGTTCGGTAAGAATGGACTGAAAAGAAGGTGGGGCTGTAATGATCAGCGTTCAGGGCGTGGTGGCCCGCGGCAAGGGCGACCCGGTCGAGCTCACGACGATCCTCGTGCCGGAGCCCGGGCCGGGTGAGGCGCTGGTCGCGGTGCAGGCGTGCGGGGTGTGCCACACCGACCTGCACTACAAGGAGGGCGGCATCGGGGACGACTTCCCCTACCTGCTCGGGCACGAGGCGGCGGGCGTGGTCGAGCAGGTCGGCCCGGACGTGACCGACGTCGCGCCCGGCGACTTCGTCATCTTGAACTGGCGGGCCGTCTGCGGGCGGTGCCGGGCCTGCAGCCGCGGCCGCCCGTGGTACTGCTTCAACACCCACAACGCGACCCAGAAGATGACCCTGGAAGACGGCACGGTGCTGTCCCCGGCCCTGGGGATCGGCGCGTTCGCCGCCAAGACGCTGGTCGCCTCCGGCCAGTGCACCAAGGTCGACCCGGCCATCAGCCCGGCCACCGCGGGCCTGCTCGGCTGCGGCGTGATGGCCGGCCTGGGCGCGGCGATCAANNGGCGACGGCGCGATCCTCGGCGCCCGGCTGGCCGGCGCGCAGACGATCATCGCGGTCGACGTGGACGACCGGAAGCTGGCCTGGGCGCGCGACTTCGGCGCCACCGACGTGATCAACTCGCGGGACACCGATCCGGTGGCCCGGATCCGCGAACTGACCGGCGGCAACGGGGCGGACGTGGTGATCGAGGCCATCGGCCGGCCGCAGACCTACGAGCAGGCGTTCTACGCCCGCGACCTGGCTGGCACGGTGGTGCTGGTCGGCGTGCCGACCCCGGACATGCGGCTGGACCTGCCGCTGCTGGACGTGTTCGGCCGCGGCGGGGCGCTCAAGTCGTCCTGGTACGGCGACTGCCTGCCCAGCCGAGACTTCCCGATGCTGGTCGACCTGCACCTGTCGGGCCGCCTGCCCCTGGACAAGTTCGTGTCCGAGACCATCGGCCTGGACCAGGTCGAGGAGGCCTTCGCCAAGATGAGCCGCGGCGAGGTGCTGCGCAGCGTCGTCATCCTGTGACCGACGTCGCCCGCATCGCGATGTGGTCGGGCCCGCGGACGGTGTCCACCGCACTGATGCGGGCGTGGGAGAACCGCCCGGACACGGCGGTCACCGACGAACCGCTTTACGCCTTCTATCTTTTCCGAACGGCCCTGCCTCACCCCGCCCGCGACACCATCATCGCCAGCCAGCCCACCGACTGGCGGGTGGTGCTGGCCCAGCAGGTCAGCGGTCCGCTGCCGCCCGGGGTGGGCATCAGCTACGCCAAGCACATGACCCACCACCTGCTGCCCGAGGTGGACCGCGCCGCGCTGGCCCCGCTGCGGCACGCGCACCTGATCCGGGACCCGCGTGAGCTGCTCGCCTCCTACGCCCGGGTGCGCACCGAGCCGGACCTGGACGACCTGGGCCTGCGGCAGCAGGCGGAGATCTTCGAGACGTTCGGCGGGCCGGTCGTCGACTCCCGCGACCTGCTGACGGACCCCGAAGGGATCCTGCGCGCGCTGTGCCGGGCCCTGGACGTGCCGTTCGACGGCGCGATGCTGTCCTGGCCGCCCGGACCGCGGGACAGCGACGGCGTGTGGGCGCCCTGGTGGTATGACTCCGTGCACGCCTCGTCCGGCTTCGCCGCCTACCGGCCCCCGGCCGACCCGCTGCCGCCGCGTCTCGAACCGCTAGCCGAACGCTGCCGGCCATACTACGAGCGCCTGTACCAGTACCGTCTGGAGGTCGTCGATGCTGCAGGTTTATGACGAGCGCAACCGTGACCTGATCGTCAACGTGGGCGGCAAGCTCAGCCACCGGGACCGGGCCATGATCAGCCCGTTCGATTCCGTCGTCCAGGGCGGCGACGCGGTCTGGGAGGGGCTCCGGCTCTACGCCGGGCGGATCTTCCGGCTGGACGAGCACCTGGCCCGGCTGCGGGACTCGGCCAAGGCGCTCGCGTTCGAGGCGATCCCCCCGGCCGAGGAAATCACCGAGCAGATCCGGCGCACGGTCGCCGCCAACGGCATGCGAGACGGCGTGCACATCAGGCTCACCCTGACCCGCGGGGTGAAGATCACCTCGGGCATGGATCCCCGGCTCAACCAGGCCGGCCCCACCCTGATCGTGCTCGCCGAGTACAAGGACCCGGTCTACGAACCCTCCGGCATCACGCTGGTCACCGCCAGCGTGCGCCGCCCCGCCCCGGACTGCCTGGACCCCAAGATCCACCACAACAACCTGCTGCCGTCCATCCTGGCCAAGATCGAGGCCAACGTGGCCGGCGCCGACGACGCGGTCATGCTCGATCACCGCGGCTTCATCGCCGAGACGAACGCCACGCACATCTTCATGGTCACCGGCGGCACGCTGGCCACGCCGACCACCGTGTCCTGCCCCGAGGGCATCACCCGGGCGGTGGTGCTGGACCTGGCCGCGTCGGCCGGCCTTGACTGCGTGACCGGCGACTACACGCTGCCCCAGCTCTACACCGCCGACGAGGCGTTCGTCACCGGCACCATGGGCGGCCTGGTGCCCGTCCTGGCCGTCGACGGCCGCGCCATCGGCGACGGTCAGCCGGGCCCGGTCACCAAACAGCTGACCGCGCTGTTCGCCGACCTCACCGCCACCACCGGCACCCCCGTCACGTAACCCCGCCCTCCCCGCCCCCGCCCCGCCCCGGGACCTAGACGCTGCCCTTGATCTGGCCGTCTTCCAGTTCCAGGACCGAGTCGGCCATGCTGATCAGGTTCGGGTCGTGGGTCGCGACCAGGGCGGTCACGCCCTCGGACTCGACCACCGCGTGCAGCAGGCGCATGATCTGCTTGGCCGTCTCGGAGTCCAGCTGGCCGGTGGGCTCGTCGGCCAGCAGCACCTGCGGGCTGCCCGCCAGCGCCCGCGCGATCGCGACCCGCTGCTGCTGGCCGCCGGACAGTTCACCCGGCCGCTGCTTGGTGTGGTCACCGAGGCCGACGATGTCCAGCATCAGCCGGACCCGTTCCTCCCGTTCCTTGGCCGCCACGCCGGCGATCCGCAGCGGCACGCCGACGTTCTCCGCGGCCGACAGGATCGGGATCAGGCCGAACGACTGGAAGATGAACGCCACCGACGTGCGGCGCAGCCGCATCCGCTCGTGCTCGGACATCGACGTGACCTCGCTGTCCCCGACCCACACCCGCCCCTCGTCGGGCATGTCCAGGCCGCCGACGATGTTCAGCAGCGTGGTCTTACCCGACCCCGACCGGCCGCGCAGGGCCACCAGCTGGCCGGACGGCACGGTGAACGAGACCCCGCGCAGCGCGCGGGTCGCGGTGCGGCCGCTGCCGAAGGTGCGGACCACCCCTTCGACGGCCACCATGTCGGTCAGGACGGTCACCGGGACTCCTCGCGGTTCTCGGGTCGTTGCGGCTTGCGGGGGGCCTGCTGGCCGGGCCAGACGCCGATGTGGTCGGGCTCGGCTTCCAGCCGGACCAGGCCGCGCATGTCGAGCGGTTCGGTCATCTCCCGCGGCAGCTGCAGCCGGCCGGCCCGGTCCAGCACCGCGTACTCGACCGCGTGCGCGACCACGTCGCCGTCNNGGAGCTGAACACCTCGGCCGCGGTCACGGAGTCGAGCTCGCCGGTGGGCTCGTCGGCCAGCAGCACCTTGGGTTCGTTGGTCAGCGCGACCGCGATGGCGACCCGCTGCTGCTCGCCGCCGGACAGCTGATCCGGCCTGCGGTACAGGCAGTCGCCGAGGCCGAGCAGCTCGAGCAGCTCCGCCGAGCGCTCGCGGCGGGTCCGGGCCCGCACCCCGGACAGGCGCATCGGCAGCTCCACGTTCTGCTGCGCGGTCAGGTAGGGGAGCAGGTTGCGGCTGGTCTGCTGCCAGATGAAGCCCACCACCTGGCGCCGGTAGGCCAGCCGCTGCCGCGCGTTCATCGCGGCCAGGTCGTTGCCCGCTACCCGCACCGAGCCCGCGGTCGGCGTGTCCAGCCCGGCCAGGATGTTCATCAGGGTCGACTTGCCGCTGCCCGACGCGCCGACCAGCGCGACGATCTCGCCCTCATCCACCAGCAGGTCCAGGCCCTGCAGCGCCTGCACCTCGATCCCGGCCGCGACGTAGATCCGCACCAGCCGGTCGCAGACGATCAGCGAGCCCGCGCCGAAGTCCCGGTGGTGCCGCGCGGATTCCGCGCCCAGGTCCGCGACACTGCTCATTGCCTCTCCTCTGCCTACTAGTTTGCCCGCAAAATGCCGGCCATACCGCGGCGGCGCAGCGTCCTGGCCTCGGCGGCCAGGGCCGCCACGGCCAGCACCACGATCGCGGCGGCGGGCACGCCGAGCGCGGTCGCGTCGGGCTGGAACAGTACCGGGGCACTGGTCCCGGTGAACGCGGACAGGTCGATGGACGAGCCGATCAGGTGCGGCAGCACGATCGCGCACACCGCGCCGGCCACCACCGCGGCGAGCACCGCGGGCATCGCCTCGGCCATGACCAGCCTGGTGTCGCGTTCGTGACCCATCACGGTGAGCCGGGCCAGGGTCAGCTGGCGCTCCGATGACCCGAGCGCCAGGCCCAGGAGCACGATCAGCAGGCCGAGCACGGCCGCCTCGGCCAGGGTGAACGCGACGATGAGCGCGGCGCCGTGCGGCAGCGGGGAGTTCGTCAGGGAGTTGAGCACGGCCGACCGGTAGGTGATCGTGCTGCCCGGGATGCTCCGGTTGACCTGGGCGGTGAGCTGGCTCTGGTCGATCGCCGAGCCGCTGACCAGGACCATGTTGGGCGCGGGCGCCCCGGCCGGGCCGGGCAGGACCAGCTGCGGCATGACCACGAACGCGCCGCCGCCGGGCTGGGCCGGGGTACTGGTCACGATGCCCGCGACCCGGACCCTGAACGGGCCCGCCGGGGCGAGCGAGGCCAGCTGGGTCGCCCCGCGGCCCAGCACCGCGGCCGCGTCCGGCGAGGCGAACACCGGCACCGGGGCGCCGGCCGCCAGCGCCCGGGCCGCGCCGCTCAGCTGGGCCAGCGCCAGCGGCGGGTACGGGGTGGTCGCGGTCACCGCCGCGTAGCTGGCCGGATCCACCGCGGTCACCGTCACCGCCTGGCCGAACGGCGTGACCCAGGTGGTGTTCCACACCGCGGTGGCGTGCGTGACGCCCCGCACCGACGCGATCGACTTCAGCACGCCGGGCGTGACCGGCCCGGAGGTGGGGCCGGGCTGGATCAGTACGTCGGCGCCGGTGATGTGCCAGGCCGCCGCGGTCTCGCCGCGGGCGATGCCGTTGCTGACCATCCCGGCGAAGGTGGCCAGGCTGAGCGCGAGCACCAGCGCGAACGCGGGCAGCACCCCGGTCAGCGAGGACCGGGCCGCGGCCGACAGCGCCACGAAGCCGGTCGCGCCCGTCCGGCGCGCCGACACCCGCAGCAGGCCGCGCACGACCAGCGGGTACAGCCGGAGCATGACCAGGACGACCGGGATGGCCACNNGACCAGCACCGGCGCCAGCATGAGCAGCGGGTTGACCTGGCCGCCGGCCGGCACGCCCTGATTGCGCAGCACGACCAGGCCGGCCACGCAGGCCGCGCACGCCGTGACCTCGGCCACCGGCCGCCGCCACGCTCCCCGGCGCCGGCCGGTCTCGGCGGTGAGGATCTGGGCCGCGTTGGCGGCCGGGGCCGGCTTGCGGTGCTGCCAGGCCGCGATCAGCGCCGGCCCG
>PLDT01000119.1:0-19187 GCA_003136255.1 Actinomycetota bacterium
CGCAGGTACTGCGGAAGCATTTCCCGCCACGTGGGCCACTGGTGCGCCCATTGCGGTCCCCAGTTGTCCACCCGGTTCGGGATCCCCTTGGCCCCCAGGGCATCGGCCATCCGCCAGGATTCGCCGATGTCCTCCCACTCGCCCTCGCCGGCCGCGAGGATGGCCCGCCGCGACCGCAGCCGGTCCAGCTGCGGGCCCTCCAGGCCCGGCAGGAACTGCAGCGGCGCGGAGACGTACAGGTCCTGGCTCCAGGCCTCGTCGTAGAAGCGCTCGATCCGGTAGGTGCCGCTCATCCCGACGGCCGCGCCGAACACGTCCGGGTACCGGCACAGCACCGCCACCGCGTTGAACGCCCCGATCGACGCGCCCGCGGTAATCACGTCCAGCGCGTGCCCGCCAAGGTCGGCGTGGATGGCGGGCAGCACCTCCCACCGGACGCACTCATGGAACTGGTTGAGCAGCCACATCCGGTGCTCCGGCGAGCCCGCCTTGGTCACCATCGCCTGGCCCGCCACGCTGTCGACCGAGTACAGCTTGACCCGGCCCTCGGCCAGCAGCGAGCCGCACGCGTCGACCAGCCCGTGCCGCTGGATCTCCTCGGCGTCACCGCCCGCCGACGGGAACACCAGCACCGGCGTGCCGAACGACCCCCACCGCACCACCGTGATCGGTTCCCCCAGCCGTTCGGAGAACCACCGTTCCCGCCGGTACCCATCGTCATCAGCCATCGACTAAGCCACCCGATCACTCGTAGTAGAACTTCTGCGGACCAGGGAAAATCCAGGACAGCCCGGCGCGCAGCCGGTCCCGCCAGTCCTCCCAGCTGTGCCCGTCGCGCGCCTCGACGTACCGGACCGCCATCCCGGCGCCCTCGAACACCGGGACCATCGACCGGTTCGGGATGATCAGCGGCTCGTAGACGCCGCAGCTGACGAACATCCGGTCGGCCACCCGCCGCGGGGCCGCGCGGTACCGGTTGATGAACCGGACCACCGGCTCGAACACCGGGCCGCCGCCGTGGTCGTTGCCGATATCCGTGAAGACGAACGACCCGGACTGCACCAGCAGCGACCCGTACACCTCCGGGTAGCGGTACGCGGTGGCCAGCGATGCGACGGCCCCGAAGCTCGAGCCCATCAGGCACCGCCCGGACGGCGTGGCGAGCAGCGGCAGTTCGGCCTCGAGCCGTGGCAGCAACTCGGCGGTCAGGTACCGGGCGTGCGCCGCCGAGTTGGCGTACTCGGCCAGCCGGTCGCCGGGGTACACGAACGCCGCCACGACCTCGGCCACGTCCAGCCGGTGGATGAGGTTGTCGAGTACCGTCTTGGCCGCCGCGTACTCGAGGTAGTCGCCGCCGTCGTGCACGATCAGCAGCGGGTACCGGGCGGACCGGCGGAACCGGGCCGGCAGGTAGAGCGTCACCCTGGTGTCGCGGCGCAGCGCGCGGCTCGGCACCGTCAGGTCCGTCAGCGACCCCGGCCGGGCCTCAGGATCAAACAAGGTCCAGTCCGGCACCACGTACCCGTGCGCGTAGCAGGCCGACGAATCGCCCACCGGACTCCGCGCCACCCTGGGATTCAACGGATCGTTGAACCGCGACCGCTCCCCGCCGCGCGTCACCTCCAGCTGGTACTCGACCCGCGACCCCTCCGGCAACTCCAGCACCACGTACCACAGGTCGGTGCCGTGCAGCCGGCGCATCGCAATGGGGCCGGGCAGCCCGAAGATCCGGTGCACGACGGACACCTCGTCCGCCTCGCCCCGGTACAGGAACGTGCAGCGGGGCCCCTCGACGATGGGCACCTCGTACCGGGCCAGGAACCGGTCCACCGTCCCGCCGTCCAGCGGCCTGCGCTCGCGCAGCCGGTTGATCGCGAGCTTCCGGCTGACCGTGGCCGGCCCGCTGACGATGGTCACGCCGCCTCCCTGACCGCCGTCACNNGGCGCGAACCGCTGGGCGAACACGGCCATCCGCGGCGTGTCCTCGAGCAGCAGCCGGGCCCGGGCGTGCGGCAGCAGCACGACGTCGCGCACCACGCTCAGCCCGCTGCCGTACACCTCGGAATGCCCGGGCCCCAGCGGCGAACGGTCGTGGAACAGCACGATCCGGTCCGCCAGCGCCATCGCCCCCGCGGACCACGCGATCACCACCGCCCCAGTGGGCAGCGCGGCCGCCACGTTGAACAGGTGCAGCACGTCGGCCAGCACGCCCACGTGCCCGCCCGCGATGACCAGCGCCGCGGCCTCACCCAGCAACCCCGCCACCGCCAGCCGGTGGGACGCGATCACCCGCCGGTCGTGTGGCCGCACCCGGTCAAAGAACTCCCCGCGCACCTCGTTCACACGCACCAAATGCGCAGCGTCGAGTGACTGTACCCCCTCGACCGCCTCCGCCACCGCCTCAGCCGGAACCCCCGGCCGGTGCTGCAGCGCGTACACCGCCTGCAGCGCGTAGTCCAGCCGCAGCAGGTACAGGTCCGCCAGCTCATCGAGGATCCGCTGCAGCGCGCGCTCGGCCGCGGCGAACTCCGGATCCTGCTCCTGCACGTCCAGCCACCGCCGGTAGAGCCCGAGGCCCGAACCCCTCCGCTCCAGCAGCGCGTTCAGCTCGCCGTCGTACGGTTCCCGCTCCTGCCACCCGGCCGTGACCGTGGCGATCGGCCCGTCAGCGAGCCCGAGCGACCGCACCACCGCGTCCAGCGTCGGCCGGCGCTGCGGTCCCAGCAGGATGGCTCTCACGAGGCGTAGACGTGCAGCGTGCGCCCCACCGTGTCGAGCATGTCGTGCAGCACGTCGTAGTCGGGGTGGCGCATCCGGACGTAGGCGTTGGCCATGTACCCGGCCTCGACGCCCTGGGTCGGCGTGCCCGGCGGCGGCAGGTTCGCGTCGATGACCCACTCGCCGAACTGCTGCTGCAGCTCCTCGACCCCGCCGTACCCGCTGATCACCCCGTCGTGCGCCGGGCGCAGCGCCACGATCCCGCTGGCGAACCGCCGCGACGGCGCCGCCTCAACGCGGCCGTGCACGATCGCGTCGGCCCACGCGCGGTACAGGTCCATGTCGTTGCCCGCCGAATAGAGATCCCAGGCCCCGACCCCCGGTGGCCGGCACCCGATCTCGGAGAACTTCAGTCCCTTGGGCCCGAAGAACCACTCCATGTGCGTGGCCGAGGTCTCGATGCCGAGCGCGGCGATGACCCGCCGCCCCATCTCGCGCAGCTCCTCGTACTCCGGAACCAGCTCGATCCGGTTGGTGGAGATGAACTCCGGCGAGATCCACCTGGTCCGCATCGCCTCCAGCACGTTCGGGTAGTAGTGCGAGACGAAGTCCACGGCCACCCGCCCGTCGACCGCGATCGTGTCGTAGAACCCCTCGTGCCCCTCGATGAACTCCTCGATCGCGATCGACTCCGAGCCCTGGCCGCCGAACACCCCCAGGGCCGCCTCCAGCGCCGCCGGGTCGTCCACCCGCACCGTNNTCCCGGCACAGCCAGGCGGTATGCACCGAAGTCCCGGGGATCGTGCACGCCTCGCGGACCTGCGCGGTGGACATGATGTGGGCCTCGATCGTGGCCTCCAGCCGGTCCACCCACACCTTGTCCTGCACCCAGCGGACCGCGCGGGTCATCGCGTCGACGTCGGTGACCGACGGCACCTGCTCGTAGTGATCCAGCCAGCCCTTCAGCTGATCGTCGAACCCGTCCGCCGAGTACTCGCCGATGCCGATCACGGTCGCGCCCGCCTCGGCCAGCGCCCGCACGAACTCCCGCTGGTTGCGCGGGAAGAAGGGCTCGACGAAAACCACGTTCATGCCTCGAATGGTAAACCGCGCCGCGCGGCCGCCGGCCAGCGCCGTCACCGGTGACCGGTCGTAGCGCCACGGTCCGTTCGTTCCGATAATTTATGCCGAACGGCCAACCGGTCAGCCGCCGGCCACCCTCTAAGCAGCGCCGGGGCTCGGGGGCTCGCCACCGCGCACGGTTAGTGGTCTTATCAGGACATGGCCGTTTTCGCTCACAGCCGTAACCGGACTCGGCGACGCGCAGTGATCACTGGCCTCCTCGCCCTCCTGGCCGTCCTCCTAGCCGCCCCCCAGGCCGCCGCCTCGGCCACGGCCCCCAGCTCGGCCGGCGTCACGGCCGTGGCGTTCAGCCCGGACGGCACGCTGCTGGCCGGCGGTTACGGCGACGGCACGGTCCGGCTGTGGGTGGTCGCCACCGGCCAGCTCCGCGGTCCGGTCCTGCGGTCCGGCTCCGGTCCCCTGACCGGGGTGGCGTTCAGCCCCGACGGCACGCTGGTGGCCAGCGCCGCCGCCGACGGCACCATCCGCCTGTGGAACCCGGCCACCGGCCAGCCGGCCGGGCCGGCGCTGCAGACCGGGAGCGGCGTGAACGGCGTCGCGTTCAGCCCCGACGGCGCGCTGCTGGCCAGCGCCGGCGCCGACGGCGCGGTCACGTTGTGGAAGGTCGCGACCGGCCAGCCCGGTCCGGCGCTCCGCTTGCCTGGTACCCAGGGCGGCGTGACCGGCGTGGCGTTCAGCCCCGACGGTAACCTGCTGGCCGCCGGTTACGGCAACGGCACCGTCCGCCTCTGGGATCCGGTCACCGGCCAGCCGGCCGGGTCCGCCCTGCAGGCCGACAACGGCGTGAACGGCGTCGCGTTCAGCCCCGACGGTGAGTTCCTGGCCAGCGCCGACGCCGACGGCGCGGTCACCCTGTGGCAGGTGGCGACCGGCCAGCTCTACGGTCCGGCGCTCCGCTCGCCCGGTACCGCGGGGGGCGTGACCGCGGTGGCGTTCAGCCCGGGCAGCACGCTGCTGGCCGCGGCCTACGGCGACGGCGCCATCGCGCGGTGGAATCCCGCCACCGGCCAGCCGGCCGGCTCGCCCCTGCAGGCCGGCAGCGGCGTGAACGCCGTGGCGTTCGGCCCGGACGGCAAGCTGGCCAGCGCCGACGCCGACGGCTCGGTCAAGCTGTGGAACACCGCCGCCGCCGGGCCGGGCACGCCGGTCAGCGACTGGATAATCGGGGTGGCCGCGGTGCTGGCCCTAGTCCTGGCGGCCGCGGCGGTAACGATCACCACGCGCGAGGTCTGGCCCACCAGTCCCGGGAGGACGTTATGGAACTCTTGCTGGCCGTGGCCACGCTGGTGGTGGCCGCCGCGGTCCTGTACGTGACCATCACCGTGGGCCAGCGCACCAAGCGCACCGCCGCTCCGTTGATCGATGGTGTCTCCGGCCAGCTCGAGGCCACGTCCACGGAGCTAAGACGCCAGCTCCAGGCGGTCGTCAACGAGCTGCACCAGGACGCGGATCAGCTCAGGCTGGACGGCAGGAAGATCCAGGGCCGTCTGGATCACGCGGACAGCCGGCTGACCACCGTCGCCAACCAGCTGCTGGCCGAGCTTGACACGATCAAGCGCCTCGGCGAGCAACTAAGCGCCCGGCAGGACCAGCTCAGCGAGGACCTGCGGCAGCTCGATCGGCGGCCGCACGGTGAATGAGGGTAACTTCTTTCCCATGGTGACCGCCGGGTTCGTCGCGCCGTACCTGCTCGATACCACGACGCGGTTCGTCGAGGCCGCGGCGAGCCTCCCGGATACCAAACTCGCCCTGATCACCACCGAACCCGCCGACCGCCTGCCGCCCGCCCTCCGCGACCGCCTGGCCGGGCACTGGCGGATCGACGACCCGCTCGACGCCGGCCAGATCGCCTGGGCCGTCGAGGGCCTCGCCGGGCAGGTCGGCCCGGTGCAGCGGCTGCTGGCCGTGCTCGAGCAGCTCCAGGTGCCGCTGGCCCAGGTCCGCGAGCACCTGGGCATCCCCGGCATGGACCCGGCCACGGCCCGCAACTTCCGGGACAAAGACCAGATGAAGAGCGTGATGCGCGCCGCGGGCGTGCCCTGCGCCCGGCACCGGCTGGCCTCCTCCACTGCCGCGGCCGCCGGCTTCGCGGCCGAAGTCGGCTTCCCGCTGGTGGTCAAGCCGCCGGCCGGCGCCGGGGCCAAGAGCACGTTCCGCCTCGATGATCCCGGCGACCTGGACAGCTGGCTGGACGCGGCCCCGCCCGCCCCGGACCGGCCCGCGCTGATCGAGGAGTTCCTGACCGGGGAGGAGGGTTCCTACGACAGCGTGATGGTCGACGGCGAGATCGTCTGGGACTCGATCTCGGCCTACCTGCCCACCCCGCTGGAGGTGCTGCGCCACCCGTGGATGCAGTGGGTCGTGCTGCTGCCCCGCGACATCGACGGGCCGCAGCACGCCGGCATCCGGCAGGTCGCGCCGGTCGCGCTGCGCGCCCTCGGGCTGCGCACCGGGCTCACGCACATGGAGTGGTTCCGCCGTCCGGACGGGTCGGTGGCCGTGTCCGAGGTCGGCGCCCGGCCGCCCGGCGCCCAGATCACCTCGATGCTGTGCTACGCGCACGACTTCGACCTGTACCGCGCCTGGGCCAAGCTGATGGTGGACGGCACGTTCTCCCCGCCGGCCCGCCAGTGGTCTACCGGCACCGTCTACCTGCGCGGCCAGGGCGCGGGCCAGGTCCGGGCGGTGCACGGCCTGGACCAGCTGCCGGCCTGGGTCGCCGAGCTGGTGGTCGACTCGCGGCTGCCCAGCCCCGGCCAGCCGTCCTCGGGCAGCTACGAGGGCGACGGCTACATCACCGTCCGGGACCGGGAGACCGGCACGGTGACCGCCGCGCTCAAGGAACTGCTCGGTACCGTCCGCGTCGAACTGGGCTTCGGTGACCCGTGAACGTCCTGATGATCTCGCCCGGCTACCCGGCGGAGATGGCCCTGTTCACCCGCGGTCTGGCCTGGTCCGGGGCCACCGTCATCGGCCTCGGCGACCAGTCGGCCGAGGCGCTGCCGGACGCCGCCAGCCAGGCCCTGGCCCACTACATCTACGTCGGCTCGCTGGCCGCCGACGACCACGTCGCCGAGACCGTCCGCGATCTGGCCCGGTACGTCCGGATCGACGCGGTCGAGTGCTTGTGGGAGCCGTACATGGTGCTGGCCGCGCGGCTGCGCGAGGAACTCGGGCTGCCCGGGCTGACCGTGGCGCAGACCATCCCGTTCCGGGACAAGGAGCAGATGAAGCAGCTGCTCGACGCGGCGGGGCTGCGCACCCCGTGGCACACCGAAGCCAGGACCGTGGCCGACGTGTGGGCCGCCGCCGAACGCGTCGGCTACCCGCTCATCGTCAAGCCGATCGACGGCGCGGGGTCGGCCGACACCTACCGGGCCGACTCGGCCGCCGAGCTCGACTCGGTTTTGCCCATGATCCGGCATGTGCCTGTGGTCAGCGTCGAGGAGTTCGTCGACGGCGAGGAGTTCACCTACGACACCATCTGCGCGGGCGGGCAGGTGCTGTTCGAGAACATCTGCCAGTACCACCCGCGCCCGCTGCTGACCAAAATGCACGAGTGGGTCAGCCCGATCACCCTGGCCCTGCGCGACCTGGACGATCCTTCGCTGGCCAAGGGCCGCGAACTCGGCGTCGAGGTGATCGGCGCGCTCGGGTTCCGGGACGGGTTCACCCACATGGAGTGGTACCGCAAGGCCGACGGCGAGGTGGTGTTCGGCGAGATCGGCGCCCGGCCACCGGGCGCGCGCACGGTCGACGTGATGAACTACGCGACCGACGCCGACCTGTTCACGGCCTGGGCCGAGGCCGTGACCAGGGGCCGGATCTCCCAGCCGGTCATCCGGCACTACAACGCGGCCAGCATCTTCAAGCGAGCCAGCGGGACCGGCCGGATCACGCACTACGAGGGCCTGGACGAGCTGCTCGCCGAGTACGGCGACCACGTGGTCGCGCTCGAACTCCTCCCCGTCGGCGCGCCCAGGCGGGACTGGCGCGCCACCCTCATCGCCGACGGAATGGTCATCGTCCGCCACCCCGAGCTGGCCCAGACCCTAGCCATGGCCCAGCGCTTCGCCACCGACCTGCGCCTATACGCCGCCTGAGCCGTCCGCGCCCCCAGCCCCCTCCCGTACGCGGCCTGCGGTAGCGTCCAACTATGACCCTCCACGACGCCGTGCAGCAGGTCCTGCCGTCCGTCCGCGCCGACCTGGAGCGCCTGGTCCGGATCCCGTCCGTGTCGGCCGACCCGACCGCCGGTCCGTACCTGCGGGACAGCGCCGCCGAAGTCGCGGCCCTGCTCGAGGCGGCCGGCCTGCCCGAGGTCGACGTCCTGACCATCCCCGGCGGCCAGCCGGCCGTCGTCGCCCGGCGCCCGGCCCCGCCCGGCGCGCCCACCGTCCTGCTCTACGCCCACCACGACGTCCAGCCCCCCGGCGACCGGGCCAGCTGGGACACCGACCCGTTCCAGCCCACCGAAACCAGCGGCCGCCTGTACGGCCGCGGCGCCGCCGACGACAAGGCGGGCATCGCCGTGCACCTGGCCGCGCTGCGGGCCCACGGCGACCAGCTGCCGGTCGGCGTCACCGTCCTGGTCGAAGGCGAGGAGGAGATCGGCTCGCCCACCCTGCTCCCGTTCCTGGACACCTACTCCGACCGGCTGGCCGCTGACGTGGTGGTGTTCGCCGACGCGGTGAACTGGACGATCGACGTGCCGTCGCTGACCACCAGCCTGCGCGGCGGGGCCGGCGTCATGGTGGAGCTGCGCACGCTCGACCACGCGGTCCACAGCGGCCTGTTCGGCGGCCCGGTCCCGGACGCGCTCACCGCGCTGTGCCGGCTGCTGGCCACGCTGCACGACGAGCACGGCGACGTGGCGGTGGCCGGCCTGCACCGCGGCCCGGCGGACCCGGTCGACCTGACCGAGGCGCGGCTCCGCGCCGACGCCGGGGTCCTCGACGGGGTGCAGCTCATCGGTACCGGAAGCCTCACCGAGCGGCTCTGGGCCGCTCCCTCGATCACCGTCATCGGCCTGGACGCCCCCGCCACGGCGGCCGCCTCCAACACCCTGCTGCCGGTCGCCCGGGCCAAGATCAGCCTGCGGGTGGCCCCTGGCGACGACGCGGACCGCGCCTGCGAGGCGCTCAAGGCCCACCTGCGGGCGCACGCGCCGTGGGGCGCGCAGGTCAGCGTGACCTCCGGCGGGACCGCCGCCCCGTTCACCGTCCGGACCGGCGGTCACGCCTACCGGGCCGCCCGCCAGGCCCTGTCCGAGGCGTGGGGGAGACCCGCCCTCGACATCGGGGTCGGCGGCTCGATCCCGTTCGTGACCGCCTACGCGGAGCGCTTCGGTGATACCGAGATCCTCATCACCGGCGTGGAGGACCCCGACGCCCGCGCGCACGGCGCGAACGAGAGCCTGCACCTGCTCACCTTCGAGCGAGCCTGCCTCGCCGAGGCCCTGCTCCTGCGCGACGTCAGCCCCGCAGCAACCGGTGCATAACCGGCCGAATCCAACCCGCGGCCCGGAACTCGACCTGCCCGGACCTGTACGAACGGCTTGGTTTTCCGCTACATTGCCGCAACGGGAGGAGTCGGATGTCCATCAAGAGCAAGCTCGTCACAGCAGCCGCAACACTGACCCTGATCGCAGGCGTCAGCGCGGCCGCCACCCAAACCGCGAACGCGGCCACGCCCAAGTGCGGCGCGACCTGTTCTGACTTCTACAGCCACGCGCTCGGCGCGGCCTTCGTCCTCGCCGTCGCGGATCAGGTCGGGCAGGCTGGCCAGCCGACCACCCTGGCCCGGGCCAACCGCACCAGCCAGGGCGAGGACTTCACCGTCGACGCCCTGGGCACAGTGCACGATTTCTACCAGCTGGGCCTGGTATCCGGCGGCCTGAACGCGCCCTACGGCGGCCTGTACGTGTACGAGATCGAATACACCCCCGGACACACGCCCAGCAACCTGTGCCTGGGCACCTTCGCCCAGCCCGGGGCCGGTACCCCGGTGACCCTCGAACCGTGCGGCCGGACCGCCAAGACCGTCTGGATCTTCGATCCGCACCAGGCGAGCACCGGCGGCGCCTACTTCGTGCTGATCAGCGCCGCCACCACCACCAACTTCAACCACCCGTACGCGCTGACCACGCTGGCGGCGGGCCACCCGCTGGTAACCGCGTCGCTGGCCACCAGCACCACCAGCTCCGCGTTCGCCCATCAGCTGTGGAACGCCAAGGCGGGCGTCCTGCCGAGCTCGTGACCCTAACCGCATGCTGACGCGGCTCCTGCTGGTCGCCGCGGGATCCCTCATCACCCTGGCCGGAGTCGTCTTCACCCTGCAGGGCGTCGGCGTCATCGGCGGCAGCTTCATGTCCGGCACCACCACCTGGGCCGTGGCCGGCCCGGTCATCGCCCTGGCCGGCCTGGCCCTGGTCGCCCTAGGCCTGCGCCGGCCTNNACGGGTGAGTGGCGGGCCAGGCTGACCGCCACCGAGCCGACCAACCGGTGCGCGCCCCGCGCGGAGCTGCCGACCACGATCACCACCGTGTCGCCCGGGTGTTCGTCGCGAAGGTTCGTGGCCGCCGTGATCAGCTGCTGGGTGATCGGTCCCTGGCCCCGCTCGAACCGCCAGCGGTCCTCGCGCCCCTCCAGCTGCGCGCGGGCCGAGGCGCGCAGCTCCTGCTCGATCTCGTCGAAGCTGGTATCCATCTCGGCGATGGAGTCGGACGACAGCATGTCGACACCGGGCATGTGTCCGACGTACACCACGTCGAGTCGCCCGCTGCGCCCGCGCAGCAGCCCGACCGCGGCATCCAGCGCGCGGCTGGCTGGCGGCGACCCGTCATACCCGACGACGAGGTCGATGTCCCCGGCAGAAGGCATAGGAGTGTTCATCGCCGCTAACGCTAGTGCCTGCGCCTGCGCCGGTCAGTCAGCGGGTGGGAGGTCCCCCACCTGCTCCTTGGTGAGGTTAAGCCGGATTCCCGTCTCGACCCCGGTCACGGCGGTTATCGGGATCGCGACTTCCTTGCGCCCCCAAAGATGCCCCTCCTTGAGGAGCACGTGGGTCACCCGGTGATCGTCCGGATTGACCAGGAAGCCCCGCACCCGCCCGATCTCACCGTCGACGGCATGGACCTGGTCCCCGGGCCCTACCTGGTCCTCACCCATCGGAATAACGTCTTCGACGAACATCCTCCGGCGTTCCGGAACGTGCCCGAGATCCTCGAACCCACCGCCAATGGGCGCCAATGCGTCACCGCCGACGTCATAGACAAAGCCGCCGCTCAAGACGCCAATGTCGCCTATGCGTTCGTCGGCTTTGTCGCCGAGCTCGCGCTCTTCAGCGGGGTCGAACTTGTCGAACTCCGCGAGGGTGCAGTGCAGCCGGATCTCGCCGTCCGTGGTCTCGGCCAGGCCACCAGGAACAAGCCTCGCGGCCTCCTTCGAGTGCCCCCGCTGGATGACAAGGTGGGTAACCGTGTCAGTGGCTGGGTCGATGATCAGGCGGCGTAGCTCGCCGCAGTAACCATCGGAGCAGCTTGCCCTGGCCCCGATCGCAAACTCCGTCTCCGCGGCCATGGCTGCCTTCCCTTCCGGCCTGTTGCGCGCCTGCTGGCTTCGCCGTGGCAGCGCCCCGGTGCGCCCGCACTCGCAGGTGAGTGCCGAGTCATTTGCCGTACGCCTACGTGCAGACCGAGCCTAGCCCGCGCCGCCTGCCCCTGACTACTGGCCCCGAATGCCGGCCGCCCAGGGTCGTCACCACGCCGCGGACACCGACAGCACCTCGCACTGCGAGGTGACCGCACCCGTGGCGTCGACGTCGTTGCCGAACTGGGTGGTCTGCGTCCGCAGCACCCGGATCAGCTGCCCGTTGCCGGCGGACAGTTCGACGACCCGGGCAGTGCCGCTGTGTCCGGCGGCGTTGCAGGACGACGCGACGAGCTGGCCGCCGCCGGGCGTGATGACCGCGGATTTCAGGCCCGGCAGCGGTGCGGGGAAGGCGGCCAGCCGGGCCGCCGCCAGGCTGCCGCCGGGCTCGGCGGCATCTATCTGGCGGATTCCGGTGATCACCGCCGGGATCATCCCCGGGGGGCGGGCCGGGTTCATTCCCCCGGTGCTGTGCCACCAGGGGACCACGACCGCGTCGTCGCTGGCCCAGGCGGGAACGCCCGGCCAGTATCCCGGCGTGCTCTGGCCGGTCCAGGTGCGGGTTTTGCCGCTGGCCAGGTTGATGACCTCTACGCTGCCGTACAGCGACCCGGGCGGGAACTCGTGCACCAGGGACAGCGCGAGCATCCTGCCGTCCGGGGACAGCGCCGCGCCGATCACCGGCATGCCCTGGTTGTCGAAGGCCAGCTGGCCCAGGCCCCCGGGCCGGCCGTCTGGGGAGACGGTCAGCTGGAACAAGGTGACGTCGGCCACGCCGGGCAGGTCGCCGCCCCGGGAGACGACGATGACGAAGTGCCGGCCGTCCGCGCTGCCGAAGGCCTGCCCGCCAACCGAGGTTCGTCCGGTCGCCGCCGGAACGGGTATCGCGAGCGATCCCGTCACGCGCCCGCCAGCCGAGGACCGCACGACAACCTCCAGCCCGGCAACGACGAGGTAGAAGCCAGGCATGCCGCCCGGTCGCGGCAACGATGCGCCCGTGGGCACGATGACGGGGGAGCGCTGGCTCCCTGTACAGGCCGACAGGGCCGCGACACAAACGACCGCCGCAGCCACGGCTTTGACTGCCCGCATGCCGATCAGACGCACCACTGCCCGCCCAGGTTGCGCCTACGGGTGGTTAGGCGGCCGGCTGATATGGGTTCATTTCGCGGGAAGTGTGAAGTAGAACGTCGCACCGGCACCGGGTGCGCCGACGGCCCAGGTGCGGCCCCCGTGCCGTTCCACGATCTGTCTCACGCTCGCAAGGCCGATGCCAGTGCCAGGGAACTGGGCGGCACTATGCAATCGCACGAATGGCTTGAATAGCTTGTCGGCGTCCGCGGTGTCGAAGCCAGCACCGTTGTCGCGAAGGTAAAAGCGGCTACACCCGGTCTCGTCTAGCGTCATCCCGAACTCGATCGCGGCGTCCTCGCGTCCGGAGGTGAACTTCCAGGCGTTGTCCAGCAGGTTCTGCAGTACCGCGCGGATGAGCGTCAGGTCTGCCGTTACCCAGACCGGTTGCTCGATGGTAAAGCGGACATGACGGTCCGGTTCTTGGTGCTGGAGTTCCTCCGCGATGCGTGCGACCTCCGCCCCTAGGTCGATCTCCTGGAGGCGGATCTTGGACCGCGAAACGCGCGCGAGGTTCAGGAGGTCGTCGATTAGCTGCATCATTTGCTCGGCGGCGGCGACGATGCGCTTGGCGTAGCCGACGCCGACGTCGCTGAGGCTGTCCCCGCAGTCCTCGAGCAGGGCGCTACTTAGCCCGCCCAGCGTTCGCAGCGGGGCACGCAGGTCATGGGAGACCGAATAGGAGAAGGTCTCCAGGTCCCGGTATGCGGACTCAAGGTCGTCCGTCCGGAGGCGAAGCTCGGCCTGGATGCGGTACCGCTCGGAGATATCGCGGGCAATCGACGATGCGCCGATTACGCCAAGCCGGTCGTCATGGACCGGGGAGATCATCACGGAGACCGGGAAGATGCTCCCGTCCTTGCGCTGCCGGGTGGTCTCGTGGTAGGGGACGTGCTCGCCGCCGCTGATCTTGCCGAGAATCTCCTGGATCTCTGCGACTCGGCCGGGCGGGCAGAGGACCGTGATCGACTGGCCTATGATTTCCTCTGCGGCGTACCCGTACATGCGCTCGGCAGCCGGGTTCCAGGTGGTGATGATGCCATCCGTGGTCTTCCCTATGATGGCGTCGTCCGATGAGTTAACGATCGCCGCCAGCACATCCTCGGGCGGCAGCGGTCCGCGGAGAGTGCTGCCGCTCACACCTGACGACTGTTCCAAGGCTTCCACGCATTCCCTACGTCGTTTCCCGATGCGCTGCGCACACGGTGCCTCGGATTACCGGGATCTATACGTCAAGCTGTATGCCGCTGCGCCAATCGACGCAATGACTTATAGTAACGAACATATCACACAAAGTGTCAGCGGCGGGCTGCGCGATGACTTGGTGACCCAGAGCGAGGGCCATCGGGTCCAGGACCGGAAGCGCGCTAACGTCCGCCCTGTTGCGCGGGTTTACGAGCCAGCAGGAAGGCCTGCTGCTCCCGCTCCGGGAAGTCACCATCGTCATCGGGCTCGCGCAGCAACCGGCCGCGCACCACCAGCCCGGCCTGGTCCAGCCGCTCCGCCACCCACTCCGGCCGCCGCCGACGGAAGTCGAGCGCAACCGGGTGACCCAGTGCTTCCGATCGGTGCAACGAGTCGTCACCGGCCTGGAACCCCAGCAGCACCAGGCCACCTGGGACCAGCACCCGGCAGAACTCAGCGAAGGCCTCCGGCACCCGCTCATCCGGAACATGGATGACCGAATACCAGGCCAGCAGACCGCCAAGCGAAGCGTCGGGCAGGTCCAGCGCCAGCATCGAGCCCACCTCGAACCGCAGGCCAGGGTACGTCCGCCGGGCCACCTCGATCATCCCCGGCGACAGATCGATCCCGAACACCGGCAACCCGAGGCCGTCCAGGTATGCCGTCACCCGGCCCGCACCGCACCCGACATCAGCGACCGGTCCCGCTCCCGTGGCCCGCACCACCTCAGCAAACCCAGCCAGCATCGCCCGGTCCAGTGGCTTGGCGGCCAGCTCATCACGGAGCCGCTCGGCATAAGCAGTGGCCACAGCGTCGTAGGACGCACGGGTATTACGCAGAAAATCCGGTTCGGTCATAGCCACGGACCCTATCCCGCACAGAGACGACGGCCGCAGATCCGGCTCACGGCGGGACCCGCAATTCTCAACTGCGCTGCAGCGACGGCTCAGCTCGCTGACGTCAGGGTGGCGGCGACGGCTTCGGGATCTGCGCAGCCGACGATCCACTCATCCCACGGGGCACCCTCCAAGCGCACCCTGACGCCGCGGGGCGTATCGCCATGGACTGCGACGAATATCTTCTCGCCATGGCCGCGGACAGTGGCCACCGTGGCGACGCCGGGGACGCGCATTCCGACCTTGAACCCGACTCCGATCCCGGTCCAGCCGTGGGCGTCGTCGAGCACCTCGACGCCGCGAAGCGCCGACAGCGGCACATGAAGGTCGCCGTGAACAGCCTCGGCCTTCTCCGCACCCGAGAGGTGAAGCACCAGTTCGGCGCCTTCCAGCTGCAGTTCTGCCACGTCAGACTCCTCGCGTCTAGTGGGTCCAGCGTACGCAGCGCAGAACCTAGCCGTCCTGTCGCCATTCGGATCACTGCACCTCGGCCACCAGCGCGGCTGCCCGGGGTGGTCAGCGACCCGGCTACTGCTGCTGGCTACTGATCAGCAAGATGACCTGCTGGCGTACCCGGTTCGGGTCTGCGCCGTGTTTCACCAGCACCCGCGCGGCTACGCCGTTGCCCTCACGGATGAGGCCGAGCAGGATGTGCTCGGTGCCGACGTAGTCGTGGCCGAGCTGTGCCGCCTCGGCCACGGTCAGGTCAAGCACCTTCTTGGCCCGCGGCGTGAACGGTATGGACCCGGGCCGCTCATGCTGGCCCCGGCCGATAATCTCCTCGACCTCCTGCCGCACCACGTCCAGGCTGATCCCCAGCGACTCCAGCGCCCTGGGCCCGACACCGCCGCCCTCGTGGATGAGGCCGAGCAGGATGTGCTCGGTGCCGACGAGGTCGTGATTGAGCACCCTGGCATCTTCTTGCGCCATGACAACCACTCGCCGCGCCCTGTCGGTAAACCGCTCAAACATCGTCCGCCGCCTCGTGCCACCGGGCAGAACCCGGCTGCCTGCCCACAGCAACGGCAAGACGGAGCCGGTCCGGGCCAGCCCGGGATGATCCATCCACAGTACGCGCCCGCGGCGCCAGGGTGGCTGGGCGGGGCGTTCCGCGGTGTTCCCACGGGTATGAGACCAGGGTCTGCACTGGCGCGATCTGCCCGGTGCTAGACGAGACTGAAACCGTCGTCTCGAAGGGAGCGCCGACATGTCAGGAACCAACGCCGACCTTATCCCCATCATCATTATCCCGGTCGTCGCACTCGCCATCATGCTGGGCATGATTTTTTACGCCAGCAGCCACCCGCTGTGGGGCACCCAGGCTCCGGCGGACACCGTCTCCACGCACCCACTGGAGGGCGGCATCCCGGCTCAGCGCCTGAGCAGCCCCGGGCAGGTGGTTCCTGGCCAGCATCTAGGCACCGCTGCGGACGAAGTCCCCCGCGAGCAGGCGCGGGCCAGCGAAACCCGAAAGGAATAGCGTCATGACCGACACAGTCAACCAGCCGCCGCGGCCTAGTCGCGGGCGGGATGATCTTGCCTGGCGACCCATTCCGGAGTGCCGACGAGGCAGAAAGCAGCGGTCGCGTGGTGAAATGGGTCAGCGTACAGCAACGGTGACAGCAACGTTTCAGGTCAGGCTGGCTTGTCTTGCGGGTCGATGCCATGCTGGCGGAGCAGAGCGCGGAGCCGCTCGACCTCGTCGGTGAGCTGCTGGACCCGCTCGGCCAGATCGGGCAGCGCCGGATGTCCGGCGGCCCACTGCTCCTGCCGCGCGGCCTTGCTGCCCAGCAATTCCTTCTCCCGGTTACGCCGCTGCGCGGCCTGCTCATAGTCGCGGGCGTCGACCGCGGATTCCTTCTCGCGGCGGACCTGGGCGATCTGCTCGTCCAGGTCACTGGTGTCCGGCCCGATGCCCACCCGCTGTTCAACGGCCGCCAGCCGGCCCCCGAACACGTCCAGGCGAGTATTCGTCCACATCACCGGTACGACCTCCCGAGGCGGCCGCCGACCCGACTGCGGCNNTCTAGGTCGGCGCCCAGCCTGACCAGCACCTGCGCGGCCACGCCGTCGCCCTCGCGGATCAGGCCGAGCAGGATGTGTCCGGTGCCGACGCGATCGTGACCGAGCTGCAGCGACTCGCGCAGCGACAACTCCAGCACCTTCTTGCTCCGGGGCGTGAACGGGATGTACTCGGCCGGGACCTGCTGGACCGGGCCGATGATCTCCTCGACCTGCTGGCGCACCGGCTGCAGGCTGATCCCCAGCGACTCCAGCGCCCTGGCGGCGACGCCGTCGCCCTCGCGAAGGACGCCAAGCAGGAGGTGCTCGGTGCCGATCCAGTTGTGATGGAGCATCCTGGCTTCTTCTTCTGCCAGGACCACAACACGCCGCGCCTGGTCGGTAAACCGCTCGAGCATCGTCCGCCGCCTCGCGCTACTGAGCAGAACCTGGCCGCCCGCCCAGAGCACCGGCCGGACGGAACCTGCCCGGGCAAGCCAGTGAGGATCCATCCACAGTACGCGCCCGCCGATACCGCGTCACTGCCGTCCGTCTGCCCTGATCCACAACGAGATGTGGGCGGGCTCCAGCGTCTGCTGGACGGAACTGGCCAGGTCGGCCCGTACCGAGTCCAGGTCGACCGCGTCTTGCAGCCGGGCCGCGAACGCGGCGATGATCCGGTCGGTGTCGTAGCGGGCCCGGTTGAACCGCCGGTCCACGATCGTCTGCACCCGGCGGCGCAGCGGGTTGAACAGTGCCGCGGCGGCCAGGGTCGCCGCCGCCACCGCCACCGTGCTGCGCAACTGGAGGACCTCGGTGGCCAGCAGCACGACCCCCGCATACACCCCCACCAGCAAGCCGGTCACGATCGCGTACGCCAGCGTCCGGGAGATGACCCGGTCGATGTCGAACAGCCGGTACCTCAGCACCGCCACCCCGACGCACAGCCAGAACGCGACCAACCCGGCCAGGAGGCAGGCGTTGACGATGGGCGTCGCGCCAGAGTGGATGCCGAACACGGTGGCGATCGCGGCGCATACCACGAGCGTCGCCGTCCCGGCTGCCAGCCACTTCAGCTGCTGGCGGCGCTCACCCGACGAGCGCCGCCAGCTGGCCACCTGGCCCGCCAGCGACGCCACCAAGCACACCGCGACCAGCAAGAAGATCAAGGTGTACGCCGTGTTCCACGACCCGGCGGCCGGGTCGTTGCCGCTCAGCAGGAACAGCTGCCCGTTGGAATCCACCTGCGGGTGGTGGCCGATGACCGCGTCCACCGTGATCACGGCAGTCCAGGTGATCCACACCAGGCCGATGCCGGCATAGGCCCACAGCACCCACCGCCACCGCGGGGACGGCGGCCGGCCATCGGGGAACAGCAGGCAGATCAGTCCGATCAGCACGAGCCCCAGCACCCCGCTGGGCTGGGCCAGCAGCGCCACCCAGCCCAGCGGCAGCCCGCCATGATGCAGCCGGTAGTCGGCCACCGCGTAATAGGCGGCGTCCTCGCTGAACATGGACAAGACCGAGCCGGTGAGGAAAATCCAGCCGAGCGGATTACCCGGCTTGCGCGAGGCCAGCACGAAGGCCCCCACGGCGAACGGGACCTCGACCCACACCGGCACCGAGCCGTTGGCTGCGTTCAGGCTCTGATGCGCCAGCCCGGCCAGCGGCACGGCCGCGACCGCCAGGACCAGCACCAGGCCACCGAGCACCAGCGCGGCCACCGGCGAACCCAGGCGCAACCGCCCGCCAGCACCCGGCGGCGTTACGCTCGCCCGCCCGGCCACCCGCCCCCCCTCGCTCACGGGAGCGACGATACGCCCCGAGCGTTCCGTAAACGTTACGGCTCACAGTGGACTCTGCCAGCCACGGGCTAGCGGTCGGCGAGTCGACTGCGCCGTCGTCAGTCGAGGTGGCTAATCCACACCGATACGTGGACGGGCTCGAGGGCACCGTTCACGACGCCGACCAGGTCGTCGCGGACCGAGTCCGGGTCCACGACGTCTTTCAGCCGGGCGGCGAATGCGGCCACGGCCTGGTCGGCGTTGTACCGTGCCCGGTTGAACCGGCGGTCNNCCCCCCGCGACGGCGACCGGGGTCTTGAACGGGAATACCACGGTGGCCAGCAGCACGAGCCCGGCGAACACCCCCGCCAGCATTGCGGTGATGATCGCGCAGTCGACCGCCTTGCTTGAGCCACAGCCGGGTGCAGCCGTGCCCGGCCGCCAGCCTCGAAGACGTCTGGATCGGTCGCATGGACCAGGCGCTGCACCTCGAGGAGGACTGATGATCTGGGGCGCGTATGGGGTGGGGAATCCGTCAGATGGCGGCATCCACTGGCATGACGTGTCCGAGCCTGCTAACCGGACAGTCAGCGAAACCGCAGGTCAGGACACAAACGGTGCTGGACAAAAGGGGCGCCCCCAGTAGGATTCGAACCTACGCTCCCGGCTCCGGAGGCCGA
>PLDT01000429.1:0-2863 GCA_003136255.1 Actinomycetota bacterium
GAAGGAGCGGGCGGGGCGGCCCAGGAGCGACGGGACGTCCTGGGTGACCCATTCGGCGTCGCCGTCGGCGGTCAGGCTGAACGCCTGGGCGTTCATCTCCGCGATCTGCTCGGGGACTCCGGCGCGGATCATCGCGTCCTTGGTCTGCTCGAAGGTGAGCTCCTGGTAGGTGATGGTCCTGCCGAGCAGCTTGGACAGCACGGCGGCCACGTCGTAGTTGGAGAGGAGTTCCGGGCCGGTGAGCCAGTAGGTCTTTCCGGCGTGTGCGGCGGGGGAGGCGATGATCTCCGCGGCCACCGCGGCGACGTCGCGGGCGTCGACCAGGCCGGTGCGGCCCTGGCCGGCGCAGGAGCCGAAGGTGCTCGTCGTGGCGATCGCCGGTGCCAGCGCGAGCACGTTTTGCATGTAGGCGTTGGACCGCAGCAGGGTGTGCGGNNCGGCGCTGGCCACGACGTTGAGTTCCTGGGCGGGCACGGCCGGGCTGACCAGCACCACGCCGCTGACCCCATTCATTGCCTCATCGATGCTGGCCGGCACGCCTAGGTCACCTGAGGCGATCTCCACTCCGGCCTCGGCCAGCGCCGCGGCCTTCGCCGGGTCCCGCACCAGCACCCGGACTGGCACGTCCCGATCGCGGAGCAGGCGGGCCGTCTCGGAGCCGACCTTCCCGGCCGTTGTCACAAGAATCACGATGAGCCTCTCCGTTCACTGAGGAACTTAGAATGGGTTACAGCACCCATTCTGGCAGCGCGTGGAATGGGTTGTCAAACCCATAAAAGTGGTAGCGTGAGGCTGTGAGACGCGAGGCACGTGACCGTCCGAGGCTCACCGCCAAGGGACAGCGAACCCGGGCCAGGATCGTCGAGGCGGCCGCCGGGCTCATCTACGAACGTGGTGTCGCGGGCACCTCGCTGGATGACATCAGGTCAGCGGCCGGGGTGAGCGGGTCCCAGCTGTCGCACTACTTCGCCGGCAAAGACGAGCTTGTGCAGGCGGTCATCGGCTACCAGGCCGCGACCATCACCGGTAACCAGCGGCAGGCCGATCTCGGCCGCCCCGAGGGGCTCTGGGCCTGGCGGGACATGGTGATCGCCCAGGTGAGAAGCAGCCAGGGTCTGGGCGGCTGCCCGCTCGGNNCGGGTACCTCCCGGACAGCACCGACCCGGACGACCTCGCCGTCACCCTCCTCGCCGCCCTCCAAGGCGGCCTCCTCCTGGCTCAGGTTCAGCGCGACACCCGCCCTCTCGAAACCGCCCTCGACACCATCCTCAAGCTCGCGCACCTCAACCGCCAGGACGTGCCGACCGACGGCGAAACGACTGCCCCCCTAGATCCCACGGGGACCAGAACCCCGGTGCTAGGGGAGAGCGGCCGGAATCCACTGCGGACCGCGGGCTTGGGAAGGTGCGACCGCGCGCCGGGTCACCGTGCGGCTCCCGTGTCCAGCACGCCGGGATTTTCGGCGGCGTGTCTCGGCGATCCATCCGGCCCGCTGTCGCCAGGATGGTGATGGCTAGCAGCATCCCGAGGGCAGCGGTGGCCGCGTCGGGGATCGTATAGGGGCTGCCGAAGCCGGACGCGGCTGCTTGCGGGGCCGACGCGGCGCCGATGAGCAATGCTGTCCAGCCTGCCCAGCGCTGGCCGATCCGGCATCCGCGCGCGGTCCGCGCGGTCAGTGCGGCCGCGGCCAGGCCAGCGGCGACCAGTCCCGCGGTCGGCGCTGAAGGCCGGGGCGCCGTCATGACGAGACCGCACCGGGTCAGGTCCAGGGCGGCCGCGGTGAGCAGCAACACCACGATCAGGCGCCGAACGACCTGGGTATCTGCGGCAGCCGCTACCTGCCCGTCATCGGCATCGGTATCGGTATCGGTGGCCGTGATATCCCAGGGCTGGCAGTTGTTCATCAGCACGCCGCGATCGCGTCATGCTCCTGGAGCTCCTTGCGCATGGCATCCAGCGCGTAGTGCAGCCGTGACCGGGCCGTGCCGTGCGGTATGCCGAGCTCGCGGGCGACTGTGGCCATGGTCCCGCCCCGGTAGAAGGTCTCCACGAGCACGGTCTGGTGCGCGGGCGACAGGTGCTGGAGCGCGGTCGAAACGAGCTGCCGGTCCAGGATCTCCTCCAATCCGGAATCGGTCCCGGCCTCCCCGGCCGCCTGGTCCGGCACAACCATCGGCTGGGCCCGCGCGGCCCGGTTCGCGTCGATCAGCAAGTTGCGCGCGACCCGGAACAGCCATGGCCGGACCGGCCGGTCATCGGCGCTCAGCTGGGGCAGGTGACGCCAGGCCCGGATGAAGGTTTCCTGCACGATGTCATCCGCGCTCGCCCGGTCCGGGCAGAACTGCGCGACGTAACCGTGCAGGGCCTTGGCGTGGTGCGAGTACAGCTCGCGGACGACGGCGTCGGGGTCGCCGCCCAGCCCGTCTCGGGGAGCATCTGTGATAGCAGCCATGTCTACTAACACGGATAGTAAATGTGTTATGTTCACCGGTAGCTGCTTCGGTCGACGGTTCCCCGGCCCGCCGGCCACGTCGAGGTGCCTGGCCGGAAGAAAAGAGGCGGCAGCTGAACCGCAGGGTTGTTCTATGCGTGATAGTAGGTAACGGCGGGCACGCCGGTTGGCACAGTCATGTTCGGGAGTGAGGATGCGACGTTTCGGTGAGCTGGAGGCGGTGATCATGGAGCAGCTGTGGGAGTGGGGCCGGCCGGTGCTGGTCCGCGAGATGGTCGACGCTCTGCATGATGACCGGGCGCTGGCTTACACCACCGTGATGACGGTCATGGAGAACCTGCACCGCAAGGGGTGGCTGCGGCGGGAGCGGGATGGCCGGGCCTGGCGCTACGAGCCCACCGGGTCCCGGTC
>PLDT01000094.1:0-23649 GCA_003136255.1 Actinomycetota bacterium
GTAACTAGATAGGTTCCTTTCTGGGCTGCCTGCCGGTCCTTTGTCGTGCGGGTTCTTTAGTTCCTGTCGGCCGATGCGGCATGTCTTGTTGCTTGTGGAGGGCCGCCGAGCTCGAAGCCGCGAGCCCGGCCGCCTTCTGGGGGCGTGGCGTGCAGGCCGTGAGCCGCTCTCGCCCGCGCCGCTGCGGCCCAGGCGAGCCGCGTATCGTGCGGATCTCCGCGCCGGGGTGTTACGGCAGCGGGATAAGCGTGAGGTAGGCCACTCCCAGGAGTCCGCGGGAGGCGCGGAGCCAGACGGACAGGTGGTCGTCGGCCATCTTCCTGGTCTCGGCGGCCAGCGGGTGATCGTGATGGTCCGCGAGCCATTCCTCCGCATCGGCCATGGAACCGGACTCGAAGTCATCCCATTCTTCCAGGCTGGCGGTCTCGATCCATTCCGGCCGGAACCCGGCCATGATCGCCAGGTCGATGAGCCCGGGCAGGTCGTAGTGGTCCTCGGCCGTGATGCCGGGCCAGGCGGCGGCGATCTCGGCGGGGGTCGGCGGATGCTCCCAAAAGCATTCACCGACGAGCACCCGGCCTGCGGGGTTGACCAGGCGGCGCAGCGCGGGCAGCGTGTCGAGGGTGTGCTGCGGCGGCTTGGCCTCGCTGAGGGCGTGGGTAGAGCCGACACACAGGACCAGGTCGGCCGGCCCGCGCGCGGTGCTGACCGCGGACTCCTCGATGAACGAGACCCGCCCGGCGAGCCCGCGGGCCGTCGCGTTGTCCCGGCCCCTGGCCAGGTCGGCGTCGCTGATGTCGATCCCGGTACCGGCCGCGCCGGGGACCGCGGCGAGGATGCGGAGCATCAGCTCACCCCAGCCACAGCCGACGTCCAGCACCGTGGCCGGGCGTGTCCTGGCGAGCCGGTCGACGATGCGTGCGGCTCTGGCCTCGGACAAGGGACCGTGGAACGTGAGGCGGGTAAACCTCGGCGGGAGGTCGTCAGTCATCGCTGCGACCCTAGACTTCCCGAGCCGTACGGACAATTCATTATTTTCATCCAGTGACTAATAGTTAGCCGCGGTTATGGTCCGGCGGACCGGTGTCCTATTGCGGTCGCGGTTATGTTGTGTCCGGGATCCAGGGGTTGCCCCGGGCGGCCTGGGTGAGGGCGTCGAGCCAGCCGATGCCGTGCCGGGTGGCGGTGGCGAGGTAGGACCGGATGGCGCAGAAGGTCTCGGCTCCGGTCATGGAGCGCATGCAGCCTGAGACCTTGATGCGTAGCTTGCTCATCCGGATGACGCGCTCGGCCTCGTTGTTGTCGAAATGAATCTGCAGGTCATGGGCGAAGCGGAGGTAGTCATCGGCGCGGGCGGCCATCCGGGTGGCCAGGGCGTGATGCTTCTTCTGGAGTTTGCCGCAGCGGGCGGCGTTCAAGACAATCCCCGCTTCCGCTGCGTCGCGGAACCAGCGGCCGTGCTTTTCCAGGACTTCCGGATCGGCGGTGTCATGCCCGCCGGCGGGGGCGGTATCCGCGGCCTGCTTGAGTTCCAGCAGCGCGTCGATGGCCTGCTGTGCCCAGACCACGTCGTCCGCGGTGCCGGTCTCGGTGACCGCGATCAGCTCGCGCAGCAGATGAGCATTGCAAAGAGCGTGCGCGGCCACGCCGTCGTAGCTGTCGTAGGGCTTCCAGGCGTCGTGGCAGGCGATCCCGGCGAACGACGGCAGCACCCCGGCGGCGTCCATCCCCTGGGTCCCGCGCTTAGAGTGGACGGTGACCAGCACGTACCTGCCGGACGAGGCGGAGTGCGCCCAGGCCAGCTTTCCCGCCACCCGGAACCCGGTCTCATCGAAGTGCGCGACCTCAGAGACGATGAGAGCCGTCACGATGGCGTCCAGTGCCGGGGCGATCAGCCCGGCGATCTTCTTCGTCATCGCGGCCAGCGCGCCCGGCGATGGCGCGCAGCCGAACATGTCCGCCATCGCGGCGCAGGCCCGGTCCCGGGACAGGAACTGCCCGTGCCACAGGTAGGCGCCCAGCGCCGCCGCCCGCGGCCCGTACTGCACCGGCGCGGTCACCCCGCCTGGCGCGCGCCCCCTGGTCCGCGCTCCGCAGCCGCCGCACTCCAGTTCAACGATCTGGTGCTCGGTGACCTCGGCCCTCACCGGCGGGATCTCGGTCACCTGACGCCGCTCTATCCTGGTCTCTTCCGCCCCGTCCAGGCTCCCGCCGCACGTGCCGCAGCATCCCGGCACATGCCGGACCACGCGGTCAGGATGGTCCGTCAACTGCATCGTCACGCCCGGCTGTCCCTTCGGGCGGCCCGGCCTGCGGCCGGTCTTCCCCCGCAGCGACTTCGGCGCCGGCTTACCCAGCCCGTCCGAGGACGGCGGCTTCGAGGAGTTCTTCGAGTTCTGTCCCACCCTGGCTGCCAGGTCAGCGACCTGCTCCTGAAGCTCCGCCACCTGTGCCCGCAGCCTGGCGATCTCCGCATCCCGCTGCGCCAGTAGCTCCCGCAGCCGCCCGTTCGCCGCACGCAGCCCGGCAGCACCAGCCATCCCGGGCGTATCGGACACACGCCGCAGCCTGCCACTGCCGGTCCTCAGTGATCAACCTGACACGCCAAGCCAGCTCGCAAAACGCCGGGCTCTGTCAGCGCGAGGTGGTGGCTCAGCTGCTGTCTGGTCCCGGCCGTGGCCAGCAGCGCAGCGGCCCCGCGCCGGTGGCGTAGTGTCAAGGCTGGATCGCCGCTTCGAATATGCGGCGGTGCGCAGGCGTAGGGTCGAGACCATGACGACCCTGGCCAACCGGCCGAACAGCGCGGTGCTCGCCATCGACGTCCAGAACGATGTGATGGCCCGGGTGCACAACCGTGACGGGGTGATCGCGAACATCGGCGCGCTGGTCGACAAGGCGCGGGCCGAAGGCGCGCCCGTGATCTGGGTGCAGCATTTCGACGAGGACCTGCCCAAGGGCTCCCAGGAATGGCAGTGCGTGCCCGAGCTGGCCCGCCGCGACTCAGAGCCGCTGGTGCACAAGAGCTGGGCCGACGCGTTCGAGGACAGCGACCTGGAGGAACGGCTGGCCGAGCGCGGGGTGGGCCGGCTGTTCGTCACCGGCGCGGATAGCGACATCTGCATCCGGTCGACCCTGCACGGCGCGATGGTCCGTGGCTACGACGTGACGCTGGTCGGCGACGCGCACACTACCGAGGACCACACCGATGAGGGCGCGCCGACCCCGGACCTGGTGATCGTGCACACGAACCTGTACTGGAAGTACCAGCTCGCGCCCGGACGCCGGGGCGGGACCGTCGAGACGGCCGAGGTCAGCTTCACCGGGCCCTGAGCGCAGCCGGGATGTCAGAGTGGGTAGGTGGCCTCGATCACCAGGCGACGCGTACATTGGCCGGACGGTCGGGGGAATCATTCAAGACGGCTCTGCCCCGCAACCAGCCATAACACGCTGACGCTTGCTAAATCGCTACCGCAAAACCAGAACCGGCGCCCCAGCATCCACAAACCGCGGACCTATCCAGTTACACTGATTTCCCTGTCGTCATTTCAGGTAGCGGTCGATTATTTCAATGAACTGGCGAAAACTAAACGGCTTCGCGACAGACTCAGCGGCTCCGCTGGCTAGCAGCTCATCGATGACCTCGTCTGAGTCGCCGGTGAGGATAACCACTGGGATCGCCGCAGTAGCTGATGAGGACGCGAGCTCCTGCAGGATTTTGCTGCCGGTTGTGTCGGGGAGGCGATTGTCGAGCAGGATGAGGCCCGGCTGCTTGTCGATGGCGGCTTGGACACCGTCACGGCCGTTCATTGCCACGTGCAACTCGATCTGAGGGCGGCGTCTGAGTACTGCTTCAACCAGGGCGATGTTGTGCTCGTCGTCCTCGATGTAAAGCAAGGTATGGTTCATCAGGCTCCTTCGGGGTTCCTGGCCAGGCTCCTGCGTAAAGCGCTTGATGCCCGGGGGTCCTGCTGCAGTGATCGGCAGAGCCGACCGCGCCAGCCGGTCCTGAGCTCGGGCCACAGCCAAGGTGCCGCCCGAGCTCGACGAGATCGATGGGCTTGCCTGGCCGCGGACGCTCGATGCGGTCAGCCAGCCGCGCTTGACATGAGTTCACCTGTTACGTTCGCCGCCTATTTACCTAAAGTAACTTTATAATTACTATATGCTAAAATCCCTGTACAGGCTCGTCGTCGCGGGAGCATGCCCCCGCACTCGCCTTGTTCGCAGCATTGCAGGATGGCGGAAAGTCATTGATCTGGCTGGCAAGGCTCCGCGGGTCCGCGCGTACCGGACAGATATGCCTTGACCTGCGGTGCAGCGGGCGTACACGCCAGGTAGCTGCAGCGGATACGAGGCCGGGATCATGATCCCGGGGAGGATCGGGTACTCGGTTGACATCGATGCCATCTCTGGCACGCCCGGGCTCTCGGTGGTCCTCGTCGACGAGAACCAGAAGATCGTGTTGTGGAATGAGACGGCCGCCGATTTGTTCGGCATACCGGCGGCGCAGGCGGTGGGGCAGTCGGTCGCCCACGTGGTGGGCCAGCACCGTACCGCGACCGGCCTGGGCCGCAAGAGCCTTACCCCGCTCATCGTCGCGGCGGGATGGTGGTCCGGCTCCTTGGTGTACCAGCGGCAGGACGGCTCCGAGTTCATGCTCCAGGCGACCGGACTGCGAGTGCCCCTGGAGCGCGGGACCGGAACCTTGTGGATAGCGCATCTGCCCGGCAAAGACAGCGATCAGCAGGCGCTGGGCGAGGCGCTGGCGCTTGCCGCCGCTGAGCACCGGCGGCTCACGATGATCGCCGAGGCCGGCAAGCTGTTCGGCTCAAGCCTGGACCTGGACGTGGTCCTTGACCTGGTGGTGACGAAGACGGCGCAGGCCCTGGGCGACTGCTGTCAGATACGCCTGCTCGGCGAGTCGGGCGAGTTCCTGCTGCCCACCGCGACGCACCACAACGATGCCCTCCGTGCGCAGGCGTTCAAAGATTCCGTGTACGGGCGCCCGGCGTCCGTATCCGGGTCACTTTCCGGGAGAGCGCTGCGAACCGGTGAGGCGATCTTGATGGCGCGGTTCGATCCCGCCGGCTCCGGGCTGACGGACGACCGAGGCTATATAGCCGCCCGCGCCGAAGTACGCAGTTTGATCATTGCGCCGCTGATCGCGGCGGGCACGGCACTCGGCGTGCTCCTTGTCTTCCGCGACGTGACTGAGGAGCCGTACGACCAGACTGACCTTGCGCTGTGCGCCGACCTGGCCGAGCGGGGCGCCCAGGCGATCTACAACGCCCGGCTGATGGCCGACGTGGTGCGCGCCGATGCCGAGCGGGCAACGGCGCAGGACCGGCTCCGGCACGCCGAGCGGATGGAGAGCCTCGGCCAGCTGGTCGGCGGCATCGCGCACGACTTCAACAACCTGCTGAACGTGATCGGCGGCTTTAGCGACATGCTCGCCGAGGAGATAGCGGGCCTGGCTGCCGAGGACGCGCGGCTGGGCAGCGTGCTCGACGACGTCGAGCAGGTCCGCGGCGCGACGCAGCGGGCGACAAGGCTCACCCGCCAGCTGCTGATCTTCGCCCGCAGCGACGTCGTGCACCCCGAAGTGCTCAGCCTCAACGAGATCATCGCCGGCCTGGAGCAGCTGCTGCGCCGCACCCTCGGCGAGCACATCACCCTGAACACCGCACCCGGCGACGGCCTGTGGCCGGTCAAGGCGGACGCCGGCCAGCTCGAGCAGGTCCTGGTCAACCTCGCCGTCAACGCCCGCGACGCGATGCCCGGCGGCGGGAAGCTCACCATCGACACCGCGAACATCACCGTGGACGAGGCCTACGCAGAGGGCCGGCCCGGCCTCAAGCCAGGCCGCTACACCCGGCTGCGGGTCTCCGACACCGGCACCGGCATTCCCCCCGAGGTCCTCGCCCGCGTGTTCGAGCCGTTCTTCACCACCAAGCCGGCCGGCAAGGGCACCGGGCTCGGCCTCGCGACGTTCTACGGCATCATCACCGGAGCCGGCGGCCACGTCCAGATCTACTCCGAACCTGGGATGGGCACCACCGTCACCGGCATGCTGCCCGCCACCAGCGAAGAAGCGGCCAGATCCAAGGCACCGCCCGCCGCACCCCCCCGCGGCCGGGGGGAGACGATCCTGCTCGTCGAAGACGAAGCCAGCCTGCAAGAACTGGCCAGCCGCCTGCTGACCCGGAACGGCTACCAGGTCCGCGTCGCCCGCTCCGCGCCAGAGGCGCCCAGCATCGCAGGGGACACCGGGCAGACCATCGACCTGCTGCTCACCGATGTGGTCATGCCCGAGATGCTCGGCAACGAGGTGGCCAGGCGGGTGCACACCATCCGCCCAGCCCTGCCCGTCCTGTACATGTCCGGATACGCCCAGCCGGTCCTGGACACCCACGGCGCCTTCGCCGATCAGATCGACCTCCTGGAAAAACCATTCACCGAGGCCACCCTGCTAACCCGCGTCCGCCGCGCCCTCGACAACGGCTTTCATCCCGCCGCCCCCGCCAGCGAAGCCTGACCACCGAGAGTGTCCCGTTGTCCAGGACGGGCGGGCCGCCGGGGCGGGAGGGCGGCCTACCGTCGGGGGCATGGAACCGGTCTACGCCGCGATCGCGCGGCTCGTTTTCGGGTACGCCGACCGGCTCGACGCCGGGGACCTGGCCGGGATGGCGGCGTTCTTCGGCCGGGCTCGGCTGCACACGGTCTCCGGTGACGGCGCCACGTTCACCGGGGCGGCCGAGGTGCTGGCCGCGTTCGACGGCAGCGTGCAGCGGTTCGAGGACGGCACCCCGTCGACCAAGCACGTGACGACCAACCTGATCGTGGACGCCGACGAGGCGGCCGGAACCGCGTCGGCCCGGTCGTACTTCACCGTGCTGCAAAGCCGGCCGGACCTGCCGCTGCAGCCCATCGTGGCGGGCCGCTACGAGGACACCTTCGCCCGCGACGGCGACGGCCGGTGGTACTTCACCGACCGGCTGATCATCATCGAGCATGTCGGTGACGTCAGCCGTCACCTGCGCCAGCCGGTGCCTTAGGGCAGCGTGATAGCCTCCGCGATGGCGTCCACCTGGAAGAAGGAAACCCATGGCCAGCTCTGAGCCGTCCCGAGCCGACCTGGTGCGAGCGGCGGCGGCCCGGCTGCAGGGCGCCGCGCGCGACGGCCAGCCCTGCGAGCCGGTCCGTGACCTGCTCGGCACCGCTGACATACCGCTCGCCTACCAGGTGCAGGAAGCGGTGAACCGCGACCGGCTGGCCACGGGCGTGCGGATCGTGGGGCGCAAGATCGGCCTGACCTCTCCGGCGGTCCAGCGGCAGATCGGCGTCGACCAGCCCGACTCCGGGGTGCTGTTCGACGACATGCTGTACCCGGAGTCCGAGGCGATCCCGATGGAGCGGTTGCTGCAGCCGAAGGCGGAGGCCGAGGTGGCGTTCGTGCTGGGCGCCGACCTCGACGACGAGGTCCTGGAGGCCGGCCGCCTCGAGGCGGCCGTCGACCACGTGGTGGCCGCTCTGGAGATCGTCGACAGCCGGATCAAGGCCTGGGACATCTCGATCACCGACACCGTCGCGGATAACGCGTCGAGCGGGCTGTTCGTGCTGGGCAGCCGGGCGTGCCGCCTCGCGGACATCAGCCCGGTGGCGGTGACCATGACGATGACCAAGGACGGCGCCACCGTCTCGACCGGATCCGGGGCCGACTGCATGGGCGATCCGCTGAACGCGCTGGCCTGGCTGGCCCGGACCTGCTGCGACTACGGATCGCCGCTGCGCGCGGGCGAAGTGATCCTGAGCGGGGCACTGGGCCCGATGGTCTCGATCGAAACGGGCACCCGAATAGTCGCCGAGCTGTCACAGCTCGGCACAGTGTCAGCGGTGTTCGGCCGGTAACCGGCGGCGGGAGCCGCCGGCCATGACGCCGCCGTCGACCGGCAGGGCGACGCCGTTAACGTGGCCCGAGTCGGGCGAGCAGAGCCAGAATACGGCGGCGGCGATGTCGTCCGGGTCCGCCATCCGGCCTTGCGGCAGGTACAGTCCGTCCAGCCAGTCCGGGTGGGCCTGGGTGAACGCGGCCAGCATCGGCGTGGCGACCAGGCCGGGACACACGGCGTTGACCCTGATCCCTTCGGCCGCGTATTCCACCGCCACCGACCGGGTCAGCCCGATGACACCGAACTTGCTGGCCGCGTAGGCCGACAGCTCGGGCGTGCCGGTCAGTCCGGCCGCGGAGGAGGTGTTGACGATCGCGCCGCCGCCCGCCGCCAGCATGACCGGGATCTGGTGCCGCAGGCAGTTCCAGATCCCGGTGAGGTTGACGTCTAGGATCCGCTGCCAGTCCTCGGGGCTGGTTTCATGGACCAGCGTCCGCTCGCCGGTGATGCCGGCGTTGTTGTGCGCGAAGTCCAAGCTCCCGAACTCCGCCACGGTCGCGCGCACGGCCTCCTCGACCTCCTGGCCATTGGCCACGTCCGCCCGGACGAACAGCGCCGCCGCTCCGGTCTGGCGAACCAGATCCGCGGTTTCCTCGCCTTTGGCCGGATCGATGTCGACCACCGTGACCGCGGAGCCAGCCCGGGCGAAGCGCAGGGCCACGGCCCGGCCAATGCCGCCGCCGGCGCCGGTAACGAATGCAGCTTTGACGTCCTCCCCGCCGTGAACGGCTGGGATTCCTCCGGCGCGGCTCATGCCACGCTCCGGTGGGTTCCTGCTTCGTCGGCAGCCGCCAGGACATGTCCTGGTCTTATGCCACCTCCACAGGCGTTTAGGCTCTCCCTCCGCCCGAGGGCGAGCACGTTCTTGGCCGCGTTCACGTCCCGGTCCTGAACCGTCCCGCACGCCGCGCAGGTCCACTGGCGGACGCTGAGAGGCTTCGGGCCGTCCTTCACGCCGCAGGCCGAGCAGACCTGGCTGGTTGGCTCGAACCGGCCGATCCTGGCGAAGGTGCGCCCGTACTGGGCTGCCTTCTCCTCAATAAGCCGTAGGAGCTGCGACCAGCCCGCGTCGGCGACTGACTTGGCTAGCCGGGTCCGGACTAGTCCGGACACGCACAAGTCTTCGGCGTAGACCGCTTGGTTGTCGCGGACTAGCCGCAGAGCGACCTTATGCGCGTGGTCGAGCCGGGCCTCCCGGACCTTCCGGTGCACGGCCGCGACCCGGTGCCGGGCTTTGGCCCGGTTCGCGCCCCCCTTCTGCGTACGGGACAGTGCCCGCTGCGCGCGGGCGAGCTTGCGTTCCTTTGCCCGCAGGAACCGCGGGTTCGGGATCTTCTCTCCGTCTGAAGTGACGGCTAGGGCCTCGAGCCCTAGGTCGATACCCACCTCGTGATCACATGCGGGCAACAGCGTGACCGCACGCTCGACCACGAACGAGGCGTAGTACCGGCCATCCGGCTCGCGGATCACCGTGACCGAGGACGGAACCGACGGCAGGTCCCGCGACCACCTGACCTCGATGTCACCCACCTTGGGCACGTACAGGCGCTCCCCGTGCAGTGCGAACCCGTTGCGGGTCAGGCGGATCGACTGGCGCTGATGCTTGCGCCGGAGCGCCGGGTGCCCTACCTTGCGGCCCTTCCGCTTGCCCGACAGCGAGTCGAACCAGTTCCGGTAGGCGCGGCGGGCGTCCTGGCATGCCTGCACCAGCGCGACCGATGCCACCTCGCCCAGCCAGGCCCGCTCCGGGGTCCGCTTGGCCAAGGTGACCACACGGCGCTGCACCTCGGTGTCGCCGATCTTCTCCCCGGCCGCGTATGCCTCATCGCGGACCCGCAGACAATCGTTGTACACCACCCTGGCGCACCCGAACGTCCGCGCCAGGGCCTGCTGCTGCCCCGGCGTCGGGTAGATCCGGTACCGGTACCTAACCTGCACAGCACCAGAGCCTAGCGATGGCCTATGACAAACCCCGGTAATTACCGCCGTGGCAGGCATGTGGTTTCCGCACTCCATGTCCATTTGGTCTTCATGACAAAGTACCGGCGTGGCGTGCTCGACGCGGACATGCTCCAGTGCTGCGAGGACGTCATGCGGAAGGTCTGCGCCGACTTCGGCGCCGACCCGCGCGAGTTCAGCGGCGCAGACGACCACGTGCACCTGCCGGTGGAGTACGCGCCCAAGGTGGCCGTGTCCGCCCTGGTGAACGCCCTCAAGGGCGTATCGGCCCGGCGGCTGCGGCCGGTGAACCGGCACATCATGCACGGACATTTCTGGTCCCCGTCCTACTCGCCACATCCTGCCGGGTGCGCCGCTCCGCATCATCCAGCAGCACAGAACACCCGCCAAAGTAACTTCCGGGCTTACCCCCACCCTGAAGGACCGAGCTTGCGCCCGGCAATCGCTGTCATGACAGCAGGCTGCCCCAGCCGGCAAGTTTGCTGGCCGGTTCGTGCCGCTGACCGGGATAAGCGCATGACAGGCTCAACGGGATGGCAGATTGTGATCAATAAGGGTCTGGTGGGTTCCAGGCCCTTGCAGTCAAAGACGGAAGGGATTGCGGATGCGTCCAGTCGAGGCGTTGGACAAGGCCCGGTCGCTGGCCCCGGTGCTGCGCGAGAGAGCTTTCGCCACCGAACAAGCACGCCGGATTTCCGACGAAACGATCAGGGAGCTCAAGGAAGCCGGGCTGTTCCGGATCCTGCAGCCGGCCAGGTTCGGCGGCTTTGAGCTCGATCCGCGGGTGTTCCTGGAAGCCGGCATGATCATCAGTGCCGCCTGCGGCTCCACCGGCTGGGTGTACTCGGTGATCGGCGTGCACAACTGGCAGCTCGGCCTGATGCCGGAGCAGGCCCAGGTGGACGTGTGGGGAGAGGACCAGGACACGCTGATCTGCTCCTCGTACACGCCGCGCGGACACGTCGAGATCGTGGACGGCGGCTACCGGCTGAGCGGCCGCTGGTCGTTCTCCTCGGGCTGCGAGCACGCGCAGTGGGCGATCCTGGGCGGGGTGGCCACCGACGCCGCCGGCAACATCAAGCGGCTGTGCTTCCTGGTGCCGCGTACCGACTACACGATCGACGACGTCTGGCGCGTGGTCGGGCTGCGTGGCACCGGCAGCAACGACGTCGTCATCGAGGACGCCTTCGTCCCCGAGCACCGCACGCACGACTACCGGTCCGGCAGCGTGACCAGCGACTCGCCCATCTACCGGCTGCCGTTCGGGCCGGTCTTCACCTTCGGGATCGCGGCGCCCCTGCTGGGCGCGGCCCAGGGCGCGCTCGACGACCACGTCGCCTGGACCGCCGAGCGGGTCCGGATCACCAAGGGGACGCGGGTCGCCGAGGAACCGTTCTCGCAAGCCCGGGTGGCCGAAGCGGCCGGGGAACTGGACGGCGCCCGGCTCCAGATCTGGCGCGACCTGGACGACATGCTCGCCCTGGCCCGCGACGAGAAGGACATCCCGATCGAGATCAGAGCCCGCGCGCGGCTGGACCAGGTGCGCGCCACCCAGCTCGCGATCTCCGCGGTGGACCGCGTGTTCCAGAACTCCGGCGGGCGGGTGCTGCACGAGCTCAACCCGATCCAGCGGGCCTGGCGGGACATCCACGCCGGAGCGCAGCACAACAGCAATGTCCCGGAGCCGATGCTGATGGCATACGGCGCCATGTCCTTCGGACTGTCCATCGCGGATTCCGGAATCTAGCCGATCTCATCCCCGACTAGTTGCCCTTGGAGCAGTCATGCCCGAGTCACTGAGCTACGAAGAGACCAGCCGCAGCACGAAGGTCGGCGGCCTGGCCGTGCACTACCACGAGGCCGGCTCCGGCTATCCCCTGGTCATGCTGCACGGCGCCGGGCCCGGAGTGTCGGCCTGGAGCAACTTCTCCGGCAACCTGCCGGCCTACAGCGAGCACTTCCGCACGTTCCTCATCGACCAGCCGGGCTTCGGCGGCACCGAAGGCCCGGCCGAATACGACCGGCACTACCTGAGCTGGACCGCGGCCATGCTGGCCGGGTTCCTGGACGACCAGGGCCTGGACAAGGTGCACCTGATCGGGAACTCGCTCGGCGCCTCGGTCGTGGTGCGGTTCGCGCTCGACTTCCCCGACCGGGCGAACCGGCTGGTGCTGATGGGTCCCGGGTCGGCGCTGTCCATGGGCCTGTTCGCGCCGCGGCCGAGCGAGGGCATCAGGCGGCTGATGGAGTTCGGCGCGCCGCCCGGGCCGACACGCGAGAAGATGGCCGCGTTCCTGCGCACGCTGGTCTACGACCAGTCGCTGGTCACCGAGGAACTGATCGAGGACCGGTTCCTCGCCGCGACCAACCCGGCTACGGACGGACTGGGCGCGATGCAGCGGGCCAACCGGAACCCGGCCTTCGCCCAGGCCGGGGAGCTGTGGCGGGAGGCGTCCCAGGTCGAGCATGAGGTGCTTATCACCTGGGGCCGCGAGGACCGAGTGCAGCCGCTGGACGGGGCCTTCCTCGGCTTCCGGCTCCTGCAGAACGCCCGGCTCTACGTCTTCCCCAAGTGCGGCCACTGGGCCCAGATCGAGCAGCGAGCGGAGTTCGAGCGGGTCACTACCGACTTCCTGGCGGCTGGCTGACGTCAGCGCCTGACCTGCGTTAAGGAGAAGAAGCGGTCATGAAGATTTACAGCCTGGGCTACGTGCGCCTGGAATCGACCGTCGTCGAGCAGTGGCGCGGGTTCGCCGAGGACGTGCTCGGCCTGCGGGCCACCGATGGCCCGGACGGGACACTGCGGCTGCGGATGGACGACCGTCCGGTCCGCATCGCCATCGTGCCCGGTGAGACCGACCGGGTCGCGGCGGTCGGCCTGGAGTTGCGGGACAAGGCCGCGCTGGACCTGGCCGTCTCCGAACTGGACGCGGCGGGTATCGCGGTCAAGGAAGGCTCGGCCGCCGACGCCGAGGAGCGCCTGGTCGAGCGCTTCGTCAGCGTGGCGGACCCGTGCGGGAACCCGCTCGAGCTGTTCTACAGCCAGCAGGTAGACGGGCTGCCGGTCAGCCTGCCGCACGGCGGCGAGTTCGTCACCGGCGCGCTCGGCGCGGGACACGTGGTCCTGCCCGCCGAGGACATCGACGCCGCGTTCGACTTCTACACCCGGCTGATCGGGCTGTCGCACCGGGACTCGATGGTGGTGCGCATCCCCGGGATGCCGGTCCGCAAGCTGCGCTTTCTGGGCTGTAACCCGCGCCACCACACGATCGCGCTCACCGAGGCGCCCTCCCCGCAGGGCATGCGGCACATGATGATCGAGGTCGACTCCATCAAGACGTTCGGCCGCAGCTTCGCCCGGGCCCGTGAGGCGGGCGTGCTGAAGACCGAGATCGGCCAGCACTCCAACGACGAGGTGCTGTCGTTCTACGTCTTCTGCCCGGGCGGCTTCGAGTTCGAGTTCGGCGTGCACGGGCGGCACGTCGACGAGTCGACCTGGGTCACGCGGGAGCTGACCAACCTCAGCTACTGGGGCTACTGGCCCGCGCCGGCCACGAAATAGGAGAGCGGATGCAGCTGAGCGAGCACCTCAACGGCGCCATCGCGGCGCTGGCGGCGGGCGACACGGTCTTCGCCTCGTTCGCGCCCGCCGACATCGGCAACGCGCAGGCCATGGCCGGCGGGCCCTACGACGTGGTCGTCTTCGAAATGGAGCACAACCCGTTCGACGTGGCCGCCCTGCGTACCAGCTTGCAGTTCCTGCTAGACCGTAAGGCGATCGCGGCGCAGGGCGACGTCAAGCCGCAGGTCACGCCGTTCGTCCGGATCCCGGCCAACGGCTCGGAGATGACGCAGTGGCTGGCCAAGCAGGTCCTGGACGCTGGGGTCTACGGCGTGATCTGGCCGCATGTCAGCACGGTCCGCGAGGCGCGCAACGCGGTCGCGGCGTGCCGCTACCCGCGCCCGGCGACGGCCCCGGGATACGAGCCGCCCGGACTGCGCGGGGACGGCCCGTTCGGCGCGTCCCGGTACTGGGGCGTCGACGTCGCAGAGTACTACCGGCGGGCCGATACCTGGCCGCTCGCCCCGGACGGCGACATCCTGGCCGTGATCATGTGCGAGGAGGTCGCGGCGATCAGGAACCTGCCGGACATCCTGGCGCAGGTGCCCGGCGTCGGGGTGGTGCTCATCGGCGAGGGTGACCTCAGCCAGGACCTCGGGCATCCGCGCGAGTACGAGCATCCAGATGTCGAGGCGGCCATCGCTGACGTGCTGGCGATCTGCGCCGACGCGGGCGTGCCGTGCGGGATCCCGCACGTCACCGAGCAGAACGTGGAAAAGCGTATCGAGCAGGGGTTCCGGTGGCTGATGCCGAACCCCGGCCGGACTCATCGCGCGACGGAAATCGGCCGGAAGCGGCTGGCCGCGAGGCAGGTGGCATCGTGATCATCGACGTGCACGGGCACTACACGAAGGTGCCCCCGGAACTGGACGCTTACCGGGGACGGCAGATCCTGCAGCTGGCCCGGGGCGGCGTCAAGGGCAATCCCGGCATCTCCGACGATCAGCTCAAGGCCACCCTGCAGGTGCACCTCGACGCGATGGCCCTGCGCGGCGTCGACAAGTCAATCTTCTCCCCGCGGGCCGCGTTCATGGGCCACGAGTTCGGCAGCGAGACCATCAGCCGCAACTGGACGGAGGTGAACAACGACCTCATCGCGCGGGCGGCGGCCATGTACCCGGAGCAGTTCGTGCCCGCCTGCCAGCTTCCCCAGTCGCCGGGCGTGAGCCCGGCGAACGCGCTGGGTGAGCTCGAGCGGTGCGTGGGGATGGGATTCGTCGGCTGCAACATCAACCCCGACGTGTCCGGCGGCGTTGCCCCGCTCACCCCGTCGCTGGGCGACCGCTGGTGGTACCCGCTGTGGGAGAAGATGTCCGAACTCGACGTGCCCGGCCTCATCCACGCCGGCTCGACGCTCAACCCCCACCTGCACATGAACGGCGCGCACTACGTCAACACGGACGTCGCGGCGGTGGTCGAGCTGACCACCTCCCGGGTGCTGACCGACTTCCCCGACCTCAAGCTGATCATCCCGCACGGCGGCGGCGGCGTCCCGTTCCACTGGAACCGGCTGCGCAGCCTGTTCGCCGCCCGGCCCGGCCCCCCGTTCGAGGAGGCGGTCCGGCGCCTGTACTTCGACCTGGCCGTCTACGACGACGAGGCGATGAACCTGACCATCCGCCGGATGGGCCCGGACAACGTGCTGTTCGCCACCGAGATGCTGGGCACGGCCCAGGCCATCGACCCGGTCACCGGGCGGCCCTTCGACGACACGCTGGCCCTGGTCCAGGATCTGGACTGGCTGTCGGCGCAGGACAAGCACAAGATCTTCGAGGGGAACGCGCGGCGGCTGTACAGCCGCGCGGACTTCTGACGGTGCCCGGCGATGCCCGCCGTCAGGACAGCCGCCGCGGCCGGAGCCGGGATGAGCGCCGGTAACAGCGACGTGCCCCCAGCCGGCTCGCTGGCCGAGGACCCCGCGACCTTCCGCCGGATACTCAGCCACTTCGCGACCGGGATCGTCGTGGTCACCGCGCACGATACCGAGCCGATCGGGATGACCTGCCAGTCGTTCTCCTCGGTATCCCTGGATCCGCCGCTGGTCATGTTCTGCCCCGCCCACTCGTCGCAGACCTGGCCGCGCATCCGCGCGGTAGGAACCTTCGCGGTCAACATCCTCGCCGCCGACCAGTTGGCGATCTGCCAGAAGTTTGCCGTCTCCGGCGCGGACAAGTTCGACGGCGTGGCGTGGTCGCCCGGGGTGACCGGGGCACCGATCCTGTCCGGCGTCATCGCGCACATTGAATGCCGTCTGGAGGCCGTGATGGCGGGCGGCGATCACGACATCGTGACGGGCCGCCCGATGTACGTAGGCGAGAACCCCGGGTTCGAGCCGCTCTTGTTCTTCCGCAGCCAGTACGGAGGGTTCTCCGGCTGATTTTCCCACGAGGAAGGGACTAGTCGACGACATGACAAGTACAGCAAACGAGCGCCCGCCGGCCTCGTGGGACAGCGAGACCGACGTCGTTGTGGTCGGCGGCGGCTTCGCCGGCCTGGTCGCTGCGGCCACCGCCCGCGGGCGCGGCCGCGAGGTCATCGTGCTGGAGGCCGCGCAGGAGCCGGGCGGGATCATGCGGATCTCCTCCGGTGAGTACTGGATCCCCAACAACTCGTTCCTGCGCGAGGCCGGCATCTCCGACCCGCGGGCCGACTGCCTGCGGCTGATGGCACGGTTGTCGTACCCGACGCGGTATGACCCGGAGTCGCCCACGCTCGGCTTGCAGGACCGGCCGTTCCGGCAGATCTCCACCTACTACGACGTTGCGGCGAAGGCGGTCGCCGAGCTCAAGGAGATCGGCGCGATGGGTTCGGTGCTGAGCGACGGCGTGACCCCCGACGGGGTGTTCAACCCGATGGGCCACCTGGAATACCACGCGGAGCTGCCCGAGAACAAGATCGAGTACGGCCGGGCGCTGATGGCGGACACCGGCGGCACGCACGGCCCCGGCCAGGGCCAGCAGACCGTCGACCTACTGGTCGCCCACGCCGCCCGGGCCGGGATCGAACTGCGCACCGGGCACGTCGTGCACCGCGCGTTCGCCAACGCCCGGGGCGAGGTGGTCGGCGTCGAGGCGCAGACGCCCGCCGGCACGCGCGCGATCCGGGCGCGCAAGGGCGTGATCTTCACCAGCGGGGGGTTCTTCCACAACCTCGCGCTGCGAACCCTGCTGCTGCGCGGCACGGTGTGGGGCGCCACTGCGCCGTACACCAACACCGGCGCGCTGATGACGATCGCCGAGCAGCTCGGCGCGATGGTAGAGAACACCGACAGCTGCTGGTGGGGCCAGATGGGAGTAGAGGAGGTCCTCGACACCCAGCGCAGTGACAACATGGCGTTCTGGCTCTACGGCGACAGCATGATCATGGTGAACCGGTACGGCGTCCGGGTGGCGAACGAGAAGGCGCACTACAACGAGCGCGGCCGCATCCACAGCGTGTACAACGCCAGCACCAAGCAGTACGAGAACAACGTGCTGTTCCAGGTGTACGACGCCGGGGTCGCGGACAACCCGGAGATGGGCGTGAAGTACCCGGTTCCCTTCCCCGGCCAGTCCACTGAGCACGTGATAACCGGGAACACCTGGGCCGAGCTGGCGGCCAACATCGACGCCCGGCTGGCCAAGATCGCGGCCAGGACCGGCGGCGTCAAGCTGGACGAGCGGTTCGCGGACCGGCTGGCCGACACCGTCACCCGGTTCAACTCGTTCGCCGCCAGCGGCCACGACGACGACTTCTTCCGCGGCGAGCGAGCGGCCGAGCACGGATACAGCGTGATGGGGCTCACCCGCGGGGTGAACCGGACCATGTACCCGTTCGCCTCGTCCGGCCCTTACTACGCGATCCTGCTCGGCGCGGCCGGCTTTGACACCAACGGAGGCCCGTCCCTGAACGAGAACGCGCAGGTCGTCGGGCCGGACGAGCAAGCCATCCCGGGTTTCTACGCGGCCGGCAACTGCGCGGGCTCGCCGGGCCACGGCGCGTACTGGTCGGGCGGGGCCACCCTCGGCAACGCGCTGGTGTGGGCGTACCAGGCGGGCGCGCACGCCGCCGGTGAGCCGGACCGGGACGACCGGTGACCGGCGATTTTGCGGGGGGGCTCGGGGGGGTAGTCCCCCCCGGCGGCCAGCAGGGCCCGGGCTTCTGGGAGCGCCGGTTCGAGGGGAAGGTGGCGCTGGTCACCGGAGGCGCCCGCGGCCAGGGACTGGCCGAGGCCGAGCGGTTCAGCCGCGAGGGCGCGGCGACCGTCGCCGTCGACGTGCACGACGAGGCCGATGTCGGGCCCGGCATCAGCTACACCAAGCTGGACGTCACGTCCAGGGACGACTGGACCAGCGTGGTCAAGCGGGTGGTCGACGAGTACGGCCGGATCGATGTGCTCGTCAACAACGCCGGCATCGGCATCGCCGAGACGATCGAGTCGGTCACGGCCCAGGAGTGGTCGGCCGTGATGGCCGTCAACCTCGAAGGCGCGCTGATCGGCATGCAGGCCGTCGCGCCGGTGATGCGGGCCGGCGGCGGCGGGGCGATCGTGAACACCGCCTCGGCCGCGGCCTTTTACGGGTTCGCGCTGCCCGCCTACAACGCGAGCAAGTGGGCGCTGCGCGGGCTGACCAAGACGGCGTCGCTGGAGTTCGCCACCTGGGGTATCCGAGTCAACGCGGTGCACCCGGGTCTGGTGGTGTCGCCGATGAGCGAAGGTGCGCCCGAGGTGACCGAACGGATCCGGCTGGCGACGCCGCTGCGCCGCGGCGCCCGACTGGACGAGATCGCGGCGCTGGTCGCGTTCCTGGCCAGCGACGAGGCGACGTTCATCACCGGGGCCGACTTCGTCATCGACGGCGGGCTGCTCGCCGCAGGCGCCATGGGCGAAGTGTCATATGACTTCGGCGGTTGAGCCAGGGCCGTTCCGAGAAAAAGGAGAGAACGTCGATGACCGCAAAACTCAGCTCCGACGCGATCGAGGTCGGGGTCGTCGTCCGCGACGCCGACCGGTGCCTGGAGTTCTACCGTGACGTGCTGGGGCTGCCGTACCTCGGTGACCTCGACTTCGGGGTCGCGCACATGTGGCGGTTCCAGGCCGGCACCTCGGTGGTGAAGCTGCTGCTCTTCCGTGAGGAGCCGACCGGGTCGAACCCGCCGGGCGAGGTGACCGCGACCGGTTACCGGTACATGAGCCTGTTCGTGTCCAACATCGACGACCTGGTGGCCGAGTGCGAGCGGTTCGGGGCCACCGTGGCGATGCCGGTCACCGAGTTCCAGCCCGGTGCCCGCTTCGCCTTCGTGGAGGATCCCGAGGGAAACCGGATCGAACTGCTGGATGTCGCCGCGGCGACGCAGAACGGGGCGTGACCCGATGACCGACGCGGACGTGCTGCGGGACCTGGCCGACCGGCTGGACCGGCTGGAAGCCGAGCAGGCGATCAGGGAAACGATGGTCAGATACACGCAGACGCTCGACTACGGGGACAGCGCCGGGTGGGCCGCCTGCTACACGCCCGACGGCGTCTTCGACGTCCGCCGTCGCGGGGAGCCGATGTTCCGGCACCAAGGCGCCGAGGCGCTGGCGAAGTTCGCCGACGGTCACACCTCGGCGCCGGCCGTCTACCACAAGCATTTCATGGGACTGCCGTCGATCACCCTGTCCGACGACGGCCGGTCGGCCACGGCCAGCGCCTACTTCATGATGGTGCACGAGTCACCCACTGGCCCGCACGTCCTGGTCTTCGGCCGCTACCTAGACGCGTTCGCCCGTACCGAGGACGCGGGCTGGAAGCTGAGCGAGCGCGTCGTCGACATGGAGGACATAGGCACCCGCACGCTGCCCTGACCGCGCTTGCGCCTGTGCCTGTGCCTGCACCGAGGTATCAGCCCGCGCCGAGGTACAGGCCGGCCAGCGCGTCGTGCAGGTCGGCCGGGGTGCCGGTGGCCACCACCCGGCCGGTGACCATGACCGCCCCGGCGTGGGCGATCTCCAGCACGGTGCGGGCGAACTGCTCCACCGCCAGCACGGTGGTGCCGTTGGCCATCAGGGCTACCACGTGCGCGTACAGCGTCTCGACGACGCGCGGCGCCAGGCCGGTCGACAGCTCGTCAAGCAGCAGGAACGACGGCTCGGTGGCCACGGCCCGGGCTAGCGCCAGCATCTGCTGCTCGCCGCCGGACAGCGTGCCCGCGAGCTGCCGGCGCCTGCTGCCCAGCCCGGGGAAGGTTTCGTAGACGCGGGCCTCGATATCGGACAGGCTGGCGCCGAGATGGGTCACCAGCCGGAGGTTGTCGGCGATGGTGAGGTTGGGGAACACGCCGCGCCCCTCGGGCAGCAGGCAGACGCCGTGCCTGGCCAGCACGTAGGGCTGGCTGCCGGAGACGGCCCGGCCGTCGATGGCGATCGTGCCCGCGCCGACCGCGTGCAGGCCCGCGATGACGCGCAGCAGGGTGGACTTGCCTGCCCCGTTCGGCCCGAGCATCGCGAACAGGCCGCCCTTCGGCACGGTCAGGTCGATACCGTGCAGCACCTCGATGGCCCCGTAGGAGGCGCACAGGCCGGTCAGCTGGAGCATCGGGGCCGGCGTATCTACCGGGGCGGTCACTGCGCGGTCCCGGCCGACGCGCCGAGGTAGGCCTCGACCACTGCCTGGTTACGAAGGATCTCCGCGGGCGTCCCGGTGGCCAGGATCTGCCCCTGATCGAGCACCGTGACGGTCGAGCACACCGGCATGACCAGCTCCATATCGTGTTCTACCAGGATGATCGACAAACCCTCAGCGGCCAGCTCACGCAGCAGCCGGCCAAGCGCCTCCGTCTCGGCCTCGATGAGCCCGGCCGCGGGCTCGTCCAGGAGCAGGACCTTTGGCTGGGTCATCAGCGCGCGCGCCACCTCGACCAGGCGGGCAATGCCGGTCGGCAGATGGTCGGCGCGCGCCTGGCTGAACGGACTCAGGTTCATCCGCTCCAGCATGGCCGCGACCGCGCCGCGCGGATCGCGCCCCTGGTCGCGGCGGCGTGTGTGCAGTTCGGCCGCGATCAGCAGGTTGTCGTGCACGGTCAGCACGCCGAACAGCTCGAGCTGCTGGAACGTGCGGGCCAGGCCGCGCCGGGCCCGGCCGTGCGGGCTGAGCCGCGTCACGTCCTGGCCTTCCAGCAGTACCCGGCCCTTGGACGGCGCGACCAGCCCGGTGGCCACGTTGAACAGCGTCGACTTGCCGGCGCCGTTCGGGCCGATGAGGCCGTGGATGCCGTGCGGCTCGGCGGTGAGGCTGGCGCCGCGCAGGGCGGTCACGCCGCCATAGCGGACGGTGACGTCACACACCTCGAACAGGGCCATCAGTGCCGCCCCTCCACGTCGACGGGCGGTTCGCTCGCGATTCCGTTCGCGTCCGGCAGGGCCGCGTCCGGCAGGGATACCTCGGGCACCTCCGCGTCTGGCACGGCCGGGGGGTCGCCGGGGCGGACCGGGCCGCTCGCGCTGACCACGGCGGCCGGTGAGTTCAGCCCCAGCCACTTGGCCGGATGCCCGGGTAGCCGCCTGGCGAGCCGGTCCAGTGATGCGGAGATGTCGGCGGCCACACCGTTGGGCTGCTTGCCCAGGCCGACGCCGACCAGGCCGGGCAGCAGTTGCGCGATCTGATAGACGAACTGCGAGATCGTGCCGAGGTAGCCGAAGACGCCAAGGGCCAGCGCGCCGAAGGTCGCGCCGCCGACCGTGCTGGCTCCGCCGGCCATGATCAGCAGCAGCAGCGGCAGGCTGTCCAGGAAGGAGAACTGCGTGGGGGTCACCTGCGTGTAGACCCCGGCGAGCAGCACGCCGCCGATGCCCGCGATGCCGGCCGACAGGGTGAAGACGCTGAGCTTGAGCGCGGTGGTGCGCATGCCCAGGGTCTCGCAGCCCGCCTGGCTCTCCCGCATCGCGATCAGGGACCGGCCGAACCTGGACCGGCGCATGGCCACCACCAGCAGCCCGAACAAGCTGAAGATGACGGCCAGCGCGATCAGGTAGACGTGGTCGTTGGTCAGCTTGAGGCCGCCGATGCTGAGTCGCGCGATCGGCAGCGCGCCGGTCTCGAACAGCGGCAGCGTGTGATGGAAGAAGGTCACCGACGGCAGGCCGAAGATCCACGAGTCGAAGAGCTCGGCGACGGCCGCGGTGGCCAGCGCCAGGTACAGACCGCGCAGCCGGATGGCCGGCAGCGCGGTCAGCAGTCCGATGACCGCCGCCACGGCGAACGCGGCTACCAGGCCGAGCACGCTGCCGCCGCCCGTGGCGTGGGCGAACGCCAGCGCGCCGACGCCGGCGAAGGTCATCTGGCACAGTGAGATCTGGCCGGCCCAGCCCAGCAGCGGGACGAGCGACAGGCCGATCACGCCGAGGGCCAGGCCGATGCTCGCGAAATACAGCGGCTGGGGACCCAGTAGCGGCCCGAGCGCGGCGCTGACGGCAATGAGAACGACCCCCCCGACCAGGGCCAGCCGGTAGGACGGAACCGGGAACGACTCCCGGCTGCGCCGGACGGTGTAGCCGCGCAGCCGCTCGTGCGGCTGCAGCAGCAGCGCGACGAACAAGATGATGATGGGGACGGCCAAGGGCAGGTTCTGGAGCCAGCCGACACTGGAAACCGGCAGGTAGCCGACGACGTAGCTGCTGCCCAGCCCGATGATCGCGGCGCCCAGGAAGGTATACGGCAGGCTCCTGAGCCGGCCGATGATGGCGGCCGCGTACGCGTTGATGACCAGGAGAGTCAGCGGCGCCACCGAAAGCTGGAGCGTGGGCGCGATGAGGATGCCGGCGACCGCCGCCAGCGACGAGCCCAGGACCCAGCTCAGCCGCGAGGCGCGGTTCGGGTTGCCGCCGAAGAGCATCAGCAGCCCGCGGTTGTCCACCACGGCCCGCATGTCGATGCCGATCCTGGTGCGGTACAGGATGAACCACAGCACCGCCACGCAGAGCACGAACGTGCCGAGGGTGATCAGCTGGGTCCAGGTCACGTAGACGCCGAACAGCGAAACCTTGTTGTTGACGTAAAAGGCCGGGAACGGGCGGGCCGTCTGCGGATTCCAGATCCACAGCGCGGCGCCCTCAAGCGCGATCAGCAGGCCGATCGTCACGGCGAGCTTGGTGGCCTCGCTGGCATCGGCGAGGTTGCGCATCAGGAGTTTCTCCACCGCGATTCCGAACAGCGGAGCCAGGACGCCGATCACGACCACCAGGGCGACCGGAGTCGGCCAGTTCCACCCATAGCGCAGCTGCCAGAAGACGAAGGCCCCGAACATGCCCACCGCGCCGTGCGCGATGTTGAAGACGCCCGACGTGGTGTAGGTAACCACCAGGCCGCTGGCGGCAATCGCGTAGATGGCGGCGATGACCAGGCCGCCGATCGTGTAGGTGAGGAACTCAGTCATCGTGCGTACCGGTGCCGCTTCCTGCCAGGGATGCCCGGCTCTTGAGATGGCCGACCCCGGCCCGGGGGGGGNNGATGGCCGACCCCGGCCCGGGGCGGCAGTCAGTGCCGCCCCGGCCGGGCTGGATCTAGCGCGCCGCATCCGCAGCCGGCCTGCCTACTACGGCTTCACGATCGGCACGTTCGCGGGATTGCAGTAGAACTGGCCGAGCGTAGACGGGATCGCCTGAACGAACTTACTGTTCTCGATCTTCATGATGATGAAGCACTGGCTGGCCTTGTTCGAGGCCGGGTTGATGCTGCCCTGCAGNNCCGCCGCCGGTCCAGGTGGTCTGCTTGGCTACCTGCTGCTCCAGGCAGGTCCGGGTGAGGTTCGAACCGCAGGCCTTGGCCCCCTCGGCGAACAGCAGCCAGGAGGAGAAGGCCATCTCGCCGAAGAAGCCCAGGTGCGCGGTTGGCACGTACTTTTGCACGATCGACTCGTACTGCGCGACGGCAGGCACCGCACTGGCCGCCTCCAGCGGCTCCGACGGCATGTAGACGTAGTAGTTCTTCGCCACCGACGCGCCNNGTGGTCAGGAAGCTGGTGTCGTAATCCTGCGGCGGCGAGATCTGGACCTTCGGGTACCAGCCGGCGGTGGACATGGCCTGGTCCAGCGCCACCGAAGTCGCGATGGTGTCGTTGAGGAAGAGCATCTGCACGCCGGCGTTCTTCATCGCCTCGACG
>PLDT01000483.1:0-5279 GCA_003136255.1 Actinomycetota bacterium
CCCCGGTGCCCCGCTGGGGCTGGGGCGTCGCCCCGCCCTGCCAGCCGTGACGACAGCTGCGGCTGGTCTTAGCTCAGCCCGGACCATAGGTACCGGGCGCCGATGGCGAGGACGAGGACGCCGACGATCCGCCGGATGAGGGTGTCGGGCAGGCGGGCCTGGATGCGGGCTCCGGTGTAGCCGCCGGCCAGGCCGCCGAGGCCGAGGGCGACGCCGGTGGGCCAGTCGGGGGCGACTGAGCCGGGATGGTGAACAGACAAGATAGTGAAGGTCGCCACCCCAGCGATGGAGGTCACGAAGGTGGAGGCCAGAGCCGCGGGCGCGACCTCGGCGGCCGGGCGGCCGGCGCCGATCAGGACCGGGGACAGGATTGAGCCGCCGCCGATGCCGTAGATGCCGCCGGCGCAGCCGACCAGGCAGGCCAGCCCGATCAGGACCGGGGAGGGAATGTGGCGCGGCGGCCGGGCGGGGTCTGCTTGCCGGGCCGCCCTGGTGGCGGTGAGCCACGCCCCGAGCGGGAGCATTACAGCGGATACGACCAGATCGAAGATCTTCGGGCCGGGGATCAGTTCGACGCGGATGACCGATCCGGCGATGACGCCGGGCAGCGTCCCGGCTATGAGCACCAGGGCCAGGCGTCCGCTGGTTTGTCCCTGCCGCCAGTACCGGTACAGCGCCCCAGGAGTGGCGACCACGTTGTACAGCAGGTTGGTGGGAGTGACCGCCGGACTGGGCGTACCGAGCACGCTCACCTGGAACGGGAGCAGCAGGACCGCGCCCGAGATACCCGCCGGGGTGGCGACCGTCGCGATGGCGAAAGCCGCCAGCAGGGCCACGGCTTGTGTCCATCCGGGCCCTAGCACGCGGACACAATAGCTCGTTCATAACCGGTTCATCAGCTGGTGCCTGACAAGTTTGCGCAGGTAAAACCCTGTTAGCGGGAAAGGCCGGTGAACCGGCCGCTGCGCGCGGCATGCTCGACATTCAGCACGCCGCGGCCGGCAGCCGGTGGGCTCCGGTGTAGACGTTCATTGACGGGCCGCGCAGGAAGCCGACCAGGGTGAGGCCCGCCTGCTCGGCTAGGTCGACGGCGAGCGAGGACGGTGCCGAGACGGCGGCGAGCAGCGGGATGCCCGCCAGAACGGCCTTCTGGACCAGTTCGAACGAGGCCCGGCCGCTGACGAGCAGGACGCAGCCGGTCAATGGCAGGCGGTCGCCGAGCAGTGCCCACCCCACCACCTTGTCCACCGCGTTGTGCCGGCCGACGTCCTCGCGGACCACGATCAGCTCACCGCCGGCGGTGAACAGCCCGGCGGCGTGCAGCCCGCCAGTACGGGAGAACACCCGCTGCGCGTCGCGCAGCCGGTCCGGCAGCGTGGCCAGCATTTCCGGCGCGAAGCGCGCCTCATCAGCGGCCAGCAGCGCACGCGGCAGGACACAGATGTCTTCGATGCTTGCCTTACCGCAGATACCGCACGCGCTGGTGGTCAGGAAGTTGCGCCGGGCACCCGGCGTCACGACGACCCCCGGGGCCAGGGCCACGTCGGCGATGTTGCCCATCCCCTTGTGGTCGGCATGGCCGCAGGCGGTTCCGTCGCAGAGCTTGATCTCAGCGATGTCCCGCGGTGAGCGGACTACGGCCTCGCTGACCAGGAATCCGGCCGCGAGTTCGAGGTCATCGCCGGGGGTACGCATGGTCAGAGCCAGCGCGGTGCCGTCCACCCTGATCCCGAGCGGCTCCTCGCTGGCCAGGAAGTCGGCACGGCCCGTGCTGCCTCCGGGCCGACCGTCGCCGGGCAGCGTGACTCGTAGCACACGCCGCCGTGCCGTTCGCCCGGGCACCGACCCGCCTTCCGTTTGCCGTCCCTTCCGAGCAGGGTACGCAGGCAGCAAGAGCCAGAGTCAATGTCGTGACGCGACATTTTCCAGGCGGCGGCGCTGCGGGACGATGGTGTACTTCGGGTCGCGGGCCGAGGCCATGCCCGCCTCGAAGATGCCGAACCTGGTCATGGCCGAGGCCGCCACCAGCGACGCGCCCGACAGCGCGGAAACGGCGCGGCTGCGCCGCCCGAGCACCGCGCCGGCCAGCCCGCCCGCGGTCAGGAACTCGGCCAGCCGGAGCACCGCGCCCGTCCTCCCCGTCTCGTACGGTTCCGCGAGGCTCTGCTCATAAGATCCGCCGGCGAGCCGCGCGAGCAGCTGCCGCTTGGCAATGAGCTCCACCGCCGCGCCGAGCACGGCGAGGCTGCGCGCTGGGCTGACGTGGTCGGGATGGGTCGCGAGCAGGCCCAGGCCGCCCGCCGCGCTGGCGGCCGAGCCCGCGAACACGTACGGCATCTCCCGGTAGCCCTCGTGCCAGGCGGGCACCGCCGTGTCGCAGATCAGCGCGGCGGTGTAGGTGGCGATGCCCGGGCCGAGCACCGCCGCGCCCAGGGTGGCGGCGCGGCCCGCCTTGGGCAGGATCCCGGTCACCTCGGACACCGCGGCGGCGCCCGCCACCGGGCCGTAGGCAGCGAGCAGCCAGGAGCCGACGCTCATGGGCGACGTGGGCTTGAATACCCGCAACATGTTCACGAAGCGTCCTGGCCTGCCCAGGTCGTGGACGAGCGCGACGGCGGACAGGCTGATCGCGCCGAGCGCGNNCGCCGGCCAGGCCGCCGAGGAACAGGTAGCCGGGGACGTCGGGCACCCCCCAGGCCGGCTCCTTGATCACCGGGCGGCCGTAGTAGGAGGTGAACTCGGCGTCCGGCACCATCGGCTGCTCGCCGCCGCGGCGCCGCCGGCGCCCGGTGCCGTTCCCGCGGGTACGCACCTCCGTCATCGGGCCCTCACCTCCGCCTACCGAAACCGAGCGCTATCGCCGCGGCGGCCAGGCCCGCGGCGGCCATGCCGACGTGCCGCCACATGGCCGGCAGGTCGCGGGTGGTGACCACCGGGTCGGGCGGCAGGCCGTACACCTCGGGCTCGTCGAGCAGCAGGAANNAACGCCCCGCCGCCGCCGATGCCGTCCGCCGGGTCGTCCAGGTACAGCTGCGCGTCCTCCTGGCCCGCCGCGTGCAGGTCCTCGACCCGCAGCCGGGCCCGTTCGCGCAGCTCGTCAAGCGGGCCGAACTGGATGGACTTGGTCGGGCAGGCCTTGGCGCAGGCCGGCTCCATGCCGGCGCCGAGCCGGTCGTAGCACAGCGTGCACTTGTGTGCCTGGCCGTCCTGCTCGCGCCTGGCGATCACGCCGAACGGGCAGGCCCCGACGCAGTAACCGCAGCCGTTGCAGACGTCGTCCTGGACCACCACGGTGCCGAACTCGGTGCGGAACAGCGCCCCGGTCGGGCACACGTCCAGGCAGGCCGACTCGGTGCAGTGCTTGCACACGTCGCTGGACATCAGCCAGCGGACGCCCTCTGCGGGCGCCAGGGCGGAAGGGGAAGAAGTGTCCGCTGGGAGGGAAGGGATAAATAGGGCCGTTGGGGGGGAAGAGGTTGCCGGGGCGGCGGGAGCGTTATCGGACGGGACGAGGGACAGTACGCGGCTGGCCGGGACCACCTGCTCGATGAACGCGACGTGACGCCAAGTCGAGGCGCCGAGGCCCACGGTGTTGTCGTAGGACATGCCGGACAGGCTCAGCCCGTCCTCGGGCACCGCGTTCCACTCCTTGCAGGCCACCTCGCAGGCCTTGCAGCCGATGCAGACCGAGGTATCGGTGAAGAAGCCCATCCGCGGCGGATGGTCGAGGTGCCCGGCCCGGGCGGCGGGATCAATGCTCATCTCGGACCCTCCTCGCCGGTGTGCTCGGTGATACCAGCGCGCACGGCGTAGTCGCGAACGAGAAGGCGCAGCGCGGGGCCACGCGGGCGGCGGCCGGGGCGGATGTCGCAGGCCATCGCCTTGACCTCCTGGATGTGTACGTTCGGGTCGAGCGCCAGCGACGCGAGCTCGTTCGCGGAGTCGCCGGTGACCAGCCCGTTGGCGCCCCAGTGGTAGGGCAGCCCGACCTGGTGCAGCGGCCGCCCTTCGATCACGAGCGGGCGCATCCGCGGCGTGACCAGGACCCGGGCCTCCACCGCGGTGCGGGCGGTGATGATCGTGGCCCAGCCCGCGTGCTCCAGGCCGCGCTCGGCGGCCAGCTCGGGCGAGACCTCGCAGAAGAATTCCGGCTGCAGCTCGGCCAGGAAGGGCAGGGTCCGCGACATGCCGCCCGCGGTGTGGTGCTCGGTCAGCCGGTAGGTGGTTGCCACGTAGGGGTACACCGATGAGCCCGGCTCGTTCCCGCTGGGCTGCAGCGGGTCCTGCGGGTGCCTGATGATCTGCCTGATCGGGTTGCGCTGCTGACTGTAGAGCGGATTGCTGAACGGCGACTCCTGCGGCTCGTAGTGCGCGGGCAGCGGGCCGTCGACCAGCCCGGCCGGGGCGAACAGCCACGCCTTGCCGTCGTTCTGCATGATGAACGCGTCGATCCCGGAGATCGCGTCGACCCCGGTCGCGCCCTCAGGCGGCCGGTAGGACGGCGGCCGGGTGACCGGGAAGTCCGGCACGTCGTGCCCGGTCCACTTGCCCTCCTCCGCGTCCCACCAGACATAGGCCTTGCGCTCGCTCCACGGCTTGCCGTCCGGGTCGGCCGAGGCCCGGTTGTACAGGATCCGCCGGTTGGCCGGCCAGGCCCAGCCCCACTCGGGCGCGACCCAGCTCTGCTCGGAGCCGGGCTTGCGCCGGGCCGTCTGGTTGACCCCGCCCGCGTACGCGCCGCTGTAGATCCAGCACCCGCAGGTGGTCGACCCGTCGTCCTTCAGTTGCGCGAACCCGGACAGCGGCTGGCCTTCGGCGTCCCACCCGTTGACCTCGGCGAGCACCGCCTCGGCGGACGGGTCGGCCAGCGGCCCGCTGGTCGGGTAGTCCCAGGTCAGGTCCAGCACCGGCCGATCCATCTCGTCGGTCGAGGCGGCCAGCTTCTCCCGGATGCGGCGGCCCAGGTGGTAGGTGAACCACAGGTCGCTGCGCGCGTCGCCGGACGGCGGCACCGCCTCATGATGCCACTGCAGCATGCGCTGGGTATTGGTGAAGCTGCCCGACTTCTCGGTGTGCGCGGCGGCGGGCAAGAAGAACACCTCGGTCTTGATGTCCTCGGTGCGCATCTCGCCGGTCTCGATCTCGGGCCCGTCCTGCCACCAGGTCGCGCTCTCGATCATCACCAGGTCCCGCACCACCAGCCAGTCGAGGTTGGCCATGCCGAACCGCTGCATCCTGGTGTTGGCCGAGCCCACGGCCGGGTTCTGGCCGAACAGGAA
>PLDT01000611.1:0-3387 GCA_003136255.1 Actinomycetota bacterium
GTCATCAGCGTCGCGATCAACGCAGCCAGCTTCGCCGTGGCGGCCGCGATGGTCACCCGGCTGCGGGTCCGGTCCCGCGGCGGCGGGAGCGCCGAGGACAGCACGGCGCAGCAGTTGGTTGCGGGCCTGAGATCGCTGGCCGCGCAGCCCGTCGCGGTGGCCGTGATCTTGTTCTGCGCACTGGACTCCGCGGTCTACGGCGCGGCCACCGTCCTGTACGTCCCGTTGTCGGTCCGGCTGGGCACCGGCCCCAGCGGCTACAGCTACCTGCTGGCCGGCTCGGCGCTCGGCGGACTGCTCGGGGCCGGCCTCGCGAACCGGCTGAGCGGCGCGTCCCGGCTGGCCCCGGTGATCATGGGCAGCATCTGCCTGCAGGCGCTGCCGTTCCTGCTGACGGTTCCGGTGCACTGGCCCGCGCTGGCCGCCGCCCTGCAGGTCCTCTCGGGCGTCGGCATGATCATCGTGGACGTGCTCGCGATCACCAGCCTGCAGCGCGACCTGCCCGGTGACGTGCTGGGCCGCGTGCTGGGCGTTTTCGACACCGTGGTGCTGGCCGGCATCCTGCTGGCCAGCCTGGCCACCGGCGTCCTGCTCGCGCACGCCGACGTCAACGTCGCGCTCGTCGCCGTGGGGGTCGGGATCCCGGCCCTCGGGCTGGCCGGCCTGCCGACCCTGCTGCGGGCCGATCGCACCTCGGCCGCGGCCGCCGAACGGCTGCGCCCGCGAGTCGAGTTGCTCTCCAAGCTGGACCTGCTGGCCGGCGCGGACCGCCGCACGCTCGAGCGGCTCGCGGCGGCCGCCGAGGAGGTCGTCATGCCCGCCGGCCAGGTCGTGATCCGCGAGGGCGACGCGGCCGACGCGCTGTGGATCCTCGCCGACGGCGAGCTGTCCGTACAAGCGAGCGGCGACGGGCCCGAACCTCGCGAGCTGCCGCCGGTGACCGCGCCGGGCTACGTCGGCGAACTCGGGCTGCTGCACGGCATCCCGCGCACCGCCTCGGTCAGGACCTCCCGAGACAGTACCTTGCTCCGGATCGGCGGCCCGGACTTCCTGTCCGCCCTGCAGGTCAGCCAGCCAAGCCCGGCGCTGCTTTCCGTCGCCGGGACCCGGATGGCCCGTACCCCCTGGCTGCGGCCTTCGGCCTCGGCCCCACCCGCCAGCCAGCCCAGGACCGGACCATGAGCCCCGATGAACTGATGCGGCAACTCGGCGAGCTGGCCACGTCGCTCGGCCCGGCGGTGCNNGGGCATCGCCGGCTGGGTGGTGCAGTCCGGTCAGCCGATCGCGGTCAGCGACGTGGCCAGCGACCCGCGCTTCGCCCGGGAACAGGCCGAGCAGACCGGGTACGTCCCGCAGGCCATCCTCGCGGTACCGGTCGAAACGCCCGCGCGGCTGCTCGGGGTCATCAGCCTGCTTGACCGCGACCCGCGGCGACCCGGCGCCGAGCAGGACATGGCCCTGCTGTCGCTGTTCGCTGACCAGGCCGCCCTGGCCCTGGCCAGCGTCGAGCGGTTCAGCCTCATGGGGCGGGTGCTGCTGGGCGCGCTGGCCGAGGCCGCCGGTGGCGATGACCTGACCGATGCCCTGCGCCAGGCCGCCGACGGGCTTCCGGCCGCCGACGCCGACCTGGCCGACCTGGCCGGCACCTTCGCGGCCCTGGCGCGCCACGGCGCCGCGGAACGCCGGCTGGCGCTGGCCGTGCTGCGGGATGTCGCGGACTACGTCGAAAGGCGGCCGTCACGACGACCTCGCTAAGACCAGCATGGAGCGATGCGTTCGCCCCGGAGGCGTTGCGCCCGGTCCCGCGGATCGACCTGCCCATCGACAAGGACTGGGCGTGGGGCGGGGCGACCGGAGCCGGGGTCACCGTGGCCGTGATCGACAGCGGGGTCGATGCTGCCCACCCGGCGGTCGGCACCGTCGAGCGGGCGGTCGCGTTGCAGCGGGACTCGGAGACCGGGGAGGTGACCACTGCCGAAGGCCCGCATGATGACTTGTTCGGCCATGGCACCGCNNGAGGACTACTTCGGTCTCTTCCACGAGATCGCCGACGAAGCAGCGTTCGCCGGCGTCGTCCTGGTCTGCGCCACCAACAACGTCCCGGCGCCGACCTACCCGGCCCAGTTCTCCTCGGTCATCTCCGTGGCCGCCCACGACGGGCAAGATCCGTTCGGCATCGACGCCAACCCGACTCCCCCGACCGACTTCGGAGCGCCCGGCATCGACGTCAGGGTGCCGTGGCTGTCCGGTTCCACGATCGTCTCGACCGGCAACTCCTTCGCCGCTCCGCACGTGACCGGGCTGGTGGCCCGGCTGCTCAGCAAGCATCCGCACCTGCGCCCGTACGAAGTCAAGACCGTCCTGCGGGCCGTAGCCAGCAACGCGGTAACCCCGGGGGCCGATGATGGGCGCTGACGTGGCCGCCATCCTGGGCGAGACCAGCCTGCTTCGTTCGGTGCCGCCCGAGGACCTGAAGGCCATTGCGGCCGCATCCCGGTTGCGCGGCTTCCGCCGCGGCCAGGTGGTGTTCACCAGAAGCGACCCGGGCGACACCGTGATCGTGGTCGTCTCCGGCCGCGTCAAGGTCACCGTCCGCTCGGCTGACGGCGGCGAACTGACGCTGGCCGTCATCCATCCTGGCGGCCTGCTCGGCGAACTCGGGGTTGTCGACGGCGGCCCGAGGTCCGCCGACGCCGAGACCCTCGAGGAGTGCCAGCTACTGCTGATCCCGCGCGACGCGATCCGGGAGATCTGCGCGCGGGTGCCTTCGGCCGCCCAGGCCCTGACGAATTCGATCGCGGCCAGCCTCCGCCGCCTGACCGAGGCCGCTGCCGACCTGGTCTTCCTCGACCTTCCGCGACGGGTCGCGAAGATCCTGCTGAGCCAGCCGAGGGGCGCCGACGGAGTCATCGGGTTCAAGATGAGCCAGGAGGAGCTAGCGCATCAGGCCGGGAGTACCCGCCAGACCGTCAACGCGGCGCTGCGCGGTTTCGAGCGGCGGGGCTGGATCGAGATGCATGACCGAGCCGTCACGGTTAAACAGCCGGACGCGCTGGGCCGGTTCGCCGGCGCGTAGGTGTCGGCAAGCTGACAGTTCAGGTGTCAGCCGCAGGACTGACGGTCACCCCTGCCTTCCGGGATGCTAATCCCAGACGCCGATCCGCAGACTCTGATCCGAGAGACCGGAACCGAAAGGGACACACCATGACCGAGCAGGACCACACCCCCGACATCGACCTCGACGACACCGAGGGCCACACGATGAAGAAGGACGACCTCGACGACACCGCAGGCCACACGATGAAGAAGGACGACGAGGACGACGCCGAGGGCCACACCATGAAGAAGGACGACGAGGACGACGACACCGAGGGCCACACGATGAAG